>NZ_JAQMHU010000003.1:0-182902 GCF_028307415.1 Curtobacterium uvaldense | reverse complement strand
GCCCCGCCCCGCCTCGCCCCGTCCCGCCGCGCCCCGCCCGCCGCAGCGCGCACACCGGGCGCACACCGCGCCTCCAGGCCGGCTGCGGGGAGCACCTGGCAGGGTGGGACGCATGTCCGTCGCCACCGAGCCCACCCGGAAGCGCCGTCGCTGGCCCGTCGTCCTCGTCGTCCTGGTGCTCGTGCTCGCCGCGCTCGTCGTCGTCGCGGAGTTCGTGCTCCGGGGCGTCGTCGACCGGATCATCGCCGACCAGGTCGAGCAGTCCCTCCCGGAGGGCGCCACCGGCGAGGTCACCGCACACGCCGAGGGCATCGTCGTCCCGCAGCTGCTCGCCGGCACGCTCGACCGGGTCGACATCACCTCGGACCGGCTGACCGTCGACGGGGTCCCGCTGGCCGCCGACGTCACCGCTCGCGACGTCCCGGTGGACGGCAAGGGCGACGTGCACGACGTCGACGGCCACGTCACCCTCGCCGCGACGAGCGTGCAGGACCTGGCGAAGTACAGCCCGCTGTTCGAGCGGCTCCGGCTCGTCGACGGCGGCGTCGAGCTGTCCGGTTCGACCGCGGTGCTCGGGTACGACATCGGCTACGCGGCCACCGGCGACGTGGTGGCGCAGCAGGACGGCCGTGGCGTCACGATCACCCCGCAGAGCGTCCGCATCACGAACTCGGACCTCGGCCTGAAGGTCGACCGCATCCCCGGCGTCACGGGCGTCCCGGTGCAGGTCTGCACGGCGCAGTTCCTGCCCGAGCAGCTCCGGGTCCGGTCCGTCGACGTGACCTCCGCCGAGGCCACCGTCCGGGTCACCGCCGACTCGCTGCCGCTGACCGAGCAGGGCCTGCGCACGGTCGGCGACTGCGGCTGACGCCGTCGATCCCGGCGCGTCACCACCGCGGTCGACGGGCGTAACACCGGCCTGGAGGCCCGTGGCGGCTCGGTAGGATCGGGTCCCGTGAGCGCCAACCCCCTTGCCCCGCCGCGGCTGCGGTTCCCCGCCGACGCCTCCGCGCTGACCGCGCGCATCTGGCCGGCCTCGGCCACGCGGACGGACGACGGTGAGCTCGCCGTCGGCGGCATCACGGCGTCGGACCTGGTCGCCCGGTTCGGTTCCCCGCTCTACGTCGTCGACGAGCGGGACGTCCAGGCACGCGCGTCGAGGGTCCGCACGGCCTTCACCGAGGCGTTCGCCCGCATCGGCACGCGGGCCCACGTGTACTACGCCGCCAAGGCGTTCTTCACGACCCAGGTCGCCGCGTGGATGACCGAGGCCGGACTGCGGTTGGACGTGTGCACCGCCGGTGAGCTCGCCGTCGCGCTGGCCGGGGGAGCGGACCCCGCGCTGCTCGGCTTCCACGGCAACGACAAGTCGGACGCCGAGATCGCCCGCGCGGTCGAGGTCGGCCTCGGCACGATCGTCCTCGACAGCCACGAGGAGATCGGCCGCGTCGCGCGTGCCGCCGCCGACGCCGACACGGTCCAGCGCGTGCGCATCCGGATCAACAGCGGCGTGCACGCCTCGACGCACGAGTACCTCGCCACGGCGCGTGAGGACCAGAAGTTCGGCATCCCCCTGAGCGAGGCCGTCGCCGCCGCGGCGGCGGTCCGGGCAGAGCCGTCGCTCGCCTTCGTCGGGCTCCACTCGCACATCGGGTCCCAGATCTTCGACGAGTCCGGGTTCCGTGAGGCAGCTCGGCGACTGATGGACGTGCACGCCGAACTCGTGGCGACGGGTCCGGTCCCGGAGCTGAACCTCGGCGGCGGGTGGGGCATCGACTACACCGAGGCAGACGAGGCGTTCGCGCCCGAGGACGTCGCCGAGGCCCTCGCCACGATCGTCGCCGACGCCTGCACCGAGCGGGGCATCCCCGTCCCGGAGATCGCCGTCGAGCCCGGTCGCTACATCGTCGGCCCGGCCGGCACCACGCTGTACCGCGTCGGCACCGTCAAGCCCGTCTCGCTGGAGACCGAGGACGGCTCCTCGGCGACCCGCACCTACGTGTCGGTCGACGGCGGCATGAGCGACAACGCCCGTCCGGCGCTGTACGGCGCCGACTACACGGCCCGGCTCGCCCGCAGCTCGGACGCCCCGGCGGTGCTGACCCGGGTCGTCGGCAAGCACTGCGAGTCGGGCGACATCGTCGTGAACGACGAGTACCTGCCGGGCGACGTGCACCGCGGTGACCTGCTCGCCGTCGCGGCGACCGGTGCCTACTGCTGGTCCCTCGCCAGCAACTACAACCACGTGGGCCGTCCGCCGGTCGTCGCGGTCGCGGAAGGCGCAGCCCGTATCCTCGTCCGTGGCGAGTCGATCGACGACCTGCTCGCCCGCGACACGGGGGTCGTCGCCGGCTGACGCCGCTGACCCCGACCCGACCGGGCTGCCGCCCGCCCCACAGGAATGCGCACCACATGATCGAATACCGCAACGTCCGCGTCGCGCTGCTCGGAGCCGGCTCCGTCGGTTCCCAGGTGGCGCGCCTGCTCCTCGAGCACGGCGACGAGCTGGCCTCGCGCGCGGGTGCCGGCCTCGAGCTCGTCGGCATCGCGGTGCGGGACCTCGACGCTCCGCGCGACGTGGACCTGCCGAAGGAGCTCTTCACGACGGACGCGCAGTCGCTCATCCTCGGCGCGGACATCGTCGTCGAGCTGATCGGCGGCATCGAGCCCGCGCGCACGCTGGTGCTCCAGGCGCTGCAGTCCGGTGCGGACGTCGTCACCGGCAACAAGGCGCTCCTCGCCACGCACGGCCCCGAGCTCTTCGCCGCGGCGGAGCAGGTCGGCGCACAGCTCTACTACGAGGCCGCGGTCGCCGGCGCGATCCCGATCATCCGGCCGCTGCACGACTCGCTCGCGGGCGACCGCATCGAGCGGATCATGGGCATCGTCAACGGCACGACGAACTTCATCCTCGACCTGATGGACCGCGAGGGCTCGACCTTCGAGGCGGCCCTCGCGACCGCCACGGAGCTCGGGTACGCCGAGGCCGACCCGACCGCCGACGTCGAGGGCTACGACGCCGCGCAGAAGGCCGCCATCCTGGCCTCGCTCGCGTTCCACACCTCCGTGCCCCTGGCCGCCGTGCACCGCGAGGGCATCACCGCCGTCACGATCGAGCAGGTCCGCGCCGCGCGGAAGGCCGGCTACGTCGTGAAGATCCTGGCGACCGCCGAGCGCCTGACCGACGAGGACGGCGTCGAGGGCGTCAGCGCCCGTGTCTACCCGGCGCTCGTGCCGGAGTCGCACCCGCTCGCCAGTGTGCACGGGGCGAAGAACGCCGTGTTCGTCGAGGCCGAGGCCGCCGGCGACCTGATGTTCTACGGCGCCGGTGCCGGTGGCGTCGAGACCGCGTCGGCCGTGCTCGGCGACCTGGTGTCCGCCGCCCGTCGTCACGTCATCGGCGGCCCCGGCATCGCGGAGTCGACCCAGTCGGCCCTGCCGGTCTTCCCGATCGGCACGGTCCGCACCCGCTACCAGATCACGCTGCACGTGGCCGACGCCCCCGGCGTGCTGTCCACGGTCGCCGGCGTCCTGGCGAAGCACGGCGTGAGCGTCGAGACCGTCGAGCAGTCCGCCGCGACCGACCCGGGCGACGGCACGGCCGGCACCGCGAACCTCGTCATCGGCACGCACCTCGCCCGCGAGTCCGACCTGGCCGCCACGGTCGTCGCGCTCCGGGGCGAGGACGTCGTCGTCGAGATCACCAGCGTCCTGCGGGTGGTCGGGGCCTAGCCCCGCACCGTCAGCAACCCGACTGCACAACACCGAACAAGGAGAGCCTGATGGCCCACCAGTGGCAGGGAGTCCTGCGCGAGTACGCCGACCGTCTCGACGTCACCGAGGCGACGCCCGTCGTCACCCTCGGCGAGGGCGGCACGCCGCTCATCCCGGCCCGACGCCTGTCGGAGCGCACCGGCGCGGACGTGTACGTCAAGTTCGAGGGCATGAACCCGACCGGGTCGTTCAAGGACCGCGGCATGACGATGGCGATCTCGAAGGCCGTCGAGCACGGCGCGAAGGCCGTCATCTGCGCGTCGACCGGCAACACCAGCGCCTCGGCGGCCGCCTACGCCACGCACGCGGGCATCACCGCCGCGGTGCTCGTGCCCGAGGGCAAGATCGCGATGGGCAAGCTCAGCCAGGCCGTCGCGCACGACGCCCAGCTGCTGCAGGTGCAGGGCAACTTCGACGACTGCCTCGACATCGCGCGCGACCTCGCCGCCAACTACCCGGTGCACCTGGTCAACTCGGTGAACAACGACCGCATCGAGGGGCAGAAGACCGCCGCGTTCGAGGTCGTCGACGTGCTGGGCGACGCCCCGGACTTCCACTTCCTGCCGGTCGGCAACGCGGGCAACTACACCGCGTACTCCCGCGGCTACCGCGAGGACGTCGCCGCGGGCCGCTCGACGCGGATGCCGCGCATGTTCGGCTTCCAGGCCGCCGGCTCCGCCCCGATCGTCTCCGGCGAGGTCGTCCGCCACCCGGACACCATCGCCTCCGCCATCCGCATCGGCAACCCGGCGTCGTGGCAGTACGCGCTCGAGGCGCGTGACGAGACCGACGGCTACTTCGGTGCCATCACCGACGAGGGCATCCTCGCCGCGCACCGCATCCTGTCCGCCGAGGTCGGGGTCTTCGTCGAGCCCGCGTCGGCCATCGGCGTCGCCGGGCTGCTCGAGCGTGCGGACGCCGGTGTCGTGCCGCAGGGCGCGAAGGTCGTCATCACGGTGACCGGCCACGGCCTGAAGGACCCGCAGTGGGCCCTCCGCACGGAGGACGGCGGCGAGGTCGCACCGACGAGCGTCCCGGTCGACACGAAGTCGGTCGCCGAGGTGCTCGGACTGGTCGGCTCCGCGTGAGCGTCGACCGCTCGTCCGGACCGGGGGAGGGCGTGACCGCCCGCAGCGCTGTACCGGCCGGACGGGCGGTCCGTGTGCGGGTCCCGGCGACCTCCGCGAACCTCGGCCCGGGCTTCGACTCGCTCGGGCTGGCGCTGTCGGTCTACGACGAGGTGGTCGTCCGCGTCCGCCCGGAGCCCGGCGCGACCGTGATCGTCGAGGGCGTCGGTGCCGGTGAGGTCGCCACCGACGAGTCGAACCTGGTGGTGCAGGCCGTTCGTCGTGGCCTCGAGCACGCCGGCGTGGAGCAGCCCGGACTCGAGCTGCACGCCGTGAACGCGATCGCGCACGGCCGCGGCATGGGCTCGTCGGCCGCCGCCATCGTCGCCGGGCTGATGGCGGCCCGCGGCCTGCTCGAAGGGGTCGTCGACCTCGACGCGTCGACCCTGCTCACCCTGGCCACCGAGATGGAGGGCCACCCCGACAACGTCGCTCCGGCGCTCTTCGGTGGTCTGACGATCGCGTGGATGACCGCCGAGGGTCCCGCGGTCAAGCGCCTGCTGGTGCACCGAGGCGTCTCGCCGGTGGTCTTCGTGCCGACGTCGACGCTCTCGACGAAGCTCGCGCGGTCCCTGCAGCCCGCGAGCGTGCCGCACGAGGACGCCGCGTTCAACGTGTCGCGCTCGGCGCTGCTCGTCGCCGCCCTCATCCAGAGCCCGGAGCTGCTGCTCGCCGCGACCGAGGACCGGCTGCACCAGTCGTACCGTGCGAGCGCCATGCCGGAGACCGATGCACTGATCGGTCTGCTGCGGCAGCACGGGCTCGCCGCGGTGGTCTCCGGCGCCGGGCCGAGCCTGCTCGTGCTGGGCAGCGACCCGGCACAGCGCCTCACCGCGGCCGACCTGGTGGCGCGACACGCGCAGTCCGACTGGCGGGCGCTCATGCTGGCCGTGGACCTCGGTGGTGCTACAGTGGTGCCGCACTCGGCGCTCGAAGCCGATCCAGCGTAGGCGCACAGACCGATCCGAACCGGATCCGTCGGCGCTGGCGCAGGGTCCGGTGCGCGGGGGCACTCTCTTTCAGATCACCGAATCCCGGTCCGTCGTCTGAACGGCGGTCGCAGCGCACCCATGCGCCGGGACGGTGGAAACTCTCCGCGTTCTGCGGTTCGAAAGGAAACACCGACCTTGACGAACGTCAACGACTCCACCCCGGTGGAGATCCCCAGCGACCTGCGCGCGCTCCGCCTCCCGGAGCTCCAGCGCATCGCCTCCTCGCTCGGCATCACGGGGCTCTCGAAGCTCCGCAAGGGCGACCTCATCGCGTCGATCGAGGACAAGCGCCCCGCGACCGACGACGCCGCCCCCGCTGCCGAGACGCCGGCCGACGAGGCACCCGCCGCCGCGGAGGCCGCACCCGCGGCGCAGGAGACCCCCGCCGAGCAGCCGACGCTGGCCGCACCGGCGACCTCGCCGGCCGCCGACGACGCCGCAGCCGACCAGACGGAGTCGGCTCCGGAGCCCCGCGGTCGCCGCTCGCGCCGCGCCTCCTCGGCCGGCACGGTGAACACCGCGCAGACCTCGGCCGCGGAGCACACGAACCACGGGCACACCGGCACCGAGGACCTGCTCGCGGGGCTCGACCAGGTCCGTGCCGAGAAGGACGCGGAGGAGGCCGCGCAGTCCGGTCGCCGCCGCGGCCGCCGCGGGAACCAGGACGCCGGCCAGCAGGACGGCGGCCAGCAGCGGGACGGCGCCGAGCAGGCCGCTGCCCCCGAGACCGACGAGGCGACCGGCGCGCAGCCGACCTCGGCGACGGACCAGGGCGACCAGGCCGACCAGCAGGGCGAGGGCGGTTCGCGCCGCGGACGTCGCAGCCGTGGTCGCGGTCGTGGCCGCGGGCAGAACGCCGAGGGCACCGAACAGCAGAGCGGTGACCAGCAGGGCGGCCAGCAGAACGGCGGCCAGCAGAACGGCGGCCAGGCGAACGCCGGCCCGCAGAACGGTCAGCAGCAGAAGCAGAACGGCAAGCAGGACGAGCAGAAGTCCGGCGACGCGAAGCAGGACGACCGTCAGCCGAAGCAGAACGGCCAGCAGAAGCAGAACGGCCAGCAGCAGAACGCCCAGCAGCAGCAGCACGCCGACGAGGCCGAGGCCGGCCGCGGTCGTCGTCAGCGTGACCGCAAGCGCGGCCGCGGCGGTCAGAACGACGAGTTCGAGCCGGAGATCACCGAGGACGACGTCCTCATCCCGATCGCGGGCATCCTCGACGTCCTCGACAACTACGCGTTCGTCCGCACGACCGGCTACCTGCCGGGACCGAGCGACGTCTACGTGTCCCTCGGCCAGGTGAAGAAGTACCACCTGCGCAAGGGCGACGCGATCGTCGGTGCGATCAAGCAGCCGCGCGACAACGAGCAGCAGGCGCGCCAGAAGTACAACGCGCTCGTCAAGGTGGACTCGGTCAACGGCCAGACCGCGGACGAGGCAGCGGCCCGTGTCGAGTTCCACGACCTGACCCCGCTGTACCCGAACGAGCGTCTCCGCCTCGAGACCGAGCCGGCGAAGCTCAGCACGCGCATCATCGACCTGGTCGCACCGATCGGCAAGGGTCAGCGCGGCCTCATCGTCTCGCCGCCCAAGGCCGGCAAGACCGTCGTGCTGCAGGCCATCGCCAACGCGATCGCCAAGAACAACCCCGAGGCGCACCTCATGGTCGTGCTCGTGGACGAGCGGCCCGAAGAGGTCACCGACATGCAGCGCTCGGTGAAGGGCGAGGTCATCGCCTCGACCTTCGACCGTCCGGCGGAGGACCACACCACGGTCGCCGAGCTCGCCATCGAGCGTGCGAAGCGCCTGGTCGAGCTGGGCCACGACGTCGTCGTGCTCCTCGACTCGATCACCCGTCTCGGCCGCGCCTACAACCTGGCGACGCCGGCCTCCGGCCGCGTGCTCTCCGGTGGTGTCGACTCGGCGGCCCTGTACCCGCCGAAGCGGTTCTTCGGCGCTGCGCGCAACATCGAGGACGGCGGCTCGCTGACCATCCTCGCCACCGCGCTCGTCGAGACCGGCTCCAAGATGGACGAGGTCATCTTCGAGGAGTTCAAGGGCACCGGCAACATGGAGCTCCGCCTCAACCGGCACCTCGCAGACAAGCGGATCTTCCCGGCCGTCGACATCAACGCCTCCGGCACCCGGCGCGAGGAGCAGCTCCTCTCCGCCGACGAGGTCAAGATCACGTGGCGCCTGCGCCGTGCCCTCGCCGGGCTCGACCCGCAGCAGGCGCTCGACGTCGTCCTCCGCAACCTCAAGGAGACGCAGTCGAACGTCGAGTTCCTGGTCCAGGTGCAGAAGTCGGTCCCCACGACCGGCGGTCGCCACGACGGCCACCAGGAGTAACGCGTGTTCGAGTCGGTGGCCGGGCTGCTGGCGGAACACGAGGACCTGACGCAGCAGCTGTCGGACCCCGCGCTCCACGCCGATGCGGCCCGCGCGAAGAAGGTGAACCGGCGGTACGCCGAGCTCAACCAGATCAAGGCCGCGTACGAGGCCTGGCAGGCGGCGGGGGACGACCTCGCCGCCGCCCAGGAGCTCGCCCGCGAGGACGAGGCGTTCGCGGACGAGGTCCCGGCGCTCCAGGAGCAGCTGTCGGAGCGCCAGGAGCGACTCCGCCGGCTGCTCATCCCGCGGGACCCGGACGACGGCCGCGACGTCATCATGGAGATCAAGGGCGGTGAGGGCGGTGAGGAGTCGGCGCTCTTCGCGGCCGACCTCCTCCGCATGTACTCGCACTACGCCGAGACGAAGGGCTGGAAGGTCGAGCTCCTCGAGCGGACCGAGAGCGACCTCGGCGGCTACAAGGACGTGCAGGTCGCGATCAAGTCGAACGCGACCGACCCGTCCCAGGGCGTCTGGGCGCACCTGAAGTACGAGGGCGGTGTGCACCGGGTGCAGCGCGTGCCGGCGACCGAGTCGCAGGGACGCATCCACACCTCGACCACCGGCGTGCTGGTGTTCCCCGAGGTGGACGAGCCCGAGGAGGTCCAGATCAACCAGAACGACCTCAAGATCGACGTCTACCGGTCGTCCGGCCCCGGCGGGCAGTCGGTCAACACGACCGACTCCGCAGTCCGCATCACCCACCTGCCCACGGGCATCACGGTGGCGATGCAGAACGAGAAGTCCCAGCTGCAGAACCGTGAGGCCGGCATGCGCGTCCTGCGCGCCCGCATCCTCGCGCGACAGCAGGAGGAGCTCGACGCCATCGCCTCGGACGCGCGCAAGTCGCAGATCCGCGGCATGGACCGTTCGGAGCGCATCCGCACGTACAACTTCCCGGAGAACCGCATCGCGGACCACCGCACCGGGTACAAGGCGTACGACCTGGACCGCGTGATGAACGGTGCGCTCGAGCCCGTCGTCCGGTCCGCCATCCAGGCGGACGAAGAGGCACGCCTGGCCGCCATCGGCGACCAGGACGCCTAGGCCCGGTCTGGAGGCACGGATCACCTCCGACAGTCGTCCCACGTCCGCAGCGGATCGCCTCCTCGACGAGGCGACCGCTGCGCTCGTCGCGCGCGGTGTCCCGACCCCGCGCGTCGACGCCGAACTCCTGCTCGCCTGGGCGACCGACACGTCGCGGGGTGCCGTGCAGGCCCGTGCCCTGACGGGCGGCGCCATCGCGGCGGAGCACGTCGAGCGCTTCCGGTACGCCGTCGCCCGTCGCACCACCCGCGACCCGCTGCAGCACATCACGGGCGAGGCGCACTTCCGGGCGCTGACGCTGTCCGTCGGGCCGGGCGTCTTCGTGCCCCGGCCGGAGACCGAGGGCGTCGTGCAGTTCGGCATCGACGCACTGCGTGCGACCGCGGTGGCCGAGCCGGTGGCGGTGGACCTCGGCTCCGGCAGCGGGGCGATCGCCGTCGCGATGGACACCGAGGTGCCGAACGCCCTCGTCTACGCGGTCGAGCGGTCACCCGAGGCGCTGCCCTGGACCCGGCGCAACATCGACGCGCACGGCGGCACCGTCCGACTGGTCGAGGGCGACCTCGCCGACGCGCTCCCGGAGCTCGACGGCACGGTCTCGGTCGTCGTCTCGAACCCGCCGTACGTCCCCGACGACATGGTGCCCGTCGACCCCGAGGTCCGCGACCACGACCCGGCGCTCGCGCTGTACGGGGGACCCGACGGGCTCGACGCCGTCCGGGCACTCACCGACACCGCCTGGCGGCTCCTCGTCCCGGGAGGGCTCCTCGTCATCGAGCACGCCGAGCAGCAGGGCGCCGGCGTGCGCGACGTGCTCGCACGGCGGGGGTTCCGGTCCCCGGAGACGCACGTCGACCTGACGGGGCGCGACCGCACGACCACCGCCACCCGCTAGGCGGGGTGGCTCCGGGCCTCCCGGCCGTCGTCCCGGTGCCCGCACGACGCGACCTCGGCGGAGCTGCGCAGCGGTACAGCGCTGCGAGGAACCGCGCTCGTCGCTTGTCGCGGACGTGACGGGTCAGGCGGTGGCGACCCGCTGCTGGGCTGCGACGAAGGCGCGGACCGCTCTGCGCAGGTCGGTGTGCTCCTCGACCAGGACCGCGTGGATGCCGAGGACGCGGGCCGCCTCGACGTTGACCGGCATGTCGTCGGCGAAGAACGCGCGCTCGGCGGGCACACCGTGGTGCGCGAGCGCCCGTTCGAACACCTCGGGCTCGGGCTTGCGCGCGCCGAAGTTGCTCGTCGTGTCCAGGTGCTCGCCGAAGAGCGGCGGCAACGACGGTGCCCACCTCCCGATCCACCGGCCCGCGAGCGGACCGTTGTTCGTGAGCAGGCCGACACGGCCGTGCTCGGACGCGATCCGGACGGCCTCGATGCGCTCGGGCAGCTCGGTCATCGCCGCGCCGCGGATGCGCGCCCAGTCCGCCTCGGGCACCGCACACCCCATCGCCTCGGCGAAGGCGGCGAGGTAGGCGTCCCCGTCGGGGAAGTGCCCGGCCTCGGCACGGGACTCGTGGCCGCAGTCCCACCAGCGTCGGCGGAGCTCCTCGAAGGAGTGCCCGGTGTACTCGCCGAGGGCCGCCATCCGGACCCGCCAGTCGTACCGGACGAGCACGTCGTCCATGTCGAAGAGGAACAGGAGTCGGGGCGCGGGCGTCTCGTTCACGATGCCGTCCATTGTGTCGCACTATCATCGTCGAGTCATGGCCTCCCGATACGACTGCACCGACCCCGACGGGCTCCTGACCGGGATGCGGCTCGCACGTGCCGCCCTCGGCCGGGGAGAACTCGTCGTCGTCCCGACCGACACCGTCTACGGCGTCGCGGCGGACGCCTTCAGCGCGACCGCCGTCCAGCGCCTGCTCGACGCCAAGGGACGCACCCGCCAGTCGCCGCCCCCGGTGCTGATCCCCGGACCGCCGACGCTCGAGGCGTTGGCGACCGAGATCCCGCAGCAGGTCCGCGACCTCGTCGACGAGTTCTGGCCCGGCGGGCTCACCGTCATCCTGCGCGCGCAACCGTCGCTGGACTGGGACCTGGGGGAGACCCGGGGGACCGTCGCGCTCCGCATGCCGGACTCGCGCATCGCCCTCGAGCTGCTGCAGGAGGTCGGACCGCTCGCGGTCTCCTCCGCGAACTCGACCGGAGACCCTGCCGCGATGGACGTGGACCGGGCCGAGTCGATGCTCGGCGACAGCGTGTCGGTCTACCTCGACGGGGGACCGCTCGCGGTGCACGACGGCTTCGCCGCCTCGACCGGGTCGACCATCGTCGACGCGACCGGCCTCTCGACCGGCGGGAAGCTGACGATCGTCCGACACGGGGTGATCGCCGACGAGGACATCGTCCGGGTCGTCGGAGCCGACCTCGTCACGTGAAGTACTACTTGCTCGCCGGGGCCATCGCGGCCGTGGTGAGCTTCGTCTGCAGCTGGGCCGTGTGGAAGCTCGGCCTGCGCTACGGCTGGTACCCGAAGGTCCGCGAGCGCGACGTGCACCGCACGCCCACACCGCGGCTCGGCGGGATCGCGATGTACCTCGGCGTGATCGTGTCGCTGCTGGCGGCCTGGTTCCTCTTCCCCTCCATCGCGGGGACCGACTACTTCCGGCTCGTGTTCTCGGAACCCGGGCGCGTGATCGCGGTGCTCGCGGGTGCGACGATCATCGTGGTGCTCGGTGTCGCCGACGACATCTGGGACCTCGACTGGATGACGAAGCTCGCCGGGCAGATCATCGCCGCGGGGATCCTGGCCTGGCAGGGCGTGGCGATCGTGTCGCTGCCGATCGGCAACACGCTCGGCGTCGGGTCGTCCTACATGAGCCTGATCTTCACCGTGCTCGCGGTCGTGCTCGTGATGAACGCCGTCAACTTCATCGACGGTCTGGACGGCCTCGTCGCCGGGGTCGCGATCATCGCCGGCGGCGTGTTCTTCCTCTACACGTTCTTCATCAACCGCGTGGTCGTGCAGACGGAGTTCTTCTTCAACCTGCCCTCGTTGCTCACGGCGGTGCTCGTCGGTGCCTGCACGGGGTTCCTCGTCCTCAACTGGCACCCGGCGAAGCTCTTCATGGGCGACGCCGGCGCGCTGCTCGTCGGGTTCCTGATGGCCACGAGCGCCGTGTCCGTGACGGGCAACATCGACCCCGCGGTCATCTCGACACGCCAGGCCCTGCTGCCGGCGTTCATCCCGATCCTGCTGCCCTTCGCGATCCTGATCGTGCCGATCCTCGACTTCGGGCTCGCCGTCACCCGTCGGCTCAGCGCGGGCAAGTCGCCGTTCTCGGCCGACCGGAAGCACCTGCACCACCGTCTGCTCGACATGGGGCACTCCCACTTCCACGCCGTGCTGATCTTCTACGCGTGGACGGCCACCGTCGCCGTCGGGTGCCTGCTGTTCCTCTTCGTCGAGTGGTACTGGGTGGTCACCGTCGTCGCGATCGGCTTCACCGTGTGCGCGATCGCCACCTTCGCCCCGCTCGGCCGGAAGCGCGCGGAGTTCGCCGCGCAGGCCGCCACCCGCTCGAACACCGTCGTCGACGCCAGCCTCGATCCGCTCGACCGCGCCGCCAACGACCGAACGATCCCTGGAGACCCCTCGTGACCGCACCGAACGCCCTCGACCACGTCCGGCCGGTGTTCCGCCGGATCCTCCTCTGGGCGGCCCTCCTCGCCGTCGGCCTGGCCGTCGTCGGGGGAGCCGTCGGGCTCGTCGTCGCCGGGACGCCGGGACTCGCCGGTGGCCTGCTCGGCGCCGTGCTGAGCGTGGTGTTCCTCGGGCTCACCGCGGTCTCGGTGCTCGTCGCCCTCCGGGTGTCGAAGGGGCAGATGATCTCGGGCGCCTTCTTCGGGATCGTGATGGGGACGTGGATCCTGAAGTTCGTGCTCTTCCTGGTGGTCCTGCTCGCACTGCGCGACCGCGCCTGGGTGGACTTCCCGGTGCTCGCCGTGGTGATCATCGCGGGCGTCGTCGGGTCGCTCGTGATCGACGTGGTGGCGGTCGCCAAGGCCCGCATCCCGATCGGGGTGCACCAGCCCGGCGACGCGGTCGATCCTGGGAACGACACCCCACGGCCCTGAGAGCCCGAGAAGCCTCTCGCACCTGATAGGCTTCTCGAAGTCCGCGTCCGGAGCCTCGCTCGGAGCGGACGAGCCTCCACAAAGTCCACCATCGCGTGCCGTGTGTGCGCGCGCCGACACAGGAGACAGCGCTGCTATCCCACGCTCTTCCCCTGTCCCTCACCGCCGCGGCCAACACCGTGGCGGCGGGGAGCAGCAAGGCCGCCGAATTCCATGGTCCGTCGATCAACGAGTTCTTCCCGGACCCGATCTTCTTCGCCGGGACCCCGATCGAGATGGACCGCATCGTCCTCATCCGCTTGTTCGCGGTGGCCGTGCTGCTCGTCTTCGCGTTCGTCGGGACCCGTGCCCTGAAGCTCGTCCCGAACCGCGGACAGGCCTTCATCGAGTACGCGTTCGACGTCGTCCGCCGCAACACCTTCGACAACCTCGGTGAGAAGGACGGCAAGCGCTTCCTGCCGCTCCTGGCCACGGTGTTCTTCGGTGTCCTGTTCATGAACCTGACGGGTCTCATCCCGTTCATGAACATCGCCGGTACGAGCCGCATCGCGATGCCGATGATCCTGGCGATCGTCGCGTACGTCGCGTTCATCTACGCGGGCCTCCGCAAGCACCCGGGCACGTTCCTCCGCAACGCGCTCTTCCCGCCCGGTGTCCCGTGGCCGCTCTACATCATCGTGACGCCGATCGAGCTCGTCTCGACCTTCGTGCTCCGTCCGGTGACGCTGACGCTGCGACTGCTCATGAACATGGTCGTGGGTCACCTCCTCCTGGTGCTCTTCTTCTCGGCCACCTGGTTCTTCTTCTTCGACGCCGAGAGCCTCTTCAAGCTCTTCGGCATCGGGACCCTGGCGTTCGGCATCGCGTTCAGCTTCTTCGAGATCCTCGTCGCGCTGCTGCAGGCGTACGTCTTCATGCTGCTGACCGCTGTGTACATCCAGCTCGCGCTGGCTGACGAGCACTGACCGACCCCTTCTGACCCCCATACGGCACGACATCCGTCGGGCCGCACTCGAAAGGAAAACACGTGGACGCAACGACCGTTCTCGCGGAGATCAACGGCAACATCGCGACGGTTGGCTACGGCCTCGCTGCGATCGGTCCGGCCATCGGCGTCGGCATCGTCGTCGGCAAGACGATCGAGTCCGTCGCTCGCCAGCCCGAGCTCCAGGGCCGTCTGACGACCCTCATGTACATCGGTATCGCCTTCACGGAGGCCCTGGCCTTCATCGGTATCGCGACGTACTTCATCTTCACCAACTAAGGCTTCTCGATGCAGACTGCACTCATCATCGCGGCGGAGGAGACCCACAATCCGCTGATCCCACCGGTGTACGACATCGTGTGGTCCGCGGTGGCCTTCGTCATCATCTTCCTCGTGATGTGGCGCGTCGTGACGCCGCGCATCACGAAGATGCTCGATGAGCGCACCGAGGCCATCGAGGGTGGCATCAAGAAGGCGGAGGCCGCTCAGGAGCAGGCCGCCGCTGCACTCGACGAGTACAACAAGCAGCTCGCCGACGCGCGTGCCGAGGCCTCGCGCATCCGTGAGCAGGCCCGTGCCGACGCGACCGCGATCGGCAACGAGGTCCGCGAGCAGGCGCAGGCAGATGCAGCACGCATCACCGCCAACGCCCAGGCGCAGATCGAGGCCGAGCGGCAGAGCGCGCTCCAGTCGCTGCGGAGCGAGGTGGGCACCCTCGCCCTCGACCTCGCCTCCGGTGTGATCGGTGAGTCCCTCCGGGACGACGCGAAGTCGGCTGCGGTCGTCGACCGCTTCATCGCCGACCTCGAGGCGTCCCAGGGCCAGCCGGCCGGGGAGCGCTGAGCATGCGGAGCGCCACGCGGTCCGCACTCTCGTCCACGCGGGCGGTCCTCGCTGACCTCGGCGGGTCGGTCGACCTCGCCACGGGCATCGAGATCCTCTCCACCGGGCGTGCGATCGCCGGTTCGTCCCAGCTGCTCGGACTGCTGGCGGACCCGACCGCGGACGTCGTCGGCAAGAAGGTCCTCATCGACCGCGTCTTCGCCGGTCAGTCCGAGGCGACGCGTGCGGTGCTGACCGCGGTGGCCGGCTCGCGCTGGTCCTCGCCGTCGGACCTGCTCGCGGGTGTCGAAGACGCGGGCATCCGCGCCGTCGCCGGAACCGCATCGTCGGAGACGTCGATCGAGGCCGAGCTGTTCTCCTTCGAGACCGCCGTCCGCTCGGACGCGGCGCTCGAGCTGGCACTGGGCACGAAGCTCGGCAGCCCGTCGGAGAAGGCTGCGCTCGTCCAGCGGCTCGTCGGTTCGAAGGTCTCGGCGCAGACCACCGCGATCCTGGAGCACCTCGTGCAGCAGCCGCGCGGCCGCCGCATCGGTGAGATCGTCCGCGATGCCTCGCGCATCGTGGCCGACCAGGCCGGCAAGCTCGTCGCCACGGTGACCACCGCGGCCCCGCTCTCGGACGGTCAGGCGGCTCGCGTCGCCCGCGGCATCAGCGAGCGGTACGGCAAGGACATCAGCGTCAACCAGGTCGTCGACCCCGCGGTCGTCGGCGGGATGCGCGTGCAGGTCGGTGGCGACGTCATCGACGGCACGGTGTCCACGCGCCTGTCGGAGCTCCGGCTCCAGCTGGCCGGCTGAGCGTACCGTCGAAGCCGACCCCTCCAAGTCCACAACGGGAACTGTCCCTCACCGGGCAGCATCACCCTCTCGGAGCCGCAGGGCCCCGGAAACCAACAAGGAAAATCCCATGGCAGACATCACCATCAGCCCCGATGAGATCCGTGATGCCCTGAAGGACTTCGTCTCGAACTACGAGCCGACGAAGGCCTCCACGGCCGAGGTCGGGCACGTCACCGACGCGGGCGACGGCATCGCGCACGTCGAGGGCCTGCCCGGCGTCATGGCGAACGAGCTCATCCGCTTCGAGGACGGGACCCTCGGTCTCGCGCAGAACCTCGACGAGGACGAGATCGGCGCCATCGTGCTCGGCGAGTTCGGCGGCATCGAGGAGGGCCAGGAGGTCACCCGCACCGGCGAGGTCCTCTCGGCTCCCGTCGGCGACGGCTTCCTCGGTCGCGTGGTCGACCCGCTCGGCAACCCGATCGACGGTCTCGGCGAGATCCAGGCCGAGGGTCGCCGTGCCCTCGAGCTCCAGGCCCCGGGCGTCATGTCCCGCAAGTCCGTCCACGAGCCGCTGCAGACCGGCATCAAGGCCATCGACGCGATGATCCCCGTCGGCCGCGGCCAGCGTCAGCTGATCATCGGCGACCGCCAGACCGGCAAGACGGCCATCGCGATCGACACGATCATCAACCAGAAGGCCAACTGGGAGTCGGGCGACGAGGACAAGCAGGTCCGCTGCATCTACGTCGCCATCGGCCAGAAGGGCTCCACGATCGCCTCCGTCAAGGGTGCGCTCGAGGACGCCGGTGCGATGGAGTACACCACCATCGTCGCCGCCCCGGCCTCCGACCCGGCCGGCTTCAAGTACCTCGCCCCCTACACCGGTTCGGCCATCGGCCAGCACTGGATGTACGGCGGCAAGCACGTCCTGATCATCTTCGACGACCTGTCGAAGCAGGCCGAGGCCTACCGTGCGGTGTCGCTCCTCCTGCGTCGTCCGCCGGGCCGTGAGGCCTACCCGGGTGACGTCTTCTACCTGCACTCCCGCCTGCTGGAGCGTTGCGCGAAGCTGTCCGACGACCTCGGTGCCGGTTCGATGACGGGTCTCCCGATCATCGAGACCAAGGCGAACGACGTCTCGGCCTACATCCCGACCAACGTGATCTCGATCACCGACGGCCAGATCTTCCTGCAGTCGGACCTGTTCAACGCGAACCAGCGTCCGGCCGTCGACGTGGGCATCTCGGTGTCCCGCGTGGGTGGTGACGCCCAGGTCAAGTCGATCAAGAAGGTCTCCGGCACGCTCAAGCTCGAGCTCGCGCAGTACCGCTCGCTCGAGGCGTTCGCGATGTTCGCGTCCGACCTCGACCAGGCGTCGCGTCGCCAGCTGGACCGTGGTGCGCGCCTGACGGAGCTCCTCAAGCAGCCGCAGTACTCGCCGTACCCGGTCGAGGAGCAGGTCGTCTCGATCTGGGCCGGCACGAACGGCAAGCTCGACGAGGTGCCCGTCCCCGACGTGCTCCGCTTCGAGGCCGAGCTGCTCGAGCACCTGCGTCGCAACTCCGACGTCCTGACCACCCTGCGTGAGACGAACCAGCTCAGCGACGAGACCGTCGCCGCGATGGACCGCGAGATCGACGCCTTCACGAAGGGCTTCCAGACGAGCGACGGCAAGACGCTCGGCTCGGAGTCGTTCGACGCGGCCCAGGCCGAGGACGTCGACCAGGAGCAGATCGTCAAGGGTCGTCGCTAGATGGCGGCACAGGTCCGGGTCTACCGCCAGCGCATCAAGTCGGCGAAGACCACGAAGAAGGTCACCCGCGCGATGGAGCTGATCTCGGCGTCGCGGATCCAGAAGGCACAGGCGCGCATGGCCGCGTCCGGTCCGTACTCGCGGGCCGTGACGCGGGCCGTGTCGGCCGTGGCGACGTTCTCGAACGTCGACCACGTGCTGACCACCGAGCCCGAGTCGTCGACCCGCGCAGCCGTGGTGCTGTTCACCTCGGACCGCGGCCTGAACGGCGCGTTCAGCTCGAACGTCCTCAAGCAGGGCGAGGAGCTCGCCTCCCTGCTCCGCAGCGAGGGCAAGGACGTCGTGTTCTACCTCGTCGGTCGCAAGTCGGTCGGGTACTTCGCGTTCCGCGAGCGCCCGTCCGAGCGGCAGTGGATCGGCGGGACGGACCAGCCGGAGTTCTCGACGGCGAAGGAGATCGGCGACGCGGTCGTGTCGAAGTTCCTCCAGGACACGGCGGAGGGCGGCGTGGACGAGATCCACATCGTCTTCAACCGGTTCATCAGCCTCGCGACCCAGGAGCCGCAGGTCGTGCGCCTGCTCCCGCTCGAGGTCGTCGAGGGTGTGGAGGAGCCGTCGAACGGTGAGCCCCTGCCGCTCTACGAGTTCGAGCCCGATGCGGACGCCGTCCTCGACGCGCTGCTCCCGGTCTACATCGAGAGCCGCATCTTCAACGCCATGCTGCAGTCGGCCGCTTCCGAGCACGCCGCCCGGCAGAAGGCCATGAAGTCCGCCAGTGACAACGCCGACTCGCTCATCAGCGAGTTCACCCGTCTCGCGAACAACGCGCGTCAGGCCGAGATCACCCAGCAGATCTCCGAGATCGTCGGCGGCGCCGACGCCCTCTCGTCGAAGAAGAAGTAGTGGTCCGCGAAGCTCGCGGACAGAACCCCTCAGGAAGGCACCAGCCATGACCGACACCGCCACCACCGCGGTCGAGACGTCGTCGGCGCCCGGTGTCGGCCGGATCGCCCGTGTCACGGGTCCCGTCGTCGACATCGAGTTCCCGCACGACGCCATCCCGGAGATGTACAACCTCCTGTACACGACCATCACCATCGGTGACTCGTCGCAGGAGATCGGCCTCGAGGTCGCGCAGCACCTCGGCGACGACCTGATCCGCGCCATCTCGCTGAAGCCGACCGACGGCCTGGTCCGTGGTCAGGAGGTCCGTGACTCGGGCGCCCCGATCTCGGTCCCCGTCGGCGACGTCACCAAGGGCAAGGTCTTCGACGTGCTGGGCAACGTGCTCAACACCGACGAGAAGCTCGAGATCACCGAGCGCTGGCCGATCCACCGCAAGGCGCCGGCCTTCGACCAGCTCGAGTCGAAGACCACCATGTTCGAGACCGGTATCAAGTCGATCGACCTCCTCACGCCGTACGTGCAGGGTGGCAAGATCGGCCTCTTCGGTGGTGCGGGCGTCGGCAAGACGGTCCTCATCCAGGAGATGATCCAGCGCGTCGCGCAGGACCACGGTGGTGTGTCGGTGTTCGCCGGTGTCGGCGAGCGCACCCGTGAGGGCAACGACCTCATCGGTGAGATGGAAGAGGCGGGTGTCTTCGACAAGACCGCCCTCGTGTTCGGCCAGATGGACGAGCCGCCGGGAACGCGTCTGCGCGTGGCCCTGTCGGCGCTGACGATGGCGGAGTACTTCCGCGACGTCCAGAAGCAGGACGTGCTCCTCTTCATCGACAACATCTTCCGGTTCACGCAGGCCGGCTCCGAGGTCTCGACGCTGCTCGGTCGCATGCCGTCCGCGGTGGGCTACCAGCCGAACCTCGCCGACGAGATGGGTGTGCTCCAGGAGCGCATCACCTCGACGCGTGGTCACTCGATCACCTCGCTGCAGGCGATCTACGTGCCGGCCGACGACTACACCGACCCGGCTCCGGCGACCACGTTCGCGCACCTCGACGCCACGACCGAGCTCTCGCGTGAGATCGCGTCGCAGGGTCTGTACCCGGCCATCGACCCGCTGACCTCCACGTCGCGGATCATGGACCCCCGGTACCTGGGTGCCGACCACTACGAGACGGCGACGCGCGTCAAGCAGATCCTGCAGAAGAACAAGGAGCTGCAGGAGATCATCGCGATCCTCGGTGTCGACGAGCTCTCCGAAGAGGACAAGATCACGGTGGAGCGCGCTCGTCGCATCCAGCAGTTCCTCTCGCAGAACACCTACATGGCCAAGAAGTTCACGGGTGTCGAGGGTTCGACGGTCCCGCTCAAGGACACGATCGAGTCCTTCCGCGCGATCGCCGACGGCGAGTTCGACCACGTGGCGACGCAGGCCTTCTTCAACGTCGGTGGCATCAACGACGTCGAAGAGAAGTGGGCGCAGATCCAGAAGGAGAACCGCTGACATGGCGGCACTCACCGTGAGCGTCGTCTCGGCGGACCGTGAGGTCTGGACGGGCGACGCCACCATGGTCGTGGCACGCACGACGGAGGGCCAGATCGGCATCCTCGCGGGGCACGAGCCGCTGCTCGCCACCCTCGCGCAGGGCCAGGTCCGCATCACCCGGGCCGACGGCTCGACGGTGACGGCGGACGCCGAGGACGGCTTCCTGTCGGTCGAGCACGACACGGTCACGATCGTGGCGCGGCAGGCCGCGCTGGCATCCTGACCGGACTGACCGTCCTCCTCCCGCCGTCCGAGACGAAGCGGGAGGGCGGGGACACGGCACGCACCCTCGACCTGGGTGCGCTGTCCTTCCCGGAACTGGCCGACGAGCGGGCCGCGGTGATCACCGCGGCCCGCTCCGTCAGTTCCGAGGAGTCCACGGCACGGACGGCCCTCAAGCTCGGACCGAAGTCGGTGGCCGAGCGCCTCCGCAACCTCGAGCTCGACACCGCGCCGACACTGCCGGCGGTCGAGCGCTACACGGGCGTGCTCTACGACCCGCTGGACGCCACGGGCGCGGACGACGCCACACGTCGCTGGTGGACGGACCACGTGCTGGTCCAGTCCGCGATGTTCGGACCGATCGGTGCGGGCGACCACATCCCGGCGTACCGGCTCTCGCACGACTCGAGGCTCGGTGCGCTCCGGCTCGCGAAGCACTGGCCGGGACCGTCCAGCGACGTGCTCGGCGCTCGGACCGGCGGTCTCGTGCTCGACCTGCGCTCCGAGGGCTACCGGTCGCTCGGACCCGTGGACGACGCGGTCGTCCTACGGGTGGTCAGTGTCGACGGCGGCGGACGACGTCGGGCGCTCAACCACTGGAACAAGACGGCGAAGGGTCGACTGACCGCGCTGCTCGCACGGACCGGTGCGGACGTCGGCGACCCGGCATCGCTCCTGCGGTGGGCGGGCGAGCACGGCGTCGTGGTGGAGCGGACCGACGACGGCTGGGACCTGGTCGCGGAGAGCCTCGAGCCCGCGCGGGTCTGACGGCGGAGCAGCGCTCGCTCCTGCACAACCTCCCGGACGGCCGTGGCCGTCCACAGACGGGTCGGGGCGCGCCGGTCTGGAGGCGCTCCTCCCGTCACGATCCCGTGCATGACCTCGACGAGACACGGACTCCCACCCACCCTGGTGCGCTACCCGCGCGAGATCGCGGCCGCGGTCACGCTGCGTGCCGCCTGCGTCGCCCTCGTGGCGCCGGAGGCGGCGACCGGTGGAGGCACCGGCGCGGAAGCGCTCGCCCGACCGCAGGCGGTCGCGGTCGCGACGGCGTGCGGCGCCCTCGCGACCCGCTTCGCGCTGGTCGGCTTCCTGGCCGCGCGTGACCGGCCGGACCCCCGGACGGTCGTGCCGTTCGACCCGTTCCGCGATCCGACGCCGCCCGCGCTCGGCGGGTCGGGTCCGGAGCCGGACCGCGCGCGACTCCGGCTGGCCGGCGACCGGTGTGCCTCGGCATGGCGGACCTGGCGTGCGGACGGAGCCCCGGGCGGCGACGTCGCGGTGGGGGCGGCCGGTGCGCTGGCGCTGGGCGCCTGGTGCGCCTGGGCGCTCGGGTCGTCCGCCCGTGCGGAGGTCCGTGCCCGGCACGCCCTCGACTCCCGACCGGACGACCCCTTCGGGTGGTTGGTCCTGCGCGCGGTCCGGTCCGGCCACGGACCGGCGTGGGACACCCCCACGGGGTCGACCGGATCGTCTACGGTTGGATGACCATGGTGCGGGAACCGGTGCGCGAGGACGACGACACGGTCATCCGTGCGCGCCCCGGTGCCCGACCGTTGCCGACCGACGCAGGTCGTGACCCGTCCCGCACGGGGAGCGCCGGCCTCCGTGCCCTCGGCGCCGCCGCTGCGGCCGCCGACGGTGCCCTCGACGACGATCCGTACGGCGACCCGTACGGCGACACGGTCGTCCGGCCCGGGCGCGGTGCGCGACCGGGGGCCGGGCCGTCCGACGAGGACACGGTCCTGCGCGCTCGACCCGGTGGTCCACCACCGGTGGCGCCGCCCGGAGCGGCAGCACCACGTGCCGGGGACCGGCCGCTCGTCCGACGGACCCCGTCGGTCCGCGTCGGCGGCCGGGTGGTCCGCCTCGACCGGCCCCTGGTGGTGGGTCGTCGGCCCGCCGCGCCGCGCGTCGTCGTCGACGGCGGGCCGGTCCTGGTGACCGTCCCGTCGCCGAGCGGCCAGGTGTCGTCGTCGCACGTGCTGCTGCACGCCGAGGGCGAGGCCGCCGTCGTCGCGGACCTGCGGTCGACGAACGGGACCGTCGTCCGCCCTCCCGGCGCCGCGCCGTTCCGGATGACGGCGGGTGCATCGATCGTCGTCCTGACGGGTACGCTCGTCGAGATCGGTGACGGCAACGTCATCGAGGTCCTGTCGCCGCACCTCCGGGCCGGACCGGACGACGGCCTCCCACCGTTCCCGCCGGCCCCGTGACGGACCCACCGTCCGGCACGCCCCTCCACTCCCAGAGAGCGACCCTGAAACCGTGACCGAACTCGGCCGAGCTGCCACCGAGCACGCCATCGACGTCCCCGGCGCTGCCGGCACACCCCTGACGCTCTCGTGGGGAGCGGCGACCGACGTCGGTCGCCGTCGCGACCACAACGAGGACAGCTACCTCGTCGGCGCACCCTTCTTCGTGGTCGCCGACGGCATGGGCGGACACCTCGCGGGTGACCGGGCGAGCGACGCGGTCGTCCGTCGTCTCGACCAGGTCACCACCGGTGCCTTCACCAGCCGTCAGGACATCCAGCGCGCGCTGCTGCTCGCGACCGCCGACATCGAGCGCGCTGCCGGTGGCAACGCCCTCGGCGCCGGCACGACCGTGACCGGGGTCGCACTCGTCGCGTCCCACGGGCAGCCGGCAGCGCTGGTGTTCAACGTCGGCGACTCCCGCACCTACCGGATCGAGTCCGGCGCGCTCCGTCGGGTGACGATCGACCACTCGGTCGTGCAGGAGATGGTCGACGCCGGGCTGCTCCGGGCCGAGGACGCCGAGCAGCACCCCGACAGCAACGTCATCACGCGGGCAGTCGGCTTCGGCGAGCCCCCGGAGCCCGACTGGTGGACCCTGCCGCTCCGCGCGGGGGACCGTTACATCGTCTGCTCCGACGGCCTCACCAAGGAGCTCGGCGACGTCGGCATCGCCCGGATCGCGGCCCGGGTGCCCGCGGCACAGGCACTGGCGGAACGTCTGGTCGGGGACGCGGTGGTCGCCGGCGGTCGTGACAACGTCACCGTGGTGGTCGTGCAGGTCGACGCCGCACCGGAGGACTCCGACGTCGAGGACACCCTCCCGCGCCACTGAGCGTCGCACCCGTACGACCACCCCCGAAGTGGGGGATGGTCGTCCTCCACAGGGACGCCCACGGCCGCCGGCTGTCGGATCGCCCTTCGTAGAATGGCCTGGCCGCGACGAACGGAAGGGCCGGCCGCGGGCCGGGGAAGGGAACGACGCTGATGGCTCGACGCCTGCCGTCCGACCCGCCGGTGATCGCCGGGTTCACCCCCGTCCACGTCCTCGGCTCCGGGGGCTTCGCCGACGTCTTCCTCTACGAGCAGGACATGCCACGCCGGCAGGTGGCGGTGAAGGTGCTCCTCGACGAGGTCGTGGACGAGCGCGTGCGGCAGATGTTCCAGGCCGAGGCGAACCTGATGGCGCGGCTCAGCACGCACCCCGCGATCCTCACGGTGTTCCAGGCGAGCATCGCGGCCGACGGCCGTCCCTACCTCGTCATGGAGCTGTGCTCGTCGTCGCTCAGCCAGCGCTACCGACGCGAGCCGCTCCCCGTGTCCGAGGTCCTGGCCGTCGGTGTCCGCATCGGCTCCGCGCTCGAGACGGCCCACCGCGAGGGCGTGTTGCACCGAGACGTGAAGCCCTCGAACATCCTGCGCACCGCGTACGGCAGCCCCGTCCTCTCCGACTTCGGCATCGCCGCGACCATCGGCAGCGCCGACCCCGACGAGCCGGTGGGCATGTCCATCCCGTGGTCCGCGCCCGAGGTGCTGGGGGACGAGTCCCGCGGCACCGTCCAGTCCGAGGTCTACTCGCTCGCAGCGACCGTGTACTCGCTGCTCGCGGGGCGCTCTCCGTTCGAGGTCCCGGGCGGCAGGAACTCGGCGGCAGACCTGATGGACCGGATCGACAAGGGCGGCGTGGGGTCGACCGGCCGGACCGACGTGCCCCCGTCGCTCGAACGGCTGCTCGCGACGGCGATGGCCCGTCGTGCGGCTGCTCGTCCCGCCACCGTGATGGAGTTCGTCCGCGGGCTCCAACAGGTCGAGGCGGAGCTCGGGATCCCGCAGACCCCGGCCGACGTGGCGGTCGAGTCGTGGGCGGTGGCCACCCCGTCGTCGGAGGGCGACCGGACCGTCGTGCGGGAACTGCGGGCACCCTCGCGTGTGGCGGCCCGCCGACGGACACGGCGGGCGGTGCAGGGCGGGACGTCGGTCGGCGTCCAGAGCGTCGGCACCGTGCACCGCACCGGGTCGGCGACGATCGCGCGTCGCCGGAAGCGCTCGACCCTCGTGGTCGCTGGCGCGGCCGGTGTCGTCGTGGTCGCGGCCCTCGCCGTGGTGAGCGTCCTGCTCGTGACGCGCGCCGGCACGGGGTCCGTCCCGACGGTGCGCGACGTGACCGCACGCGGGGGAGGCGACTCGGTGTCCTTCAGCTGGGACGATCCCGGGCTCCGTGCCGGGGACACCTACGTCATCACGTCGGCCGGCGCGACGAGCCAGCAGACCGGCACCACCTTCGTCGTGTCCGGGGATCCCGGTACCGAGCAGTGCATCACGGTCGCGGTGAACCGGGACGGCAGGACGGGGGCCGCGAGTCCCGAACAGTGCGGCACGATCGGGAGCGCCGGGTGATCCGGGCGTTCCTCGCCGAGCACCGTTCCGCGGCGGTGACGGCCTGCGCGTCGATCCTCGTCGGCGCCGTCGTCGCGACCGCCGCGGTGGTGTCCACGGGGTACCACACCCAACGGGTCGACCTGGGGGACGGCACCGTCTGGGTGCCGTCGGCGGAGTACGGCGCCGTCGGGCGCGCGAACACCGGCGTGCTCGAGCTCAACACCGCCGTCGACACCCCGAGCGACGACCTCTCGGTCGTGCAGCGCGGCTCCGAGGTGTACAGCGTGGACGGCACGAAGGGCACCGTCGCGAAGGTCGACGTCGCCGACGCCACCGTGGGCGATGCCGTGACGCTGCCGGCGGGCTCGCCGCAGGTCTTCTTCGCGGGGGACACCGCGGTGGTCGGGAACGGCGACACGGGCGAGCTCTGGGCGACCCCGGCGGCCGAGCTGTCGGACTTCGACGCGTCCACGAAGGCCGACCTGAGCCTCGGCGCCGACGCCGTCCTCGACGCCTCCGACGAGCGGGTCGCGGTGTACTCGCCGCGCACCGGCCGCGCCTCCCTCGTCGACGTCGGCACCCAGCTGACCGTCGAGCGGCGGTGGGAGGTCCGGTTCGACCGCAGCCACGAGTTCCAGGTGGCGTCGTTCGGGGACCACGTCGCCGTGCTCGACCGCACCTCGGGGCAGCTCTCGGTCGACGGGGACAGCGTCGACCTCGGCGACCGCGTCGGTGGATCGCCCGCGCTGCAGCGGTCCTCGGACTCCTCGTCCACGGTCCTCGTCGCCGGGACGGCCGGGCTGGTGCGCGTCTCCGCCTCCGGTCAGGTGGACCGGACCGCGCTCCGGGTGTCGGGTCGAGCGGCACGACCGACCGTCGTCGGCTCCTGCACCTACGCCGCGTGGGCGGGCGGACAGGCGATGGACTCGTGTCGGGGCACCGGCCTCCAGCGGCTCGCGCAGACCGCCGACGCCGACGACCTGCAGATCGTGCACAACGGCGACACCGTCGTGGCGAACGACCCGCGCAGTGGGCGGTCGTGGGCCATCGGCCGCAGTGGACAGCTCATCGACAACTGGGCGGACCTGGTCGACCAGGACGACGAGCGGCAGCAGGAACGGGTGTCGGACGACGACCCGCAGGTGGACAAGGAGCAGAAGCCGCCCGTGGCGGTGGACGACGACCTCGGCGCACGACCGGGTCGCACGACCAGCCTGCCGGTGCTCCTCAACGACTACGACCCCAACGGCGACCCACTCGTCATCAGCGAGGTCGGCGACGTCCCCGACGGCCAGGGCAGCGTCGCCGTCGTCGGTGACGGCCAGCGGCTCCAGGTCTCGCTCACGGCGGAGGCCAGCGGCACGCTCTCGTTCCCGTACACGATCACCGACGGCAACGGCGGGTCGGCCAGCGCGACCGTCCGGGTGACCGTCCGCCCCGAGTCCGAGAACGAGCCACCGCGGCAGGTCCGGAGCACCTCGGCGGACGTCGTGCAGAACGGGCACGTCGTCACCGACGTGCTGTCGGACTGGGTCGATCCCGACGGCGACCCGGTCTACCTGGAGTCCGCCTCGGCGGACGGCGACCGCGTCTCCACGACACCGGACGGGCTGCTCGACTTCCGCAACGCGAGCGGTCGCACCGGTGACCGCAGCGTCCAGCTCGTCGTGAGCGACGGCCGCGCCCCCGGCCGCGGATCGATGACCGTGCGTGTCGCCGCCCAGGGGAGCGTGCCGCTGCGCGCCGACGCGTTCGCCGTGCAGGGCTACGCGGGCAAGGCGTTCACGGTGACGCCGCTCGACCACGTCCGCGGGGGCAACGGGGCCGTCACGCTCACCAGCGTCTCCTCGTCGAGCGGCCTGACGGTCACCCCGTCCTACGACGCGGGCACGTTCCGCGTCCAGGGGGCCGGAGCGGGGGACCACCAGCTCGAGTACACCGTCACGGACGGCACGAAGACCGCGAGCGGCGTCGTGCGCGTCTCCGTGCTCGCTCCGCCCGACGCCTCGACGCCACCGATCACGACGCCGAAGACGGTGTTCGTGACCACACTCTCGACGAAGGACACCGACGTCACCGCGACGGACACCGACCCGGCCGGCGGTGTGCTCATGGTCACGGCGCTCGACGGCCCCGGCCGCGGCAGCGGGGTCGAGGCGAGCATCCTCGACCAGCACGTCGTACGGGTCACCCTGACCGCGCCGCTCGACGCACCGGTGACCTTCGCATACACGGAGTCGAACGGTCTGGCCAGCGCCACCGGGACGATCACCGTCGTCGAGATCCCGCGACCGGACCGCATCCAGCCGCCGGTCGCGCAGTCCGACTCCGCCACGGTGCGGGTCGGCGACGTCGCCGAGATCGACGTGCTGGCGAACGACACCCAGCCGGAGGGCGAGCCGCTGACGCTCGACCCGCAGCTCGTGCAGAACGTGCCCGGTGACGGCGGGCTGCTCTTCGTGTCCGGCGACCGGCTCCGGTACCTCGCCCCGGACACACCCGGCAACCACACCGCGGTCTACCGCGTCCACGGTCCGGACGGGCAGTACGCGGACGCGTCCGTCTCGATCTCGGTGCGCGAGCGTGACGCCGCGACGAACAACCCGCCGGTGCCGAAGACCGTGACGGCGCGCGCGGTCGCGGGGCAGGCGGTGCGCATCACCGTGCCGTTGAACGGCACCGATCCGGACGGCGACTCGGTGCAGCTCGTGGGGGTCGGCGACAACCCCGAGAAGGGCTCGGTCAGCGACGTCACCGCCGATGCGCTGACCTACGACGCCGGGGACTACTCCGCCGGGACCGACGAGTTCACCTACACGGTGGTCGACGCGCTGGGTGCCCGCGCGACCGGCACGATCCGGGTCGGCATCAGCCCCCGTGCGGAGCAGGCATCGAACCCGGTCGCCCAGGCCGACCACGTCACCATCCGCCCCGGTGGGTCCGTGACCGTGCGCGTGCTGCAGAACGACTCCGACCCGGAGGGCGGGCAGCTGTCCGTCACCGCGGCCGAGCCGACCGCCCCGGGGGTCACCGCCGAGGTGCTCCACCGCAGCCAGGTCCGGGTCACGCCACCGCGTTCGGCGACCGAGGGCGACTTCGCGGTGCTCTACACCGTCACGAACGAGAGCGGCGGTTCCAGCACCGCGTTCCTGACGGTGACGGTCGACCGCGACGCCCCGCCGCTCCGTCCCGAGGTCGAGGACACCACGCTCGACCTGCAGGACATCCTGCGTCGCGAGAGCGTCACCGTCGACGTCCTGCAGAACGTCTTCTTCGCCGAGGGGTCGACCTCCCGCCTCGAGGTCGGGGTGGTCGACGGGTACGGCGACACCGCCCGGGTCACGAGCGACCGTCGGATCGAGATCCGGTTGACGGACGCGTCACAGGTCGTGCCGTTCTCCGTCACCCGGAGCGACCACCCCGACGTCGTCGCCTACGGGTTCGTCCACGTGCCCGGGTTCGACGACGCCCTGCCGCAGGTGGACCGCAGCGTGGGCGCGGTGACCGTGAAGAGCGAGGCCACCGTGCGCATCCCGCTCGACCGCTACGTGGTCACGGCCAACGGACGGACCGCGCAGATCACCGATCGCGGGACCGTCAAGGCGACGCACGCGAACGGGCAGGACCTCGTCGTCGACCGGTCCACGCTGCAGTTCACGTCCTCGAAGCTGTACTACGGCAACGCGTCGATCTCGTTCGAGGTCACCGACGGGTCGAGCGCGAACGGCGGCAAGGGCCGCGTCGCGACGCTCGTGCTCCCGATCAAGGTGACACCCCGGTCGAACCAGCCGCCGGCGTTCACCGGGTCGTCGATCGACCTGCAGCCCGGTGACTCCCGCACCCTCGACCTGACGAAGCTGACGGACTACCCGTACCCGGACGACCTCCGGGAGCTCCGGTACTCGGTGGTCAGCCGCCCGGGCGCCGGCACCACCGCGACCGTGCAGGGCCAGCAGCTCCGGATCTCGGTGGCGGAGGACGCCCGGAAGGACACGACGGCCTCGATCGGCATCGGGGTGTCGGACGACGCGAACGCCGGTCGCGCCGGGGTGGTTCGGGTCGGCATCGTCGGTTCGACCAGGCCGCTCGTGCAGCCCGGGGCGGACCGGGCGGTCGTCGAGCGTGGCACGACCGCGACCATCGACGTCCTGGCGAACGACCAGGCGACGAACCCGTTCCCCGACCAGCGGCTGCGGGTCGTCGCCATCCGCGGACTCTCGGGCGGTCTCCCCGCCGGCGTGAGCGTGACGCCCAGCGCCGACCGGTCGCGGCTCCAGGTCACCGTCGGCGACCGTGCCCAACCCGTCGACGCGCACCTGCAGTACCAGGTCGCCGACGCGACGGACGACCCGTCCCGGTACGTCTGGGGCGACGTGACCATCGCCGTCCAGGACGCTCCCGACGCGCCGGGCGCGCCCACCCGGACCGGCACGTTCCAGGGTGGCCAGCTGACGCTGACGTGGGCAACCCCGCAGGCGAACAACGCACCGATCACCGGCTACCGGGTCCAGGGGACGAACGGCGTCGCGAAGGACTGCGGCACCGCGACGGTCTGCACCCTGACGGGCATCGACCCGTCCGCGTCGTACCGCTTCTCCGTCGTCGCTCGGAACGCCGTCGGCGACTCGGAGCCCTCGCCGCAGTCCGCGCCGATGAGCGCCGACTTCGTCCCGGCAGCGCCGAAGGGCGTGCGCGTCACGCCGAGCAGCGCGACGCCGGACCAGCTCGACGTCGCGTGGGACCGTGTGGCGACGCCGAACGGCGGATCGTCCGTCTCGAACTACGTCGTGTCCGTCCAGGGTCCGGGACTGTCGGCGACGAAGAACGTCGGGACCGCGACGAGCACGTCCTTCCCGGGCGCGCAGAGCGGCGCCGAGTACACGGTGCGGGTCTCCGCCCGGAACGCCGCCGACCGCGACGGCAGCCCGGTGCAGTGGAACGACGCGTCGGCCACCGGCTCGGCCGTCGGTGCCCCCGGCACGCCGGAGCTGTCGGCCACGGGACAGCCGGACGGATCGACGACCGCGGTCGCCCTCAGCGCGTCCGAGGCCGACTGGGCCGGCGGGACCCCCGGTTGGCGCATCGCGAAGTACGCGGCGTCCACCCCGATCCCGTCCGGGTGCTCGACCGCCGGAGCCGAGAAGGTCTGGAACGGTTCGTCCGCGAACGACCGCATCACGAGTCAGTACCGCTACGTCGCCCTCGCCGACAACGGGCTCTTCTGCACGGCGTCGCAGCCGGCCAGCGTGCAGGGCTACCAGACGCCGGACGCCCCGACGGGCACGGTCGAACCGGCGGGCGTGCCCGACGCCGACGGGACGGTCGGTCTCCGCGCCACCGCGCAGGCGTCGACGCCCTACCTCTACTACTCGGTCAGCGGCGGTCCCCGCGTGCGCTTCAGCGGGTCGGCGTCGCTCGGGGCGGGGGCGGGCTACGGGCTCGAGACGAGCGTGGTGTTCACCGCGTGCGCGACCGACGGACAGTACTGCGCGTCGAGCGCCCCGGCGACCGCCACCGCGTTCACCACGCGGGCGACCGTGGTCAGCGCGGTCGTCGGGCAGGCGCCGGTGATCAACCCGCCGGACAACAACGGCCGTCTGCTGCCGAAGCCGGATGACTACGAGATCTCGTACTGCACCCTTGCCGTGGTCTGCTCCGACACGAACCCGGCCACGGGCGCGCCGTGGACCACGAGCGACCCGGTTCCCGACGGGTACTCCTCGATCCGGGTCAAGGCCACGGTGCAGGGCCAGCAGGACCCGGTCGGTGCACGCAGCGCCGTCACCACTCCGGACGCCGGCGCGTCCGACCCGCCGTCCGGCACCGACCCGAGTACCTCCTCCGCAGGCTAGGGTCACGACCCGGCAGCGATCCCACCACCAGAACGAGGACCCCACCGCATGAGCATGACCCCCGAGCAGGCCGCCTGGTTCGCCGACGTCGCCGGACGGATCGTGACCAACGTCGAGCAGGTGCTCCTCGGGAAGACGTTCGTCATCCGCCTCGCCGTGACGACCATGCTCAGCGAGGGACACCTGCTCCTCGAGGACGTCCCCGGCACCGGCAAGACGAGCCTCGCCCGTGCGATGGCACAGAGCGTGCAGGGGTCGACCAACCGGATCCAGTTCACCCCCGACCTGCTGCCCGGCGACATCACCGGCATCAGCGTCTACGACCAGCGCACGCAGGAGTTCGACTTCCACCGCGGGCCGGTGTTCGCCAACGTCGTCCTCGCCGACGAGATCAACCGGGCCAGCCCGAAGACGCAGTCTGCGCTGCTCGAGGCGATGGAGGAGTCGACGGTGACCGTCGACGGTGTGAACCACCGCTTGGCTGCCCCGTTCATGGTCATCGCCACGCAGAACCCGATCGAGCAGGCCGGCACGTACCGCCTGCCCGAGGCCCAGCTGGACCGGTTCCTCGTGCGCACCTCGATCGGCTACCCGGACCACGCCGCCACCGTGCGGATCCTCGAGACGTCCTCGGCGCCGTCCGCCTCGGTGCCGCTGCCGAGCGTCGTCCCCGCAGCGACCGTGACCGAGATGGCCGCACTCGCCCGCACGGTCCACGTCGACCCGACGATCGCCGACTACGTGGCACGCCTGGTCGACGCGACCCGCGCCGCGAGCGAGGTCCGGCTCGGCGTCAGCGTCCGCGGTGCCATGGGGCTGATCCGTGCCGCACGCGTGTACGCCGCCGTGCAGGGCCGCCACTACGTCACGCCGGACGACGTCAAGGCCCTGGCCGTCCCGGTGCTGGCACACCGCCTGGTGCTCGACGCCGAGGCGGAGTTCGACGGGGTCAGCGCCACCAGCGTCGTGGCGCAGCTCCTCGTCGAGACCCCGCCGCCCGCCGACCGAGCGGCGTCGTGACCGACCGCCGTCCCGGCAGCACCAGGACGCGACGCGGCAGCACGAGGTCCCGTCGCGGCTCCGTCGCCGCCGAGCGGACGACGACGGTCGCCGGGCTCACGAACGTGCGCACCCGGCTCGTCGGTGACCGCGAGGGCGTCGCCGCCGACGCCGTCGTCGGGGTCGCGAAGGCATGGGCGACGGCCTGGAGGACCGTGCGGCGTCTGTGGGGCGAGGTCGCCGCGGTGGTGACCGGCCTGGGCTGGACGGTCGCCGTCGTCACGGTCGTCGCCTTCGCCGTGGGGTACCGCTTCGGCCTGCGCGAGGTCGTCGTGGTGGGCTTCGCCGGGGCGGTGCTCGCCGTCGTGGCCGCCGTCGCCCTCGTCGGGCGGACCCGGCTCGTGGTCCGGATGCGTCTGCCGCAGCACCGTGTGGCGGTCGGCGACGACGCCGGCGTCGTGGTCACCGCGGAGAACCCGGCCCGGTTGCCGTCGGTCCCGACCACGGTGGAGCTGCCGGTCGGCGACGGACTCGTGGACGTCGCGGTGCCGACCGTCGCCCCGGGTGGCGTGTTCGAGGAACAGGTACCCGTGCCGACGGTCCGGCGCGGGGTGCTCGACGTCGGACCGGTCACCGGCGTCCGGGCCGACCCGGTGGGGCTGGTGCGGCGCGAGGTCGTGTGGACCGCCCGCGAACAGGTCATCGTCCACCCGCGGACGATCGCGATCCCGTCGACGAGCACGGGACTCGTCCGCGACCTCGAGGGGCAGGCCACGACCGACCTCTCCCCGGCGGACATCGCCTTCCACGCCGTCCGCGAGTACGTCCCGGGCGACGACCCGCGCACCGTCCACTGGAAGTCGACCGCGAAGTCCGGCGCGCTCATGGTGCGGCAGTTCGAGGACACCCGACGGTCGCACCTGGTCGTCGCCCTCGCGAGCCGTCGGGCCGAGTTCGCGGACGACGACGAGTTCGAGCTGGCGGTGAGCGCCGCCGCGTCGCTCGGGGCCCGTGCGGTCCGCGATGGACGGGACGTCTCGGTCGTGGTGTCCGAGCGCACGTCGGAGTACGCGAAGCGGCCGTCCTACGCGGTGCACCGGCTCGCCACCGTCACGCCGACCCGTCTGCTCGACGAGTTCGCGACCGTCGGGCTGTCCGACGCGTGCCTGCCCGTCGCGGAGGTCGCCCGGATCGTCGGGAACGACACGGCCGGCATCTCCGTCGCGTTCCTGGTCGTCGGGTCGACGGTCGGGCTCCCCGCGCTCCGGCTCGCCGCCACGCGCCTCCCCGTCGGGGTCGAGGTCGTCGCCGTCACCTGCGAACCGGAGGCCCAGCCCCGGGTGCTCCGGGTGGCAGGGCTCACCGTCCTGACCATCGGCTACCTCGAGGACCTCCGCCAGGCGTTGCACCGGACGGCGGCCGCCGCGTGAGTGCCGCACCCCCGCTCGAAGGCCCGACCAGGGGCCGCCGCGCCACGCGCCGAGCGGCTCGCCGGCGCGCCCCGGTCCGCTCGGTCGGCGGCACCCTGGTCGTCTGGCTCCTGCTCGCCGTGGCGAGCACCGCCTGGTGGCCGGTCCACCGGGACGGGTCGATGGTGACCGCCGGCGTCACCGCCGTGGTCGCGGGCACCGCGGTCGCGCTGACCGGTGCACTGGGTCGGCTGTCGGCGGCGGTCGTCGGCGTCCTCACCGTGGCCGTCTTCACCGTGACCGGGGTGCCCGCCGCGGTCCCGGGGGAGTCGGCGGGGCTGCTGCCGACCGGACCCGGACTCGTCGACCTCTTCGCCGGCGTCGCGCTCGACTGGAAGCGGCTGGTCACCGTCAGCCTGCCGGTCGGGTCCTACGAGTCGCTGCTCGTCCCGTACTTCGTGGCGACCCTCGTCGCCACGGTGACGGCCGTGACCGTGGCGGTCCGTGCCTCCCGGCCGGAGACCGCGAGCATCCCGGCGCTCGTCCTCTTCGCGGCGGGCGTCGTGGTCGGTCCGAGCCGTCTGGACCTGTCGGTCGCGACCGCTGTCGTCCTCGGCGGGATCGCGCTCGTGTGGGCGCTCACGGTCCGGCACGCGCGCCGGGCCGTCGCCGTGGCGACGACCGTCGGCGCCCGTGTGCCGGTGTGGCGGTCCGTCGCGCGTCCGGCGCTCGTCGGTACCGGGACGGTCCTGGCCGCTGCGGTCGTCGCGACCGGTCTCGGGTCGGTCGCCCCGCCGACGGTCGGCCGGAGCGTCGCGCGCACCGACGTCGTGCGACCGTTCGACCCGCGGGACGAGGTGAGCCCGCTCAGCGCGTTCCGGTCGTACGAGGAACCAGGTGCTGCCGACGCACCGCAGCTGCGCGTCACCGGGCTGCCGCAGGGCGGGTTCGTGCGCATCGCGACCCTCGACACGTACGACGGTGTCGTCTTCCGTGTGGGTGGCGACGACGGGTCCTCGGCCTCCGGCACCTTCGAACGGGTCCCCACGACCGTGGACGTGGGCGACGTGCGCGGCAGCGACGTGCGCGTCGGGGTGGACGTCGCCGCCTACCGTGGCGTGTGGTTGCCCACCGTCGGCGACCTGGAGTCGGTGACGTTCCGCGGGGCCGACGCCGAGCAGGATCGCCGGTCCTTCTTCTACGACCGCGCGACGTCGACCGGTGCGGTGGTCGGCGGGGTGGGGACGGACACGCGCTACGACCTCGAGGCCGTGCTGCCCGACCAGCCGGACGACGAGCAGCTCGCGTCGGCGCGTCCCGGGACCGCCGACGTGCCGTCGCCGACCGGGGTGCCGGACGCGGTGCGGGAGCGGGTCGAGTCGACGACCGCGGACGCACGGACGCCCGGCGAGGAGCTCGTCGCGGCCGTCCGGTGGCTCACCAGCACCGGGTACGTCAGCCACGGCGTCGGCGACGACCGGGCCAGCCGGTCCGGGCACGGCGCTGACCGGATCCAGGAGCTCCTCACCGCGCCGGTCATGATCGGGGACCAGGAGCAGTACGCGGTCGCCGCCGCGCTGATGGCCCGGCAGATCGGGTTCCCGTCGCGGGTGGTGATGGGGTTCACCCCGGGCGGGGACGTCCGGAGGTCCTCGTCGGAACCGGGTTCGGCGGCAGCCGGTCCGTCGGGCGGGGCCACGACCCTGCGCGGGTCGGACGTGACCGCGCGGGTCGAGGTGGACACCGCGCAGTGGGGGTGGGTCACCCTCGACCCGAACCCCGTCCTCCGCGAGATCCCGGACGAGCAGGACCAGACGCCGCAACCCGTCACGCGCCCGGAGACCGTCGTCCCACCGCCGCCCGTCGAGCAGCAGGACCAGGACCAGCAGGCCCCGCCGCAGAGCGACCGCGAGACACCGCCCGTCCCGCCGCTGTGGCTGCAGGTGCTGCTCGCAGCCCTGCCGTGGGTGCTCGCGACCCTCGGGTTCCTCGCGCTCGTCCTCCTGCCCTTCGCGGTGGTGCTGCTGCGCAAACGGCTGCGCCGACGTCGACGACGCCGCGCCCCGACACCGCGTGCCCGGGTCACCGGAGCCTGGGAGGAGTACCGGGACGCGCTGGTCGACCGCGGGCACGAGGTGCCGGGCGCAGCGACGCGGCGCGAGGTGGTCGCCGGCGCGCCCGGGCGCGGCGGGGCCGGACTCGCCGCGCTGGCGGACCGCAGCGTGTTCGGACCCGGGGCGGTCGACGCGGCGACCGCGGACCGGATGTGGTCAGCGACGGACGAGGCCATCGCGAGCCTGGCCGATGACCGCACGCGGCGCCAGCGCTGGCGGGCGGCCGTGTCGCTGCGGTCCCTCCGCTCCGCCGGGTGGTGGGGTCGACGCCGTCCGGCGACTCGGCGGAGGCCGAGCGGTGCGGTGCGTCCGTCCGGCACCGATCGCCACGACCAGGGGCGTCCCGGGGCCGGTGACTACGATGGGCCGGAGGCCGGCGAGCGTCGTGGACGGCCGAGTGAGGACAGAGGCGAACCGTGATCAGATGCGAACACTGCGGCTCGATGCTGCCCGACGGGGCGATCTTCTGCGGTGAGTGCGGGCGGTCGGTGAACGTCTCGGCGAACCGTCGGCCCGCGCCGGCTGCGCCCGTCGACGACACCCCGCCGCCACCGCTCCGGCAACCCGACCGGCACGGCCGCCGTCCCGATCCCGCCGCCGAGGCCTGGCTGCCCGAGGCGACGCTCGACCCCGCGACCCGTGCGTGGCTCATCGGCGAGGACCGGCAGCGCTCCGGCGCGACCGGGGACGCTCGCCCCACCGCACCGTCCGCTCCTGTGGTCCCGGCCGTTCCCGCAGCTCAGGCTGACGATCCGTCGTGGCTGCGCCCCGAAGGCGTCGACCCGGGTCGGTCGGACCGCGTCGGGGACGACCGGTGGACGCACGAGCAGCACCGCACGGACGAGCGGTCCGGGGCGTCGGAGCCGGAGCCGGAGCCGCCCCTCGATCCCGACGCGTACCCGTCGTCCCCGACGGGGTCCTCCGCCGACGACGAGGCCGACACCGAACGAACCCGTCTCGCGCCGGCCCCGGGGGACCAGTCCGGCTCCGGGACGCCGTCCCCCGTGCCCGAGGCACCGTCCGCTGCGCCCGAGGCGCCGCCGACGGCCCCGGTGTGGGCGCCGCCCGTCGCACAGCAGCCGACGGCAGCTCCGTCGCGACCGTCGTGGTGGGTGGGCCGCGGAGGCGCGGCAGCCGAGCCGCCGGTCGAGGACCAGGTCGAGGACCCGTCCGTCGACGAACGTCCCCGTGCCGGCGACACCGCCGTCGTGGAACCACTGGTCGACCGTCGTCCGGCACCGACGCCCCTGATCGCTCCGGGGAACGGTCCGGCCACCTGCCCGGTGTGCGGCCACGCCCTCGAACCCGATGACATCTTCTGCGCGGAGTGCGGCGCCGTCCGTCCGACCGTGACCGCTGCCTTCACCGGGCCCGTCGTGCCGCTGCCCCTGGCGCGGCCGGACTGGGCGGCCGACGACGAGATCCATGTGGACGACGAGCCCTCGGACCCCGGTTCCGCGGACGGCGGCGCCGAGCGGGGCTCCACGGGCCACGCGTCGCAAGCGGATGTCCCCGAGGACGCCGGGTCGGGCACCGAGCACCGCGACGGTGCGGCGTCCGACGCCGGACAGCACGATGCCGGACAGTCCGACGCCGGACAGCCCGACGCCGGACAGCCCGACGCCGGACGGCCTGACGCCGGACAGCCCGACGCCGAGCGGCCCGACGCGGACCAGGCGCACGAGGACCGGTCGGACGAGCCCGCTGCGGGGCCGGGCCGCCACCTCGCCGACGACGAGGGGGCCGCGCCCGGCGGGCACCGGAGCGCACACGACGGAGGACCGGTCCCGCCTGCTCCCGCTTCGCCGACCCTGCCGTCCTCGGCGCAGGGCGCCGGCGGTCCCGACCTGCCGCCGGTCCCGCGTGCCGCGCCGCTGCCCCCGATCCCGGGGGCGACCGGCCCGGTCCTCCCGCCCGTCGGGTCCACGACGGTGCCGTCGAGCGGCGACCTCGACCCCGACGAGGACGTCGAGGAGACGCGGATCGTCGTCAAGACCACCTCGGACGCGCCGTTCGTGCTGCACTTCAGCACCGGGGAGCGCACGGCGGTGCACGGTACGGGCCTGCTGGGCCGGCTGCCCCGACCGCAGCCGGGCGAGCGGTTCGACGACCTGCTCACGGTGCACGACCCCGGCAAGTCGGTGTCCAAGACGCACCTCGAGCTCGGGCGTGACGGCGACGACCTCTGGGTGTCCGACCGGCACTCGGGCAACGGCACGGTGATCCGGCACATCGACGGGAGCATCCGCCGCTGTGAAGCCGGGCGTCGCTACCGCGTGGAGCGCGGTGCACGGGTCGACATCGGGGAGCAGTTCTTCCTCGTGCAGTAGCCCTGACCGCCAGCCGGCCGTTCCTCCACAGGGCAGCGACCGCGACCCGGTCTCCACCAGCAGCCCCGTGCGCCCGAACCCGGACGCGCGGGGCTGTCAGTCTCGGTCCGTGTCCCCGCTCGTCGCCCGCTGCTGCCTGGTCGGTTCGGCCGTGGTGCTGCTGCTCGTCGGGGTCGTCGGCGACCTCCCGGTGGTCGCCAGGACGGTGCTGCTCGTCGCCGCAGCGAGTTGCGCGGTGCTCGACGCCCTGACGGTCCGGGGCACCGGTGCCGATCCTCCGCCCGCGGTCGTCGTGACCATGCCGACGGATGCCGTCTCCGGACCAGCAGTCTCCGGATCAGCAGTCGCCGGACCAGCAGTCGCCGCACCAGCAGTGTGCGGAGACGACGCGCTGAGCGACGCCGTCGGGGCGTCGTCGTGGACCCCGGACCCGCACGCTTCCGGCGTCGGCGTCGGCGGCGCCGTCGTCGAGGGGCTGGTGCTCGGACGAGGACCCGACGGTCGAGCCGAGCGGATCCGCGCCGACCCCGGGTCGCCGTCCCACGTCGTCGTCCTCGGCACCGGGGCGTTCGCGCGGGCGGTGTTCGATGCGCTCGGCGCCCAGCTCGCCGCGTCCGCCATCGACGGGACAGCCGGTGCGGCGGGGAGCACGGACGCCGGCGTGCGGATCGTCTCCGATGCGGGTCCGCAGTCCGGAGCGCCGCCCGGCGTGCGTCCGACACCGACGGGGACCGCGGTCGCCGTGCGCCACGACGGTCTCGGCAGGGTGCAGGCGACCGTGGTGCTCGTCCCCGGCGTCCACCTGCTCCCGCGTCGACGGGACCGCGTCATCGAGGTCACGCGGCACGGGTGCCGGCTGTGGAACGACGGCGACGGCGACGGGGACGGCGTGGCGCCGTCCTTCGAGCCCGTGCTCCCGCTGCTGGCCGGGGATCCCGTCGACGAGCTCGTCGCAGGGTGACCGTGCCGTGTCGGGCAGCCGGCGGTCAGCGCAGTCCGGCCCCCGCGCGCACGGCACCGACCGGCACGCCGCCACCGAGCACCTGCTCGCCGGTGGCGGCCAGCACGTCGGCGACGCCCGCGGCGTCCACCATGCCGTTCCGCTCGAGCAGCGTGAGCGCCGCGAGCGTCCCGGCACGCTGCGACCCGTCGAGCGTCTTGACCGCGACCGCCGCTCCACCGGGGAGCCCCATCACCATCACGCCCTCGGCACCGAACTTCGCGAGCACCCGGAGTCGTTCGATCGTCACCGTGTTCGCCCGGCCCACACCGTCGATCGCCCACGGGTGGTCGAGCACCGCGTCCACGAGTGCCGCGGTGTCCGAGTCCGAACGGGCGACGACAGCCGCGAACCCACGGGCGAGCCCCTGCAGGGTGAGCGGGAACACGGGCGCGCCGCAGCCGTCCGTGCCGACGACGTCGACGGTCTCGCCGGTGTACGCCTCCACGGTCTCCCGGACCCGCTGCTGCAGCGGGTGCGCCACGTCGAGGTAGGTCGCCTCGTCCCAGCCGTTCACCCGGCACGCGGCGAGCATCCCGGCGTGCTTGCCCGAGCAGTTCATCGCCAGGCGCCGCGGGCCGTCCATGGTGCGGGCGGTGGCCCGGTCGAACGGCAGGTCGGGCGGGCAGCCCAGGTCGGACTCGACGTGGTCGAAGGACTCGAGCATGTGCAGCGCGAGGGCCTGGTGCGCAGCGGTGCCGGCGTGACTCGCCGTCGTGAGCACGAGCTCGTCGTCGCTGAAGACCGCGCCGGCGCGACGGACGGCGAGGGCCTGGAAGGGCTTCATCGTGGAGCGGGGGTACACGCTCGCCGTCACGTCGCCGACGGCGTCGAGCACGGTCCCGTCGGCCGCGACGACGACGCCGGCACCGACGTGCCGGCTCTCGTCGAAGCCGTTCCGGTCCAGCACCGCGAGCTCGACGGAGCCCTCGGCGGTGAGAGGATGGCGGTCTGTGCGGACGTCGTGGCTCACCGTCATGCCGTCATCGTAGCGAGGGGCCGGCAGGCGCCACGTCCAGCACCCAGCAGCACGCACGAAGGAGCGCACCGTGACCGACCACACGTACGAGGTCTCCGTCCGCTGGACGGGTGACCGCGGCACCGGGACGAGCGGCTACCGCGACTACGGCCGCGACCACGAGGTCACGGCGCCGGGCAAGCACGCCATCGCCGGTTCGGCGGACCCCGCGTTCCGCGGCGACCGCGACCGGTGGAACCCCGAGGAGATGCTGCTCGGCGCCCTCGCCCAGTGCCACATGATGAGCTACCTGTACGTCGCCGTGCAGCGGGGCTTCACCGTGGTCGACTACGAGGACACGGCGACGGCCTCGCTCGACGTGCACCGCGACGGTACCGGCGAGGTCACCGAGGTCACCCTCCACCCCGTCGTCACCGTGCTCGAGGCCGACCGCGTCGCGGACGTCGAGGCTGCCCACGCCGAGGCGAACCGCCTGTGCTTCATCGCGCGCTCGGTGGCGTTCCCCGTCCACCACACGCCCGTCACCAAGGTGCGTGCGGCAGGATAGGGCCTCGTGAAGCGTCTCCGCCTGCTCCCGATCGCCATCGTCCCAGCCGTCGTGCTCGGACTCGCCGCCTGCTCCGGGAACGGCTCGGGTGACGCCTCGGCCTCGCCCAGCGCGTCCGCCAGCGCCACGGCGACGCCCATCTCGTCGTGCCCGGAGTCGGGCTCGGCGTCGAAGAGCATCGAGGTCACCGGCGCGGTCGCCGGGTCGGAGGCGCCGAAGGTCACCTTCGACAAGGGCCTCAGCGCGGAGACCCCGCAGGCCACCACGGTGGTGCAGGGCTCGGGCAAGGCGCTCAAGAGCGGCGAGTTCGCCCAGGTGTCGTACGCCGTCTACAAGGCCTCGGACGCCTCGAAGCTCGGCGCGGTCGGGTTCGACCAGGGGAACCCGCAGGTGCTCTCCGTCGGCGGGACCGGCTTCGGCGCGCTGCTCGCCTGCACGAAGGTCGGGGACCGCGTCGCGGTGGTCGGTGAGTCGTCGGCGCTCGGCTTCAACACCGGCGGCGAGATCGTCGTCGTGGCGGACGTCGTCGCGCAGACCCCGACGAAGGCGACGGGCACGCCGCAGACGCAGGACCCGTCGCTGCCCACGGTCGAGGACAAGGCGAGCGGCGAGCCGGAGATCACGATCCCGTCCGGTGCGACGGCCCCGTCGAAGACCGAGGTCGAGGTCCTCAAGCAGGGCGACGGCGCGACGATCGAGAACGGTGACACCGCGCTCGTGCAGTACAAGGGCGTGACCCTGGCGGACGGCAAGGAGTTCGACTCCTCGTGGTCGAAGGGTGCTCCGACCACCTTCACCGTCTCCGAGGGCTCGCTCATCAAGGGCTTCGTCACCGGGCTCGTCGGGCAGAAGGTCGGGTCCCAGGTCCTCATCGTGACCACGCCCGAGGACGCCTACGGCTCGAACCCGCCCGAGGGCTCGGGCATCCCGAAGGACGCTTCCCTCGTCTTCGTCGTCGACGTCCTCGCCAAGGGCTGACCCGTGCCGACCAGGCGTCGCATCGTCGTCCTCGGCAGCACGGGCTCGATCGGCACCCAGGCCCTCGACGTCGTCGCCCGGAACCCCGACCGCTTCGAGGTCGTCGGCCTGACCGCCGGCACGAACCGTGCCCTCGTCGCCGAACAGGCCGAGCGGTTCCACGTCCGTGACACCGCCTTCGGCGCGGCCGACGCCGAACGCCTCGTCCGGAGCGTCGAGGCGGACGTCGTGCTCAACGGCATCACGGGTTCCGTCGGCCTGGGTCCGACGCTCGCCGCGCTGGAGTCCGGTGCGACGCTCGCCCTGGCGAACAAGGAGAGCCTGATCGTCGGCGGTGCGCTCGTGCAGGCCGCCGCCCGTCCCGGGCAGATCGTGCCCGTCGACAGCGAGCACTCCGCGATCGCGCAGGCGCTGCGCTCCGGTTCCGACGCGGAGGTCCGCCGCCTGGTGCTCACGGCCAGCGGCGGACCGTTCCGCGGACGCTCACGGGAGAGCCTGCGCGACGTCACCCCGGCCGAGGCCCTCGCGCATCCGACGTGGGACATGGGCCTGGTGGTGACGACGAACTCCGCCACGCTGGTGAACAAGGGGCTCGAGGTCATCGAGGCGCACCTGCTGTTCGGCGTGCCCTACGACCGCATCGACGTCACCGTGCACGCCCAGTCGATCGTGCACTCGATGGTCGAGTTCGTCGACGGGTCGACGATCGCCCAGGCCTCACCGCCGGACATGCGGCTGCCCATCGCGCTCGGCCTCGCCTGGCCGGACCGGGTGCCCGGCGTCGGGGTCCCGCTGGACTGGACGACCGCGAGCACCTGGACGTTCGAACCGCTCGACGCCGAGGCGTTCGGCGCCGTCGACCTGGCCAAGCACGTGGGCGTGCTGGGTGGGACCTTCCCGGCGGTCTTCAACGCGGCGAACGAGCAGGCGGTCGCCGCGTTCCACGCGGGTGCGATCGGCTTCCTCGACATCGTCGACACCGTCCGTCGCGTCGTCGACGAGCACACCGCGGGGGAGTCCTCCCTCGACGGCGTCCTGGCGGCGGAGCGCTGGGCGCGCGTGACGGCGGACCGCCTGCTGGCCCGCTGACGCACCCGGGCGTCGCGAGCCCGCCGCGCGGTCGCGCGACGGGTGCGCCCACGGTGATCCGTGCCTCCAGGCCGGCCGGGAGGCACGGCAGACCTCTCAGGGCGCGTTCGGCTCCGTCATGGGAAGGGTCCCGTACCCTCTGACGGTGACCGTCGAATCCGTGCTCCTCTTCGTCCTCGGCGTGGTCGTCTTCATCGTCGGCCTGCTGGTCTCGATCGGACTCCACGAACTCGGACACCTGTCGTTCGCGAAGCTCTTCGGGGTGAAGGTCACGCAGTACTCCCTCGGCTTCGGCAAGGCGATCTGGTCCTTCCGACGGGGGGAGACCGAGTACGGCATCCGACCGATCCTGCTCGGCGGGTACATCTCCATGGTCGGCATGCTCAAGCCGCGTGCATCGGGCCGGCCGAACGCGATCACGAACACCGGCATGTACGGCGCGTTCGTGCAGGACGCCCGCCAGGCCAGCGCGGAGCAGATCGCCGACTCCGGCGGCGACGACTCCCGCGCGTTCTACCGGCTGACGCCGTGGAAGCGGATCATCGTCATGGTCGCGGGGCCCGCCATGAACCTGGTGATCGGCATCGTGCTGTTCGGCGTGCTGCTGTGCGGGTTCGGCGCGCCGACCACCACCTTCACGTCGAGCGTCGACTGCGTGCTGCCGACGAGCAGCGCGACGACCTGCACCGCCGGGGATGCCGAATCGCCCGCGAAGCAGGCGGGCATCCGCGACGGCGACGTCGTGCTCGCGGTGGACGGGCAGCAGGACCCGACGATCGCCGAGGTGTCCCGTGTGTTCCAGCGGTCGGCAGGGGAGAGCGTCAGCGTCGTCGTGGAGCGTGACGGCCAGCGGCGGACGCTCGAGGTCACGCCGCAGCTCGCGACCCGCGACGTCGTCACCGAGCAGGGCACGGTCGCGAAGAACGCGGACGGCTCGACGAAGACCCAGCGCGTGGGCGTGGTCGGTGTCAGCATCGGGCAGTCGCTGGTCCGGCAGTCGCCGGCGGCGGTGCTGCCCGCGACCGGGGCGCAGATCGCCGCGTCGGCGCACCTCATCATCGACCTCCCGCAGCGTCTGGTCGCCGTCTGGAACGCGGCCTTCGGCGCGCAGGAGCGGTCGCAGGACAGCCCGGTGTCGGTCGTCGGCGTCGGTCGGGCGATCGGCGAGGTCTCGTCGATGAGCGGCGTGCCGGTGGTCGACAAGGCGTACACGATCCTCGGGCTGCTCGCCTCGCTCAACATCGGCCTGTTCGTGCTGAACATGGTGCCGCTCCTGCCGCTCGACGGCGGGCACATCGCCGGTGCGCTGTGGGAGGCCGTGAAGCGCCGTGCGTACCTGCTCGTCGGCAAGCCGGACCCGGGCGCGATCGACCTGGCGAAGTCGATGCCGCTGACGATGGTCGTCGTGGTGCTGCTGGCCGGGATGAGCGCGCTGCTCATCTACGCCGACATCGTCCGTCCCGTGAACCTGTTCGGGTAGCGCGGCCACTCGCGCACGCGGGTCGCGCTGCCCACTACGCTCGGCGCATGAGCACCGCGCCAGAGGTCCGCGCCGTCGAGCGCCAGGGCATCGACGTCATCGCCGAGTCCGACCGGAAGGGGCGCCCGCGCGGGCTGTTCTGGCCGTGGTTCGCCGCCAACGTGTCGGTGCTCGGGCTGAGCTACGGTTCGTTCGTCCTCGGCTTCGGCATCTCCCTGGCGCAGGCCACGATCGTGTCCGTCGTCGGGGTGGCCTTCTCGTTCCTGCTGTGCGGCATCGTGGCGATCGCGGGCAAGCGGGGGTCGGCTCCGACGATGGTGCTGAGCCGCGCGGCCTTCGGCGTGCGCGGGAACCGGCTGCCGTCGTTCCTCAGCTGGGTCCTGACGGTCGGGTGGGAGACCGCACTGGCGTCGCTCGCGGTGCTCGCCACCTCGACGGTGTTCCGCGAGCTCGGCTGGGACGACGGTGTGGTGACGAAGCTCGTCGCCCTCGTCGTCGTGGCGGCCCTGGTGGTCGGGGCCGGGATCGCGGGCTTCGACGTGATCATGCGCCTGCAGACCGTCATCACCGTCGTGACCGCCGTGCTCACCGTCGTGTACGTCGTCCTCGCGGTGCCCTCGATCGACCTCGGCACCCTCGGCGCCCTGCCGGCGGGCAGCGCGCAGAACGTCATCGGCGCGCTGGTGCTCGTGATGACGGGCTTCGGCCTCGGCTGGGTCAACGCGGCGGCGGACTACTCGCGGTACCTCCCGCGGACGTCCTCGACGGGCGGCGTGGTCTGGTGGACGACGTTCGGCGGCGCCCTGGCACCCGCGGTCCTCGTCGTCGTCGGCGTCCTGCTCGCCGGCTCGTCGGAGGACCTGAACGCCGCGATCGGCGCGGACCCGATCGGCGCGCTGACGACGATCCTGCCGGTCTGGTTCCTCGTGCCGTTCGCCCTCGTGGCGATCCTCGGACTCGTCGGCGGTGCCGTGCTCGACATCTACTCGTCGGGCCTGGCGCTGCTCAGCGCCGGTGTGCGGATCCCGCGGCCGGTCGCGGCGGGCGTCGACGGCGTGTTCATGGTCGCCGGTGCCGTGTACGTCGTCTTCTTCGCGAAGGACTTCATCTCGCCGTTCCAGGCGTTCCTCGTCACGCTCGGCGTCCCGATCGCCGCGTGGGCCGGGGTGTTCGTCGCCGACGTGGTGTTGCGGCGTCGGGCCTACGCCGACGGCGAGCTCGACGACGTGCGCGGTCGCTACGGGGACGTGCGCTGGGCCGCGATCGCCCTCGTCGTGCTCGGGACGGTGCTCGGCTGGGGACTCGTCACGAACACGTACGGTGTGCCCGCGTGGCTCAACTGGCAGGGGTACCTGCTGGGACCGTTCGGCCTCGGCGGCCGCGAGGGCGCCTGGGCGTACGCGAACCTCGGGGTCCTCGTCGCCCTGGTCGTCGGCTTCGCCGGCACGCTGCTCACGGCGCGGGGGACGATCCGCCGCCAGGAGCACGACGCATGAGCGTCACGGTCCCGACCGACGCCTGGCTCGTCGCGATCGACCTGCAGGAGGTCTTCGCCGGCGACAGCCCGTGGGCGACACCGCGGTACGACGACGCCGCTGCCGGGACGCGACGGCTGCTCCCGCGGTTCGCCGGGCGCACCGTGTTCACCCGGTTCGTCGCGCCCGAGCGCCCGCAGGGCGCGTGGGTGCCCTACTACCGCGAGTGGTCGTTCGCGCTCGTGCCCGACACCGACCCCCTGTACGACCTGACCGCCCCCTTCTCGGCTGCGGCGACGGCCCACGGCGACCCCGTCGTCACCGAGCCGACGTTCGGCAAGTGGGGAGCGGGCCTCCGGGCCGTCGTCGGCGAGCACCCGCACCTCGTGCTCACCGGGGTGTCCACCGACTGCTGCGTCGTGTCCACCGCGCTGGCTGCGGCGGACGCGGGAGCGACCGTCACGGTCGTCGCCGACGCGTGCGCCGGCGCGAGCGACGAGGACCACGAGCGTGCCCTCGCGCTCATGCGGCTGTACGGGCCGCTCATCACGGTCGTGGACCGCGGGGCGGACCTGGTCACCGACCAGGTGTGACGTCACCGGGAGCGCGTAGAGTCACACCCGTGCCAGCAGTGAACCTCGGTCTGCCGAAAGTCCCCGAAACCCTGAGCCCGCGTCGGAAGTCGCGGCAGATCCGGGTGGGGAAGGTCCTCGTGGGCGGTGACGCCCCGGTCTCCGTGCAGTCGATGACGACGACGCCGACGACGAACATCAACGCGACGCTGCAGCAGATCGCCGAGCTCACGGCGTCCGGCTGCGACATCGTCCGCGTCGCCGTCCCGAGCCAGGACGACGCCGACGCACTGCCGATCATCGCCAAGAAGTCGCAGATCCCGGTCATCGCCGACATCCACTTCCAGCCGAAGTACGTCTTCCAGGCCATCGACGCCGGGTGCGCCGCCGTCCGCGTGAACCCGGGCAACATCCGGAAGTTCGACGACCAGGTCGGTGCGATCGCCCGGGCCGCGAAGGACGCCGGGGTGTCGCTGCGCATCGGTGTCAACGCCGGGTCGCTCGAACCGAGCCTGCTGCAGAAGTACGGCAAGGCCACGCCCGAGGCGCTCGTCGAGTCCGCCGTGTGGGAGGCATCGCTCTTCGAGGAGCACGACTTCCACGACTTCAAGATCTCGGTCAAGCACAACGACCCGATCGTCATGGTGAAGGCGTACCGTCAGCTCGCCGCCGCGGGGGACTGGCCGCTGCACCTCGGTGTCACCGAGGCCGGGCCGGAGTTCCAGGGCACGATCAAGAGCGCCACCGCGTTCGGCATCCTGCTCGCCGAGGGCATCGGCGACACCATCCGCGTCTCGCTGTCCGCGCCCCCTGCACAGGAGGTCAAGGTCGGCCTGCAGATCCTGCAGTCGCTCAACCTGCGTGAGCGCAAGCTCGAGATCGTCTCCTGCCCGAGCTGCGGCCGTGCACAGGTCGACGTCTACCAGCTGGCCAACGACGTGACGAAGGGCCTCGAGGGCATGACCGTGCCCCTGCGCGTCGCCGTGATGGGCTGCGTCGTGAACGGCCCGGGCGAGGCGCGCGAGGCGGACCTCGGCGTGGCCTCCGGCAACGGCAAGGGACAGATCTTCGTGAAGGGGCAGGTCGTCAGGACCGTCCCGGAGCGGGAGATCGTGCAGACGCTGATCGCGGAGGCGAACCGCATCGCCGACGAGATGGGTCCGGACGCCGCCACCGGGACCCCGCAGGTCGTCACGACGACCTGAGCCGCCGTCGTCGGACGCGCGCCGCTAGGCTTGCGTCCGTGGTCACACGGCTCTCCCATCTCTTCCTCCGCACGCTCCGCGACGACCCCTCCGACGCCGAGGTGACGAGCCACAAGCTGCTCGTCCGCGCCGGGTACGTCCGTCGTCAGTCCCCGGGCATCTTCGCGTGGCTCCCGCTCGGCCTGCGGGTGCGGCGCAAGATCGAGGACATCATCCGCGAGGAGATGGTGGCCGCCGGTGCGCAGGAGGTCCTGCTGCCGGCGCTGCTGCCCCGCGAGCCCTACGAGGCGACGGACCGCTGGACCGAGTACGGCGACGGCATGTTCCGCCTGCAGGACCGCAAGGGCTCCGACTACCTGCTCGCACCGACGCACGAGGAGATGTTCGCGCTCCTCGTGAAGGACCTGTACGGCTCGTACAAGGACCTGCCCGTCACGCTGTTCCAGATCCAGGACAAGTACCGCGACGAGGCCCGCCCGCGCGCCGGTCTGCTGCGCGGCCGCGAGTTCACGATGAAGGACGCGTACTCGTTCGACCTCACCGACGAGGGGCTCGACCGCAGCTACCAGGTGATGCGCGACGCCTACGAGAGGATCTTCGCCCGCCTGGGCCTCGAGTACGTCATCGTCGCGGCCGATGCCGGCGCGATGGGCGGCTCGAAGTCCGAGGAGTTCCTGCACCCGATCGGCGTCGGCGAGGACACCTTCGTCCGCAGCGCCGGCGGCTACGCGGCGAACGTCGAGGCGTACAACACGCCCGTCCCCGACGCCCTGCCGATCGCGGGGCAGCCCGAGCCCGTGCTCCTGCCCGCTGCCGACACGCCGACGATCGACACGCTCGTCGCCCACGCGAACGAGGTCGCCCCGCGTGACGGCGCACCGTGGACCGCTGCTGACACGCTGAAGAACGTCGTGCTGGCGCTGACCCACCTCGACGGCACCCGCGAGGTCGTCGTGGTCGGACTGCCCGGTGACCGCGAGGTCGACCTGAAGCGCGCCGAGGTCGCCTTCGCACCGGCCGAGGTCGAGGCCGCCGGCGACGACGACTTCCGGAAGCACCCGGGCGTCTTCGTGAAGGGCTACATCGGCCCGCAGGTGCTCGGCTCCGCGAGCCCGTCGGGCATCCGCTACCTCGTCGACCCGCGCGTGGTCGAGGGGACGAGCTGGATCACCGGCGCGAACGAGCGCGGCGTCCACGTCTCCGGCCTCGTGATGGGTCGCGACTTCTCCGCGGACGGCGTCGCCGAGGTGTCCGACGTCCGTGCGGGCGACCCCGCTCCGGACGGCTCCGGCCCGCTCGAGACCGCCCGCGGCATGGAGATCGGTCACGTCTTCCAGCTCGGCCGCAAGTACGCCGAGGCGCTCGACCTCAAGGTGCAGGACGAGAACGGCAAGCTCGCGACGGTCACCATGGGGTCGTACGGCATCGGCGTGACGCGCATCATGGCGATCCTGGCCGAGGCGCACAACGACGAGAAGGGCCTGGCCTGGCCGAAGGAGGTCGCGCCGTTCGACGTCCACGTCGTGGCGACGGGCAAGGACCAGGTCGCGTACGACCTCGCTGCGTCGCTCATCGACAGCCTCGAGGGCGAGCGGTACGACGTCGTGTACGACGACCGTCCGAAGGTCTCCCCGGGCGTGAAGCTCCGCGACGCCGAGCTGCTCGGTGTCCCGGTCGTCGTCGTCGCCGGGCGGAACGCCGCCGACGGTGTGGTCGAGCTCTGGGACCGCCGCTCGGGCGAGCGTCGGGACGTCCCGGTGGCCGAGCTGCTCGAGGCGCTCCGCGCGATCTGATCGCAACCCCTCCACGGACCGGAGGCGCGGTGTCGACCGGCACCGCGCCTCCGGTCCGTCTCGTGGTTCTGGGGTACGCTTGTAGCCGACTTCTGCGCAGTTCCACCCGCAGGAGCGACTCAGCTGAACACGGAGGCACCTCGGTGAAGATCGACCTCGCAGTCCTGCGACTCATGGAGCGCGAGCGGGAGATCCCGTTCGACGAACTCGTCCGCATCATCGAATCCGCCATCCTGACGGCGTACCAGAAGCACCGCGCGGAGAACGACGAGCCCGTCGACGCCCAGACCCGTGTCGAGCTCGACCGCAAGTCCGGCGAGGTCTCCGTCTACTTGCCGGAGCGCGACGAGGACGGCACCGTCGTCGGCGAGGCCGTCGACCAGCCGAGCGACTTCGGCCGCATCGCCGCCTTCGCCGCGAAGCAGGTCATCAACCAGCGTCTTCGCGACATCGGCGACGACAAGATCCTCGGCCAGTTCCGTGGCAAGGAGGGCGACATCGTCGCGGGCGTGATCCAGCAGGGTCCGAACCCGAAGATGGTGCACGTCGACCTCGGCACGGTCGAGGCGATCCTGCCGCCCGAGGAGCAGGTGCCGGGCGAGGAGTACAAGCACGGCAACCGCATCCGCGTCTACGTCACGAGCGTCGGGCGCGGTGCCAAGGGCCCGCAGATCACGGTCTCGCGCACCCACCCGGGCCTGGTCCGGAAGCTCTTCGCGCTCGAGGTCCCCGAGATCGCGTCGGGCGTGGTCGAGATCACGTCGATCGCGCGTGAGTCCGGGCACCGCACCAAGCTCGCGGTGAAGGCGAACGAGCCGGGCGTCAACGCGAAGGGCGCCTGCATCGGCGAGCTCGGTGCGCGCGTCCGCGCCGTGACGACCGAGCTCGGTGCGGAGAAGATCGACATCGTCGACTACTCGTCCGACCTTGCCTCGTTCGTCGCGAGTGCACTGTCGCCCGCGAAGGTCACGAGCGCGTTCGTGCTCGACGCGTCGACGAAGGCGGTCCGTGCCCTGGTGCCGGACTACCAGCTGTCGCTCGCGATCGGGAAGGAAGGGCAGAACGCCCGTCTCGCCGCGAAGCTGACCGGTGCGCGCATCGACATCCAGCCGGACTCCATACTGGACGGCGACGAGTAGGACACGACCGTGTCGGGCGACGCTCGTCGCCCGGCACCGTTTCGCTGGTGGCGTGGCCCGTCCGGGCGCGCCGGATCGCGGTGGTCGGAGGCAAGGAGTATGGTGGTTCCCGTCAGAACATGCATCGGCAGTCGTCGTCGTGCTCCCCGGTCCTCCCTCCTCCGTGTCGTCGCCCTGAGCGACGGTCGCGTCGTGGCGGACCCGAAGGCAGTCATGCCGGGGCGGGGAGCCTGGCTCACCCCGACCGTCGAAGCACACGATCAGGCCGTCAAGCGCAGGGCCTACCGCCGCGCGCTCCGGCTCGACCGTGAACCGGACACGTCAGCGGTACGTGACTACCTCGAGGCGCTCAGCGCCGAAGAGCAGGCGCGTCACCGGGACACGACAGAACAGGCTGAACGGCTTATGGACAACTGATGAGCGGCTCGAAGTGAGACCCGTCATCCAGTGAGTCCTGCCCCCTTCGCGGGGTGGGACCCGTGAAGGAGAACAGTGGCAAAACCACGCGTACACGAGATCGCATCCGAACTCGGTGTCGACAGCAAGACCGCAATGGAGAAGCTCAAGGAACTCGGCGAGTTCGTCAAGGGCCCGAGCTCCAGTGTGGAACCCCCCGTCGCGCGCAAGCTCCGTGCTGCGCTGCAGGCGGACGGCGCCTCGACGGCGTCGAAGCCCGCGGCCTCGGCGAGCCCGAGCGCTCCCGCGAAGGCCGCTGCCCCGCGGTCCGGCGCCCCGAAGCCCGGCGGTCCCCGTCCGGGTCCGGCGCGTCCGGCTCCCGCGCCGAAGGCCGAGCCCGAGGTCGAGGCGCCCGTCGCCGAGACCCCGACGCCCGCCGCGCCGAAGTCGGTCGCGCAGCGCCAGGCCGAGGCCGAGGCTGCACAGAAGGCCGCGGCTGCCGAGAAGGCCGCCGCTGCCGAGCAGGCAGCGTCGGGTGAGCAGTCCGGCGACGACGCGAGCGCTCCGAAGAGCGACGCCGTCAAGCCGGGCGGCGCGCCGAAGCCCGGCTCCGCAGCCGGCCCCAAGCCCGGCGGTCCGAAGCCCGGCGCACGCCCGGGCAACAACCCCTACGCGTCCAGCCAGGGCATGGGCTCGCGCCCGCCGCGTCCCGGCAACAACCCGTACTCGTCCAACCAGGGCATGGGTCAGCGTCCCGCCGGCGGTGCCGGTGGCGGCAACGGCATCCCGCGTCCGGCCCCGCCGCGTCCCGGCGTGCCCCGTCCGGGCGCACCGCGACCGGGTGGCCCCGGTCAGGCGAACCGTGCCCCCGGCTTCGGGCAGCGCCCGGGCCAGGGCGGCGGTCGTGGCGGCCCCGGTGGTCGTCCGGGTGGTGCCGGTGGTGCCGGTGGCGGCTTCCCGCGTCCGGCGTTCAGCGGTCCGCGTCCCGCCGGTGGCGGTGGCCGCGGTCGTGGCCCCGGTGGTGGTACCGCCGGTGCGTTCGGTCGCGGTGGCGGCAAGAGCCGTGCCCGCAAGTCGAAGCGGACGAAGCGCGCCGAGTACGAGATGCGGCAGGCGCCGTCGCTCGGCGGTGTGCAGGTCCCTCGTGGCGACGGCAACACGGTCGTGCGACTCCGTCGCGGTGCGAGCATCTCGGACTTCGCGGACAAGATCGACGCCATGCCCGGCAACCTGGTGACCGTGCTGTTCCACCTCGGTGAGATGGCCACGGCGACCGAGTCGCTGGACGAGGCCACGTTCGAGGTCCTCGGCGAGGAGCTCGGCTACAAGATCCAGATCGTGTCGCCGGAGGACGAGGACCGCGAGCTCCTCGAGGGCTTCGACATCGACATCGACGCCGAGTACGCCGACGAGGACGACTCCGTCCTGCAGCAGCGTCCCCCGGTCGTCACCGTCATGGGTCACGTCGACCACGGCAAGACCCGACTCCTCGACGCCATCCGCAACTCGAAGGTGGTCGAGGGCGAGGCCGGCGGCATCACGCAGCACATCGGTGCGTACCAGATCGTCACCGAGCACGAGGGCATCGAGCGTCCGATCACGTTCATCGACACCCCGGGTCACGAGGCCTTCACCGCCATGCGTGCCCGTGGTGCGCAGGTGACGGACATCGCGATCCTCGTGGTCGCGGCGGACGACGGCATCATGCCCCAGACGATCGAGGCGCTGAACCACGCGCAGTCGGCCAACGTGCCGATCGTGGTCGCGGTGAACAAGATCGACAAGGAGGGCGCGAACCCGGCGAAGGTCCGGCAGCAGCTCACCGAGTACAACCTGGTGGCCGAGGAGTACGGCGGCGACGTCATGTTCGTCGACGTGTCGGCGCGCAACAACGTCGGCATCCAGGACCTGCTCGACGCGGTGCTGCTCACGGCGGACGCCGGTCTCGACCTGCGTGCGAACCCCGACAAGGACGCCCGCGGTGTCGCGATCGAGGCCCGCCTCGACAAGGGTCGCGGTTCCGTCGCGACGGTGCTCATCCAGTCCGGCACGCTGCACGTCGGCGACGCCATCGTGGCGGGCACGGCCTACGGTCGCGTCCGTGCCATGACGGACGAGAACGGTGTGGCGGTCAAGGCCGCGACGCCGAGCCGTCCGGTCCAGGTGCAGGGTCTGTCGTCGGTGCCGCGCGCCGGTGACACCTTCCTGGTCACGGAGGAGGACCGCACGGCCCGCCAGATCGCCGAGAAGCGTGAAGCGGCCGAGCGCAACGCCCAGCTGGCCAAGGCCCGCAAGCGCATCTCGCTCGAGGACTTCACCCGTGCGCTCGAGGAGGGCAAGGTCGACTCGCTCAACCTCATCATCAAGGGTGACGTCTCCGGTGCCGTCGAGGCACTCGAGCAGTCGCTCCTGGACATCGAGGTCGACGACAGCGTCCAGCTCCGCATCCTGCACCGCGGTGTGGGTGCGATCACGGAGTCGGACATCGACCTGGCCACGATCGACAACGCGATCGTCGTCGGCTTCAACGTCCGCCCGGACGTCAAGGCCCGCGAGCGTGCGGCGCGCGAAGGCATCGACGTGCGCTTCTACTCGGTCATCTACAACGCACTCGAGGACATCGAGCAGTCCCTCAAGGGCATGCTCAAGCCCGAGTACGAAGAGGTCCAGTCGGGTGTCGCCGAGATCCGCGAGGTGTTCCGCTCCTCGAAGTTCGGCAACATCGCCGGTGTCATCGTCCGCTCCGGCACGATCACGCGCAACGCCAAGGCGCGCGTCATCCGTGACGGTGTGGTGCTCGCCGACGGCCTGGCCATCGAGTCGCTGCGTCGCTTCAAGGACGACGTCACCGAGGTCCGCACGGACTTCGAGGCCGGTATCGGTCTGGGCAAGTACAACGACATCCAGATCGGCGACGAGATCGAGACCACCGAGCTCGTCGAGAAGCCGCGCGACTGACGCCTGGCTATCCTGGACCCCGCTCCTCCCTCGGGAGGGGCGGGGTCCGTCCCGTTCCACCAGTAGATTCCCTGCCCCAGGAGGCACCCATGGCCGATCCGCAGCGCGCTCGCAAGATGGCGGACCGCATCAAGGAAGTCGTCGCACGGCGGCTCGACAGGGGGCTGCGCGACCCGCGCCTCGGATTCGTCACGATCACCGACGTCCGCGTGACGGGCGACCTGCAGCACGCGTCGGTGTTCTACACGGTCTACGGCACCGACGAGGAGCGTGCCGACTCGGCCGCCGCGCTCAAGGCCGCGACCGGGATGCTCCGCAGCGAGGTCGGCAAGAACATCACGGCGCGGCTCACCCCGTCGCTGGAGTTCATCGCGGACGCCCTGCCCGAGACGTCGGCGCACATGGAGGACCTGCTCGTCCAGGCGCAGCAGCGGGACGCGCAGGTGCGCGCCGCGTCGGCCGGCGCACAGTACGCCGGTGATGCCGACCCGTACAAGCACGACGAGGACGAGGACGAGGACGAGGAGCGCGACGAGCGCGCCTGACCTGCCGCAGCACCACGACGGCCGCCGGACACCCCGTCCGGCGGCCGTCGTCGTGCGACGGGCGGCCGATCGGCCACGGGGCAGGCGGGGGCGTCAGACGGCGGGCCCGACGGCCGTCAAGCGTCGGGCAGTCGGTACCCGGACGCGTCGTCGCCGGTCACGAGTCCGTCGCGCAGCAGGGACGCGAGCGCCCGGGCTCGCTGCTCGGCGTCCGGCCACACCAGGTCGACCTCGTCGCGCGTGACGGGCACGTCGCTGGCCCGCAGCTCGGCCATCACCAGACCGCGCACCTGGCGGTCGCTGCCGGCGAAGCGCGCCTGCTTCGGCGCCCGTGGCCCGTCGTGCTCCGGGTACCCGGCAGCCCGCCAGGCACACCGGTCGGCGATCGGGCACGCGTCGCACGCGGGGGAACGGGCGGTGCAGACGAGCGCGCCGAGCTCCATCACCGCGGCGTTCGTGGCCGCTGCGGTGTCGCGGTCCTCGGGGAGCACCGAGTCCATGAGCGGCAGGTCCCGCTTCGCGTTCGCCGGTCCGGGCTCGCCCTCGCCGAGGACCGCACGCGCGAGCACACGGCGGACGTTCACGTCGACCACGGGGTGCCGGTCGCCGTACGCGAACACCGCCACGGCGCGGGCGGTGTAGTCACCGATGCCGGGCAGGGCGAGGAGCGCGTCGACGTCGCGCGGGACCACGTTGTCGTGCTGCTCGGCGATCACGGTCGCCGCCGCGTGCAGTGCGAGCGCCCGTCTCGGGTAGCCGAGCCGGTCCCACGCGCGGACCGCGTCGCCGGGGGGTGACGCCGCGAGGTCCGCAGGCGTCGGCCACCGGGTGAGCCACGCCTCCAGACGGGGGACGACCCGCGCGACCTGCGTCTGCTGCAGCATGATCTCGCTGACCAGCGTGCCCCAGGCGGGGAACCCCGGCCGCCGCCACGGCAGGTCGCGGGCCTCGGTGCGGAACCAGGCCACCAGCGGGGACGCCATGTCGGGACGGCTCCGGTCCGTCGGGTTCTCCACAGCCGGTCGGGAGGCTCCGCTCGCGTTCACCACGACAGCCTACGGTGGGTGCATGGCACGCTGGGCACCGCAGGAGACCGACACGATGGCCGCGATCGCGAGCGAGGTGATCGCGCAGGTCGGGACGAACCGGACCGTCGTCGGCATCGACGGGCAGGACGGCACCGACCTCGAACGGGTCGCCGCGGCGCTCGTCGGGGCCTTCCAGCAGCAGGGGGTGTCCGCGATGGCTGCCGCTGCGCCGTCCGCCGACCTCGACGTCCTCCGCGCCGACGTCGTGACGCCGTTCCGCACGACCGGGGCGGGGGAGGGCGTGCTCGTCGTGCACGGGCAGGGACTGCTCGCACCGGGTCCGCGGGGGCTCTGGCGCTGGTCGCTGTGGGTGGAGCAGGAGGACGGCCGCCTCGAGCGTCGCGCGGACGTCAAGATCGCCGCCTCGGCCGTGCTCGACGTGACGGACCCGGACCACCCCCGTCGCGAGTGGAACGACGCCTGCTGACCACACCGGGCCGGTCGGGCTGACGCACGTCGCTGGTACCCTCGTCCGGTGCTCGCTACCCCGCCTGACGGCATCCTCCTCGTCGACAAGCCGCAGGGCATCTCCAGTCACCGGGTGGTGTCGATCGCACGTCGGCGCCTCGGCCTGAAGAAGATCGGCCACGCGGGCACCCTCGACCCGATGGCGACCGGTCTGCTGCTGCTCGGCGCCGGACCGTCCACCCGGCTCCTCACGCACCTGGTCGGACTCGGGAAGACCTACACGGCGACGATCCGACTGGGCGTCGGGACGGACTCGGACGACGCGGACGGCACGCCGACGTCAGCCGTCGGGGTCGCGGACGCCGACGTGTCCGACGACGCCATCGAGCGTGCGGTCGCCGCGCAGCGCGGGGTGATCGACCAGGTGCCCTCGACGGTCAGTGCGATCAAGGTCGACGGGCGACGGGCCTACGACCTCGCCCGGAAGGGCGAGGAGGTCGTGCTGCGCTCCCGCACCGTCACGGTGTCCCGCTTCGAGGTCACCGGCCGCGACGACCACACCGTCACCGTCGACGGTGCAGCGGTCCCCGTCGTGGACCTCGACGTCGTGGTCGAATGCTCCTCGGGCACCTACGTCCGGGCGCTCGCGCGTGACGTCGGGGCGGTCCTCGGCACCGGCGCCCACCTCACGGCGCTCCGCCGCACCGCCGTCGGCCCCTTCGCCGTCGCGGACGCGGTGGACCTCGAGGACGAATCGGTCGACGTCGCGGCGGCCCTGGCACGCCCGGCGGACGTCGCGCGTCGACTGTTCGACGTCGTCACGCTCGACGCGGTCGCGGCGAAGGACCTCACGGACGGCAAGCGGGTCGCGGTCGAGCACCCCGACCACGACGGGCCGGTCGCTGCGGTCGCGCAGGACGACGACCGGCTGGTCGGCCTCGTCTCGGTGCGGCGCGGTCGGTTGCGGGTCATCACCAACTTCCCGGCCCCGGCGACCGTCGGGACGACGACGGACGGAGCGCGCGCGTGATCGAGTGGTTCATGTGGGTGCAGCTGGCGGTGGCCGTGGTCGCCGGGCTGTTCGCCGTGGTCGTCGGGTTCCTCGGCTGGAAGCCCAACGACTACACCGTCGGCTCCCTCGCCCTCATCGAGCTGCTGCTCCTGGCGCAGGGCGTGGTCTCGCTCGTCCTCCCCGCCGTCGGCAGTCCGCCGCAGGGCAACGCGCTCGAGTTCGGGGTCTACGCCGTGTCGGTGCTGCTCGTGCCGCCGGCAGCGATCCTGTGGGCCCTGATCGACCGGACGAAGTGGAGCACGGTCGTGCTCGGCGCCGGGGCGTTCACCGTCGCGGTGATGGTCTACCGCATGTACCAGATCTGGTTCGCGCTGAACTGAGCCCGCCGTCGTCGCCGGTGCCCGCTCGTCCGCGCGCGTCACCCGTCGTCGGTAGACTCGTCACCGTGGCGAACAGATCCTCCCTCGCGACCGGCATCGGCCGCGTCCTCATCGCCGTGTACGGCATCCTCGCCCTCGCGGCGACCGGGCGCAGCGTCGTCCAGATCATCGAGAAGTTCTCCTTCGCACCGTTCGCCTACACGCTGAGCGCCGTCGCCGCCGTCGTCTACATCGTGGCGATGATCGCGCTCATCGCCCCCGGCCGTGCCTGGTACCGCGTCGCCTGCGTGACCATCGGGTTCGAGATGGCCGGCGTGCTGGTCGTCGGCACCCTGTCGCTCCTCGACCGTCAGCTCTTCCCGGACGACACCGTGTGGTCGTACTACGGCCTCGGCTACCTCTTCGCACCGCTCGTGCTCCCGATCGCGGGGCTCTGGTGGCTCCGCAAGCACCACCGCACCGCCGTCGCCGGACCCGCTGCCGCGTCGGCGACGGTCGGCGAGTAGGGATCGGCGTGCAGTACTACGACGACGTCGCCGACGTGGCGCAGGGCTTCGGACCGAGTGCGGTCACCATCGGCAAGTTCGACGGCGTCCACGTCGGACACCGGGCGGTGATCGCGCACCTCGAACGCGCCGCCCGTGAGCGCGGGCTGGTGTCCACCGTGGTCACCTTCGACCGCCACCCGCTCAGCATCATCGACCCCGACCGGGTACCGCCGGCGCTGACGAGCACCCCGCAGCGCCGCGAGCTCCTCGAGGGCATCGGGGTCGACGCCATGCTCCTGCTGCGCTTCGACCAGGACCTGCAGTCGCAGGCACCCGAGGCGTTCGTCTCCGAGATCCTCGTCGGCACCCTGCACGCCGAGCTCGTGTTCGTCGGCAGCGACTTCCGGTTCGGCGCCCGCGGTGCCGGCGACGTCGCGCTCCTGCGTCGACTGGGGGAGCAGCACGGCTTCCGCGTCGAGCTCATCGACGACGTCGACCTGCGCGACGACGTGCGCCCCGCTGACGAGCGACGCGTCTCGTCCACCTGGATCCGCGAGCTGCTCGGTGACGGACGTGTGGCCGAGGCTGCCCGTCTGCTCGGGCGCGAGCACGCGGTCCGGAGCACGGTGGTGCACGGGAACCAGCGTGGTCGGGCCATGGGGTACCCGACGGCGAACCTCGACCCTGCGTGCGAGGGCTTCGTCCCGGCCGACGGCGTCTACGCGGCTCGCGTGCTGCACGAGGGCACGGTGTACCCGGCGGCGGTGTCCGTCGGCAACAACCCGACGTTCCAGGGCGTCCCGGCGAAGCAGATCGAGGCGCACCTGCTCGACGTCGACATCGACCTGTACGGGGACACCATCTCGGTGCTGTTCGTGTCGTTCGTCCGCGGCATGGTCGCGTTCTCGTCGATGGACGAGCTCGCGGCCCAGATGCGGCAGGACGACCTCGACATCCGGCTGTTGCTCGGACTGCCCGCGCCGGTCTGACGCCGGGCCGGGCCCGCCCTGCGCGAGTCTCGGCCAGCCCCGCGCGAGTCTCGGCCGGCCAGGGGCGAGTCTCGGCCAACCGAGGGCGAGTCTCGGCCTGAGCGACACGTCTCGCGCGTCCGAGCACGAGCACCGTCGTTCAGCCCGAGACTCGGCCACGCAGCACGCAGCACGCAGCACGCAGCACGCTGCCACGCAGGACGCCCCGCGACCGATCAACGGTCACGGGGCGTCCTGCGCGGTGCTGATCAGCTCCCGAGGGCGTCGAGCCAGATCTTGCGGGCGTCGAGGGCCTCTTGCGCCGCCGTGATCTTGCGGGCGTCACCGGAGGCCTGTGCGGCCTCGAGCTCGGCCTGGAGCTTGCCGATGGCGTCCTCGAGCTGACTGGCGAGGCCGGACTGTCGCGCCTTGCGCTCCGGGTCCGAGGCCTTCCAGTGCTCGTCCTCGAGGCTCCGGACGTGGTCCTCGACCGCGCGCAGGCGGTCCTCGATCCGGCGGACGTCGCCGCGGGGGACCTTGCCGATCTCGTCCCACCGGCGCTGGATGTCCGTCAGGGTCCGGCGTGCGGCGACGCGGTCGGTCTGCTGCAGCAGCGGCTCGGCCTCGGTCAGCAGGGCCTGCTTCGCGACGAGGTTCGCGCTGAACTCCTCGTTCTCGACGGCGGCCTCGGCGTGGCGCTGCTCGAACAGCACGTCGCCGGCTGCCTTGAACCGTGCCCAGAGTGCGTCGTCGTGGCGCTTGCCGGCGCGCCCGGCCCGCTTCCAGTCGTCGAGCAGCTCGCGGTAGGCCGGGATGCCGTCCGTCCCGCGGGTCGCGAGCGCCTCGGCCTGCTGCACGAGCTCCTGCTTGCGGTTCCGCGCGTCGCGGTGCTGCGCGTCGAGCTCCGAGTAGAAGGCACGGCGGTGCTGGTCGACCGTCGAGCGGGCGGCACGGAAGCGCTTCCAGAGGTCGTTCGCGTCGTTCTTCGGCAGGCGCGGACCGTCGTGCTGGTGCTGCTGCCAGCGGGCGAACACGTCGTCGAGCTGCGCGGTGATCTGCTTCCACTGCGCGCGGGCCGGGTCGACGGCGGCGAGCGACTCGGCCTCCTCGACCAGGGACGCGCGGTACGCGAGCGCGTCCGTGAGCGCCTGCTGCGCCTGTGCCTGCTGCTCCTTGGTGAGCGACCCCACCTGCTCCGACAGGCTCGCGACACGGTTCTCGAGCGACTTCAGGTCGCCGACGACCCTGGCCTCGGCGACCTGCGTGCGCAGGTGCTCGACGGTCCGGGCGACGTCGTTCGCCGAGGCGCCACGCTGGACGCGCTGCTCGGCGATCTTCACCTGCCCCTCGAGGTCGGCGTACTTGCGCGCGAAGTACGCGAGGGCCTCGTCCGGGGTGGCGTCCGGGTACTCGCCGACAGCCTTCTCGCTGTCGTCGTACCGGACGTACACCGTCCCGTTCTCGTCGACCCGGCCCCAGGTCGTTGCTTCGTCAGGTCCCACAGGTCTCGCCTCGATCGTGGTCGTGCATCACCGACGTCCCCGTCGGCACGGTCAGGTCGTCAGCCTATTGCACCGGAGGGGCGCGGGGGCCAGCGGGACGTGCGGGCTGTGGACGACCGCGGACCCGGGTCCGTGGCGACCCGGTCCGGTCAGCCGTCCTTCCGGATGGTCGCGCCGGTGATCGTCGTGGCGACCTCCGGCTCGCCGGTGCCGTCGGACCCCGTCGACGCGATGCCCTTCGAGGTGATCTCGCGCTCCAGGTCGCCGAGCCCGCTCGTGACCTTGCCGACCACGGTGTAGCCGCCCGTCGAGCCGTCGAGCGTCGTGTCGCCGTAGACGATGAAGAACTGCGTGGACTGCGAGTACGGCGACGCGCCGCGCGCGATCGCCAGCGTGCCCTCGGCGTAGCGGCCGTCGCTCGGGACGTTCTCGAGCGGGCCGTACTGGAACCCGGCGTCACCCGTGCCGTCGCCGTTCGCCGAGCCGCACTGCAGGAACCGGAAGTCGGCGCTGTCGGCCAACCGGTGGCAGGTGGTGCCCTCGTAGAACTGCTTCCGGATGAGGTCGATCTCCACGCTCGCCGCCTGCGGAGCGGCCGCGCCGTCGAGCTCGATGCCGAGCTCGACGTCCTTGTTCAGCGTCAGCGTGCCGGTCCAGGTCGCCCCGTCCGCGATGCCCTTGCTCGGCACCTTCCCGGTGTTGCCGGCCGTCGCACTCGCCGACGGGGTCGGGGTGGACGTGGCACTCGCGCTCGCGTCCGGTGCATCGCCGGCCCGCGATCCTGCGAAGGCGAGCTGCGACCCGGTGGCGAGCGCCGCCACGAGCACGAGCACACCCGCGCCGACGACGTTGTCCCGCACCCTCCGGCGTCGCTGCCGGTCGTGCAGGCCCTGTCGGGCCTGGTACAGACGGAGCCGCTCACGCGCCTCGCGGTTGTCGCGCGCCTGGTTCTTCGGTGCCACGGTGCTGATCGGACCTCTCGTCGACTGTGCCGACGAGCGTAGCGGACCGAGGGGGACGCCCGGCCTGGAGGCACGCAGCACGTCGGCGGTCCGGCCTACCATCGGAGCATGGCAGCGGATCGATCGGGCATGCGCGCGCCCACGACGGGTGGTCGCGCCGGGTTGGCTCAGGGGTCCGTCCCGCTGGCGGTGCGGATGCGTCCGACGAGCCTGGACGAGGTCGCGGGGCAGCAGCACCTGCTCGGGCGGGGCAGTCCGCTGGTGCAGCTCGCCACCGGGACGCGTGAGAACCCCGGCGGGGTGTCGGTGATCCTCTGGGGTCCGCCCGGCACCGGCAAGACGACCCTGGCACAGGCGATCGCGCGGCAGTCCGGTCGCGAGTTCGTGGAGCTCTCGGCCGTGACGGCCGGCGTGAAGGACGTGCGCGAGGTCATGGAGAAGGCCCTCACGCACCGCGACCTGTACGGCTCGACCACCGTGCTGTTCCTCGACGAGATCCACCGCTTCAGCAAGGCCCAGCAGGACGCGCTGCTGCCCGGTGTCGAGAACGGGTGGGTCATCCTCATCGCCGCGACGACCGAGAACCCCTCGTTCTCCGTGATCTCCCCGCTGCTCTCCCGTTCCCTGTTGCTCACCCTCAAGCCGCTCACGGACGAGGACCTCGGCATGCTCGTGGACCGGGCGGTCGAGGACCCGAGGGGCCTGGGCGGCTCGGTCGTCCTCGGGGACGACGCTCGTTCGGCGATCGTCCGGCTGTCATCCGGCGACGCGCGTCGGGCCCTCACCGCGCTCGAGGCCGCCGCGTCCTCCGCGATCGCGGCGCGCACCGGCGATGCGGACGACGACGAGGACGAACCGCGCGACGACGTCGCCCTCGACGACGTCGAGAGGGTGCCGCTGGTCGACGCCGACACGGTGGCCGCCGCGGTGGACCGTGCCCTGCTGCGGTACGACCGACAGGGCGACGAGCACTACGACGTCATCAGCGCATTCATCAAGTCGGTCCGGGGGAGCGACGTCGACGCCGCGCTGCACTACCTCGCACGGATGATCGAGGCCGGCGAGGATCCGCGGTTCATCGCACGGCGCATCATCATCTCGGCGTCCGAGGACATCGGCATGGCGGACCCGCAGGCCCTGCCGATCGCCGTCGCGGCCGCGCAGGCGGTGCAGCTCATCGGGATGCCCGAGGGGCGCATCCCGCTGGCCGAGGCCGTGGTCTACCTGGCGACGGCCCCGAAGTCGAACGCGTCCTACAACGGCGTGAACGCGGCGGTGGCGGACGTCAAGGCCGGGCGGATGGGCGTCGTCCCGGCGCACCTGCGCGACGCGCACTACCCCGGCGCGAAGCGGCTCGGGCACGGCAAGGGCTACGTCTACTCGCACGACGCCGAGCACGGGGTCGCCCGGCAGCAGTACCTGCCCGACGCCCTCGAGGGCACGGAGTACTACACGCCGACCGGCAACGGGTACGAGCGTGAGGTCGGGCCCCGGCTCGAGCGACTCCGGAAGATCACCCGCGGCGAGTGACGCCCGGTGCTTCTCCGGGCCTCTCGATGCTGCTATCGTTGACGGGCCTACGTCCTGGTCCTCGCGTGCGGCTGCGCCGAGGACAGAGTCCCGCTCCGGCGGGACGGGGACAGAGGTTCGGACTGTAGCCGTCCGATCCCACAGGCTCATCCCTCTGGATCCCGTCGCCGGGACCGCGCGCACGAGTGCGTGCCGTGTCCGGCGAGTCATTCAGTTCAGACAGAGAAAAGGACCCTGTGTCTACCAAGTCACGCACCCGCAGCAAGACCCGCCTCTCGCGCGCGCTCGGCATCCCGCTGACGCCGAAGGCGGCCCGCTACCTCGAGAAGCGCCCCTACGGCCCCGGTGAGCACGGCCGTACCCGCCGTCGTGCGGACAGCGACTACGCCGTCCGCCTCCGTGAGAAGCAGCGTCTGCGCGCCCAGTACGGCATCCGCGAGAAGCAGCTCCGCATCGTCTTCGAAGAGGCCCGCAAGACGAAGGGCCTGACCGGTGAGAACCTGGTCGAGCTCCTCGAGCAGCGCCTCGACGCCCTCGTGCTGCGTGCCGGCTTCGCCCGCACCACCGCGCAGGCGCGCCAGCTGATCGTGCACCGTCACATCCTGGTCGACGGCAAGCTCGTCGACCGTCCCTCCTTCCGCGTGAAGGAGGGCCAGATGATCCACGTCAAGCAGCGCTCCGAGTCCCTCGAGCCCCTCCAGGTCGCCGCTGCCGGTGGTCACCTCGAGGTCCTGCCGAAGGTCCCGGGCTACCTCGAGGTCGAGATCGAGAAGCTCCAGGCCCGCCTGGTCCGTCGCCCGAAGCGCGCCGAGGTCCCCGTGACCTGTGAAGTGCAGCTCGTCGTCGAGTACTACGCAGCTCGCTGATACACGGATCACGCCCGAACGGCGGGTCGTCCTCTCAGGAGGACGGCCCGCCGTTCGGCGTCCCGGCCGTCCCACGCCACTACACTCGTTCGGGCACGCACCGCTCGCGTGCGCGAGAGGGAGAGGGAGAGGCACCGTGAAGCAGCTGTTCTTCGTCGCCGTCGGCGTCGTCATCGGCTTCGCCGCCGCGCACCGGATCGCGAACACACCCGGCGGCGCCCGCCTCTTCGCGGACGTGAACGCCAAGACGAAGGCGTTCACCGACGCCGTCGCCGACGGGTACCGCTCCCGCGAGGCCGAACTCCGCACCGACGCCTGAGCGTCACCGCGCCCCAGCTCCCACGCACCCTCCGCCGACCTGAATCAGGAAGCACCATGCAGACCGCAGAGATCCGCCGCCGTTGGCTCCAGTTCTTCGGCGACCGCGGACACACCGTCGTCCCGTCCGCGTCGCTCGTCTCGGACGACCCGTCGCTGCTCTTCACGGTCGCCGGCATGGTCCCGTTCATCCCGTACCTGACCGGGTTGGTCCCCGCACCGTACCCGCGCGCGACGAGCGTGCAGAAGTGCATCCGGACCAACGACATCGAGGAGGTCGGCAAGACCCCTCGGCACGGCACGTTCTTCCAGATGAACGGCAACTTCTCCTTCGGGGACTACTTCAAGGAGCAGGCGATCCAGTACGCCTGGCAGTTCCTGACGACGCCGGAGTCGGACGGCGGCCTCGGGTTCTCGGCCGACGACCTGTGGGTCACGGTCTACGAGGACGACGACGAGGCGATCGCCTTCTGGAAGCAGCACTCGTCGCTGCCGGACGACCGGATCCAGCGCCTCGGCAAGGACACCAACTACTGGTCGACCGGGCAGCCCGGACCCGCCGGCCCGTGCTCCGAGATCTTCTTCGACCGCGGCCCGGAGTACGGCATCGACGGAGGCCCGGCGACCGACGACGACCGCTACGTCGAGATCTGGAACCTGGTGTTCATGCAGTACCAGATCGCCGACGTCCGGTCGAAGTACGACTTCACGATCACCGGCGAACTGCCGAACAAGAACATCGACACGGGCATGGGGCTCGAGCGCGTCGCCTTCATCAAGCAGGGCGTCGACAACATGTACGAGATCGACCAGGTGCGTCCGGTGCTGGACCGCGCCGCAGCGATCTCGGGCCGTCAGTACGGCGCCGTGCACGAGGACGACGTCCGGATGCGGGTCATCGCCGACCACGTCCGATCGTCGCTCATGCTCATCGCGGACGGCGTCACCCCGTCGAACGAGGGCCGCGGGTACATCCTCCGCCGTCTGCTCCGCCGCACGGTGCGCGCCATGCGCCTGCTCGGCGTCGAGGGTGCGACCTTCCCGCAGCTCTTCCCGGCGTCGCGCGACGCCATGCGCGAGGCCTACCCGGAGGTCGCCGGTGACTACGACCGGATCGCCCGGATCGCCTACGCGGAGGAGGAGACGTTCCTCCGCACGCTGGCGCAGGGCACCACGATCCTCGACGTCGCGGTCGAGCGCGCGAAGCAGGACGGTGCCCCCTCGATCGGCGGCGACACCGCGTTCCTCCTCCACGACACGTTCGGCTTCCCGATCGACCTGACGATGGAGATGGCGGACGAGGCCGGCGTCCGGGTCGACCGCGGGGCGTTCGAGACCCTGATGTCGGAGCAGCGTGCCCGCGCCAAGGCCGACGCGAAGAGCAAGAAGACCGCCCTCGCCGACCTCAGTGTCTACAGCGCCTTCCGCGCGAAGGGCGAGACGGTCTTCCTGGGCTACGACGCGCTCGAGGCCGAGTCCGCCGTGCTCGGCATCATCGTGGGCGGCGTCAGCGTCGACCGCGCTGTCGCCGGAGACATCGCCGAGGTGATCCTCGGTGAGACGTCCCTGTACGCCGAGTCCGGCGGTCAGGACGCCGACCAGGGGTCGATCGTCGGCAACGGCTTCGACCTCGAGGTGCTCGACGTGCAGCGCCCGGTCGCCGGGCTCTGGAGCCACACCGTGCAGGTCCGCTCCGGCGAGGTCGGCGTCGGTGACGCCGCCACGACGGTCGTCGACGGCGAGTACCGCCGCGGCGCGACCCAGGCGCACTCGGCGACGCACCTGGTCAACGCGGCGCTGCGCGACGTGCTCGGACCGGAGGCCCTGCAGGCCGGCTCGTACAACAAGGCGGGCTACATGCGCCTCGACTTCTCCTGGTCGCAGCCGGTCTCCGGTGCCACCCGCTCGGAGATCGAGGAGGTCGTGAACGCGGCGATCCGCTCGGACCTCGCGGTGCAGACGCGCGTGCTGCCGCTCGACGAGGCCAAGGCGCTCGGTGCGCAGGCGCTGTTCGGCGAGAAGTACGGCGCCGAGGTCCGCATGGTCGACATCGGTGGTCCGTGGTCGCGCGAGCTCTGCGGTGGCACCCACGTCGCCTCCAGCGCGCAGGTCGGCCTCGTCAACCTGGTCGGCGAGTCGAGCGTCGGCTCGACCAACCGTCGCGTCGAGGCCCTCGTCGGACTCGAGGGCTTCCGCGACCTGGCCGTCGAGCGGACGATCGTGTCGCAGCTCTCGAGTGCGCTGAAGGCTCCCCGTGAGGACCTGCCGACCCGCGTGCAGGGCCTGATGGAGGACCTGCGCACCGCCCAGAAGCGGATCGCCGAGTTCGAGTCCGCCAACCTGCAGCAGCGGGTGCCGTCGATCGCACGCCGGGCCGAGACGGTCGGCGCGGTCACCGTGGTCGCCGAGACGGTCGACGGCCTGCAGTCCGGGGACGACCTGCGTGCCCTCGCGACGGGCGTGCGCGGTCAGCTCGGGGACGGTGCCGCGGTCGTGGTGCTCGGTGCCGTGATCAGCGGCAAGCCCGTGGTGATCGTCGCGACGAACGACGCGGCGCGGTCGGCCGGCATGCAGGCGGGTCCCCTCGCCAAGGAGGCAGCCGGTGTCCTCGGCGGCGGTGGCGGCGGCAAGCCCGACCTCGCCCAGGGCGGTGGCACCGATGCGGCGGCGCTGCCCGCGGCGCTGCGCGCCGTGACCGCACGACTGGCGGGCTGATCGTGTCGGTGCGTCCGGGCCGCCGGCTCGGCGTCGACGTCGGCAAGGCCCGCATCGGCGTCGCGGTCTGCGACCGCGACGGCCTGCTGGCCACCCCGGTCGAGACGGTGCCCCGGGCCCAGGCGACCGACGTGCGCCGGATCGTCGAACTGGCCGACGAGTACGACGTGCTCGAGATCGTCGTGGGGCTGCCGCTCTCGATGTCGGGTGACGACACCCCGTCGACCGCCGATGCCAGGGGCTTCGCGGAGCGGCTGGCCGAGCACCGGACCGTACGGCTGGTCGACGAACGGCTCTCGACGGTGACGGCGCAGCGCGGTCTGCACCAGGCCGGGAAGAACACCAAGAAGTCCCGCGCCGTGATCGACCAAGCGGCCGCTGTTATCATCCTGCAACACGCGCTCGACCACGAGCGTGCGTCCAGCGCCGCTCCCGGCGCAACGCTCCCCTGACCGACCGGCCCCGGGACGGGTCGGGAGACCGTCGTTCCCGGACCGACGGGGCCCAGGTGGAGCCCCCGACCCGAGAGACCGAGGATCCCTTGGCAGACGACCTGGACTGGGACGCGATCATCGCGCCCGGTGACGACGCAGGGCGGCGACGTCGCCCCACCGACCCCGACGCCGAGCCCGACCGACCGATGTCCCGTCGTGAGGCGCGTGCTGCCGAGGCAGCCGAGTCCGAGCGGGCGCGGCGGGCGCCGGCGGAGGACACCGACGGTCGTCGTCCGGCGGACCAGGACCCGGCGTCGCAGCCCTCGACGGCGGCGACGCGACCGGCATCGCCGGCGGACGCCCCGGTCGCGCGGTCGGACGACGAGCTCCACCCGGACGTCCGAGCACTCCTGACCGGGGAGCTCCGGGCGCCCGATGCGCAGGCGGTGCGTGCGGCGCGGGCCGAGGCCGGCCCGGGCCGGGCCACGCGTGACGCGGGCGTCGTCGACGGTTCCGCTGCCGCCGCGGGCGGGCCTGCCGGAGCCGACCGGGGAACCGGCGGTACCGGAGGCGGACGTGGGCGTGGTGCCGGAGGCGGGGGAGCCTCCCGGCCGCCACGCGAACCGCGGCCGAAGCGGCGACGTGGCCCGCTCGTGGCGGGCATCGTGATCGTCGCCCTCGTCCTGGGCGGCGGCGTCGGCGCGTACGCCTTCGCCGCACCCAAGGTGCAGCAGGTGCTCAGTGCGATCGGCGGGTCCAGTGAGCCCGACGACTACACCGGCGACGGGACGAGCAAGGTCACCGTGACCATCAAGCAGGGCGACATCGGCGAGGACGTCGCGAAGACCCTGCAGCGCAGCGGTGTCGTGAAGAGCTCGAAGGTGTTCTACAAGCTGCTGTTGACCTCACCGGACGTCTCGTTCCAGCCGGGCTCGTACGAGCTCAAGAAGGAGATGAGCTCGAAGGCCGCGCTCGACGCACTCAAGGACTCCGACAACCGCGTCCAGGCCTCGATCGTGATCCCCGAGGGGACCGCGCTGCAGGACATCGAGGCGGGGATGGTCTCGAAGGCGGGGCTGACCGAGGCCGAGGTCAGTGCAGCGGCGAAGGACGTGCAGGCGTACGGGCTCCCGTCCGGCGTGACGACGCTCGAGGGATGGCTCTTCCCGGCGACGTACCCGATCAACCCCGGGTGGACCGCGAAGCAGTACTTCCAGTCGATGGTCGACACGATGAAGGAGCACCTGGCCGCCGCCGGCGTGGCCGAGGGTGACCAGGAGCGGGTCGTCGTCTTCGCCTCGCTCGTGCAGAAGGAGGCCGGCCTGGCTGCCGACTACCCGAAGGTCGCGCGGGTGTTCCAGAACCGGCTCGACATCGACATGGCGCTGCAGTCGGACGCGACCGTCGCCTACGGGACGGGCAACACGCACAAGGTGACCACGACCGACGAGGAGCGAGCGGACGCGGGCAACGCGTACAACACCTACGTGCACAAGGGTCTGCCCCCGGCACCGATCTCGAACCCCGGCGACCTGGCCATCAAGGCCGTCACGAACATGGCCGACGGGAAGTGGCTCTACTTCGTGACGGTCGACCTCGACACGGGTGAGACCGTCTTCTCGGACACGTACGCGGAGCACCAGGTGGCCGTGAAGCAGTTCCAGGCCTGGCTCCGCGCACACCCCGAGTACCAGTAGGCCCGCGGCGGTCCGGTCGCGTCGCACGACCGGACCCTGTGGGAGGATGGTCGACATGCTTCGTTGGTTGACCGCTGGTGAGTCCCACGGACCCGAACTCATCGCGATGCTCGAGGGCCTGCCCGCGGGCGTCCCGGTGTCGTTCGAGTCCATCCGCGCCGACCTCGCGCGTCGGAAGCTCGGCTACGGGCGCGGGTCGCGGATGAAGTTCGAGCAGGACGAGCTCCACGTCTCGGGCGGGGTCCGCCACGGGTACTCGCTCGGCAGCCCGATCGCCATCCGCATCGGCAACACCGAGTGGCCCAAGTGGGTCGAGGTCATGAGCCCCGAGCCGGTCGAGTCGACCGAGATGTCCCGTGGTCGCAGCGCGCCCCTGACCCGACCGCGTCCCGGACACGCCGACCTGGTCGGCATGCAGAAGTACGGGTTCGACGAGGCCCGACCGATCCTCGAACGCGCGTCCGCTCGCGAGACGGCGGCGCGGGTCGCCCTCGGCGCGGTCGCGAAGTCCTTCCTGGCCGAGCTCGGCATCCGCTCGATCGCGCACACCCTGCAGGTCGGCACCGTCCGCGTGCCCGACGGCACGCCGCTGCCCCTGCCCGACGACGTCGACCGCCTGGACGAGGACCAGCTCCGCTGTGCCGACCCGGAGACCTCCGCGCGGATGGTCACCGAGGTCGAGGCGGCGAAGAAGGACGGCGACACCCTCGGCGGGGTCGTCGAGGTCCTGTTCTACGGCGTCCCGCCGGGGCTCGGCTCCCACGTGCACTGGGACCGTCGTCTCGACGCACGACTCGCCGCGGCGATCATGGGCATCCAGGCGATCAAGGGCGTCGAGGTCGGCGACGGGTTCGCCACCGCGGGACGCCGTGGGTCCGAGGCGCACGACGAGCTGTACCGCGAGGACGGCGAGATCGTCCGGACGAGCGACCGCGCCGGCGGGACCGAGGGCGGCATGTCCACCGGGACGGTGCTCCGTGTCCGCGCGGGCATGAAGCCCATCGCGACCGTGCCGCACGCCCTGCACACCATCGACGTCGCCACCGGCGAGGACGCGGCCGCCCACCACCAGCGCAGCGACGTCTGCGCGGTGCCGGCCTCGGGCGTCGTCGCCGAGGCCATGGTCGCGCTCGTGCTCGCCGATGCCGTGCTCGAGAAGTTCGGCGGCGACAGCCTGACCGAGACGAAGCGCAACCTCGACGCGTACCTGGCGGCCCTGCCGGAGACCCTGCGCACCCGCCGGACGGACGGCGCTGAGTCGCGCGCGGCCGAGCCCACGACCGTCCGGTGAGCGGCGCCGACGCGTCGACCACCGGCGGTCTCGCGGGCACCGGTGCGCCGGTCGTCGTGATCGGGCCGATGGGGGCCGGCAAGTCGAGCGTCGGCAAGCGCGTCGCCAAGGCCCTGGGCGTGCCGTTCACGGACACCGATCGCGTGATCGCGCGGGAGCACGGCCCGATCCCGGGGATCTTCGCCGACCGCGGTGAGCCGGCGTTCCGCGCGCTCGAGGCCGAGGCCGTGCGCGCAGCCGTCGCGACCGGCGGTGTGGTCTCCGTCGGTGGGGGAGCCGTGACGCACCCGGACACCCGTGCTGCGTTGCGTGGCGCCCGGGTCGTGCTGCTCACCGTGTCACCCGAGGCCGTCGCAGCCCGGATCGCGGGGACCGACCGGCCGCTCCTCGCGCAGGGCGGGATCGACGCGTGGCAGACCATCGCCGACGAGCGGGCGGCGACCTACGCCGAGCTCGCACACGCGACGTTCGACACGTCGCGCCGCCCGATGTCGCACGTCGTCCGGGACGTCGTCGCGTGGGTGACCGAGCAGCAGACCGGCTCCGGCGAGGAGCGCACCGGCTCCGCCGAGGAGCGCACCGACTCCGCTGAGGAGCACATCGGCTCCGACCAGGAGCACACCACCGGAGGGACACCGTGACCGCGTCGAACCTGCCCGAGGGCACCACCGAGATCCGGGTCGGCGGCGAGGGCGGGTCCCTCGTCGTGGTCGGCAACGACCTGTCCGGCTCGGTCCCGTCGCTGCTCGGACCCCGCGTTGCGAAGGTGCTCATCGTGCACGCACCGACCCTGGGAGCGCGGGCGAACGAGCTGCGTGCCGTCCTCGTCGAGGCCGGTCTCGACGCACTGATCGCCGAGGTCCCGGACGCCGAGGCCGCCAAGCGCGTCGAGGTCGCCGCGTTCTGCTGGCAGGTCATGGGGCAGGCGGACTTCACCCGGACCGACGCCGTCATCGGGCTCGGCGGGGGAGCCGTCACCGACCTCGCCGGGTTCGTCGCGGCGACGTGGCTCCGCGGGGTGCCGTTCCTGGCGATGCCGACGAGCGTGCTCGGGCTGGTCGACGCGAGCGTCGGCGGCAAGACCGGCATCAACACCAACGAGGGCAAGAACCTGGTCGGGGCGTTCCACCACCCGCGCGCGGTGGTCGCCGACCTCGACCTCGTCCGGACGCTGCCGAGGAACGACGTGCTCACCGGGTTCGCCGAGATCGTGAAGGCCGGCTTCATCGCCGTCCCCGAGATCCTGGACGTCATCGAGGCCGACGTCGCCCGCGTCACCGACCCGACGACGCCCGAGTTCCGCCGCGTGGTCGAGCTCGCGATCGCGCTGAAGGCCGAGGTGGTGTCGGAGGACTTCACCGAGCAGGGGCGTCGGGAGATCCTCAACTACGGGCACACTCTCGGGCACGCGATCGAGCACGCCGAGCGCTACCAGTGGCGACACGGCGCGGCGGTGTCCGTCGGCATGGTGTTCGCCGCGGAGCTCGCCCGGTTGACGGGCCACCTGGACGACGCCACCGTCGACCGGCACCGCTCGATCCTCGAGTCGCTGGAGCTGCCGACGACCTACGGCCTCGGTCGCTGGGAGGGCCTGCTCGCGACGATGCGGCGCGACAAGAAGGCACGAGTGGGCATGCTGCGCTTCATCATCCTCGACGGGGTCGGCAAGCCCGCCACCCTCGAGGGTCCGGAGGACCACCTGCTGTTCACCGCGTACCAGGAGGTCGGCGTCTAGCCCACCGGCGACCGGTCCGGTCAGCGGAGCTTGCGGCGTGTGCGACGCCACCACCACTTGACGCGGAGCGACACGGTGAGGACGTCGGTCCGCTTCCATTCGCGGAACTCGTCGACGGTGGCTCCGTTCACCCACGCGTAGTACTGCTCGCGCCCGTCGAGGTCGAGATCCGGTGCGTCAGGGAGTGGTCTCCGGAGCGGCATCTGATCCGGTCCTTCCGCGATGGTCGTCGTGGTGGGGTCGGGCTGGGCTTCGGCGGCGATGATGCGACGCAGCGCCTGGGTGGCGAGCCGCCGGTCCGGTTCGGACCACCACGCTACGTCTTCGAGTGCCACGAGCACACGTTTCGAGATGTCGTACTCCGGGCTGTCCCGTCGACGAGCGAGCGCCCAGACGAACCGTGTCCAGGCATGGTCGCGGTCCGCGGACCGTCGCGCCTGGAACGCGCCGAACCAGCTGACGACGGCTGCGGCGATCGACGCCGTCGCAGCGATCGCGGCGGTGGTGAGTGCAGTGTCCATGCCACGAGGGTCGTGCAGTGGACCTGACCTGACGCGTCCGGTCAGCCGACCTGTGGGCGGTGAACTGTGCCTCCCGGCTGTGCAGGGACGGGGCAGGCCCGCAGGCCCGGGGAGCAGACTGGGGCGGTGCCCACCCCGCCCCGCCTGAGCGACCTCGGCCAGCAGGACGTCGCCGCCGGCAGCCTGCGTACCCGTGCCCGACGCTTCGCCGAACTCCTGTCGATCGCCCGCCGCCACGAACTGGTGCCGTTCCGACGGCTCGACTTCTCACGCGACCCGGAGACGTCGGACCTGCGGCGGCGGCAGGCCGAGCACCTGCGTCGCGCCCTCGAGGAGGCGGGCGGCGGGTTCGTGAAGATGGGACAGCTCCTGTCGACGCGCGACGACCTGCTGCCGGACGAGTGGACCGAGGGGCTCGCGCACCTGCAGCGCAGCGTCCGCCCCGCCGACGCGGTCGAGGTCGCGGCGCTCCTCGAGGAGGAGCTGGGCGCGCCCGTCGACGAGGTGTTCGCGTCCTTCGACACCGAACCGGTCGCCGCTGCGTCCATCGCGCAGGTGCACCGGGCCACCCTCCGTGACGGCACCGTCGTCGCCGTGAAGGTCCAGCGACCCGGGATCGACGCCGCGGTCCGGCGCGACGTCGACATCGCGCTGCGGGTCGTCAGGTTCCTGGCCCGGACGAGCACCGAGGCACGACAGGTCGGCGTCGCGGACGTCGCGCAGCAGTACGCCGACGACCTCGTGCGGCAGGTGGACTTCACGTCGGAGATGCGGAACCTCACCGCACTGCGTGCGGCGCAGGCGCGGAGCGCCCGACCGGACGCGGTCGCCTACCCCGAGCCGTACCGCGACCTCTCCGGGCGTCGGGTGATGGTGATGGAGTTCCTCGAGGGCGAGACGCTCAGCGCGGTCCGGGCCGCCGGGGGCGGTCAGGACCTCGACGCCCCGATGCGGGCCGTCCTCGACGCCTTCCTCCGGCAGATCGTCTTCGACGGGATCTACCACGCTGACCTGCACCCGGGCAACGTCGTGCTGCTGCCCGACGGCCGTCCGGCCCTGATCGACTTCGGGTCCGTCGGTCGGCTCGACCCGGGCCTGCGGAGCACCGTGCAGGACCTGCTCGCCGGCTACATCCAGGACGACACCGAGCGGATCGCGGACGCGGTGATGCGCATGGCCCCGGTGCGCGACGTCGAGGACGAGCCGGACTTCCGCCGGGACATCGCCGCGTTCGTCGCGGACGAGCTCGGGCCCGGTGCACGGATCGGCGTCGAGACGGTGGACGACGCCGTCGCCGTGTTCGGGCGCTACCGGCTCAAGCCGCCGCCGGACTTCGTCGCCGCGGCCCGCGCGCTGGCGATCTTCGAGGGCACCCTGCGCAGCCTCGCGCCGTCGTTCGACCTGCTCGAGGAGTCCCGCGACCTGGCCAGGCGGCAGATCCGCGACCAGCTCCGACCGCGAGCGGTCCGGGACCTCGCGGTCCGTGAGCTCTTCGGCGTGGTGTCGGCCGCGCGCAAGCTGCCCCGGCGGGTCGACCGGATCACCGAGGCGCTCGAGACCGGCAGGTTCGCGGTGAACATCCGGCTGTTCTCGGACCGGCGGGACCGCGAGGTGGTCTCCGGTCTGGTCCGGCGCGTCCTGCTCGTCCTGCTCGGAGCGGGCGCCGGCGTGCTGGCGATCGTGTACCTCGCCTCGCCGGCGCGGCCGACCGCGGTGCTCTCGACCGGCGCCGCGGGCGGGATCCTGGGCGGTACCGCCGTGGTGCTGCTGGTGTGGGCCGCGATCGACGCGTGGCGGGCTCGACGCCGGCGGTGACCCACGGGTGGCCGGCCGGGCAGCCACGCCGCCGCCCGCACTGCGCCCCGCCCCGGCCGGTCCGTGCCCGTCCGCTACACTCGACGGGGCGTCGGCGCGGGCACACCCCGCCGTCGCCGGGACCGGACGCACGTCCGGGAGACCTTCACAACACCATCGAACGGAAGACCCATGGCGAGTACCACTGACATCAAGAACGGCGCCGTTCTCATCATCGACGGGCAGCTCTGGTCGGTCGTCGAGTTCCAGCACGTGAAGCCGGGCAAGGGCGGCGCCTTCGTCCGCACCAAGCTCAAGAACGTCGTCTCGGGCAAGGTCGTCGACCGCACGTTCAACGCCGGCGCGAAGATCGACACCGCGACCGTGGACCGCCGCGACTACCAGTACCTGTACCAGGACGGCGAGTCCTACGTCTTCATGGACACCGACACGTACGACCAGGTCCCCGTGTCGGAGACCGTCGTCGGCGACGCCAAGAACTACCTGCTCGAGTCCGCCATGGTCACCATCGCGATGAACGAGGGCAACCCGCTGTACATCGAGCTCCCGACGTCGATCGTCACCGAGGTCGAGACCGAGCCGGGCCTGCAGGGCGACCGTTCCTCCGGTGGCACGAAGGACGCGACCATCATCGCGACCGGTCACCGCATCCAGGTGCCGCTGTACCTGGAGAACGGCACCACCGTGAAGATCGACACGCGCGACGGCAGCTTCCTCGGCCGCGTCAACAACTAGGCGCCGACCACATGAGTGCTCGTTCGAAGGCCCGCAAGCGCGCCCTCGACATGCTCTACGTCGCCGAGGTGCGTGAGCTCCCGATCGCGGACGTCCTGGCGACCGAGACGGTACGGCACCTCGACCAGCCCGAGCGCGCCTCGAGCTGGGACTACGCCCGGCAGATCGTCACCGGCATCGACGACGACCGCGCGGCGATCGACAAGGTGATCGTCGAGCACGCGCAGGGGTGGTCCGTCGCCCGCATGCCCGTCCTCGACCGCTGCATCCTCCGGATGGGCGTCTGGGAGCTCCGGTACAACCCGGAGGTCCCGGACGCGGTCGCGATCGCCGAGGCGGTCGAGCTCGCGCAGTCGCTCTCGACGGAGGACTCGGCCGGCTTCGTGAACGGCGTCCTCGGCGCCGTCGCGGGCGGCCGTGCACCGTCCGGTCGGAGCGCCGACGAGGCTGCCGCACCGTCCGGTCGGACTGTCGCGGGGGACCAGGAGTCCGAGTAGGGTTGTCCACGTCAGCATCCTTTAAGTCCGTCCGGTGAGGCGGGGAAGGAGGTCGGCGTGGGCACCAGAACGGTCCTGCAACACCCCGACATCACGCGTGCTCTGACACGCATCGCGCACGAGATCCTCGAGGCCAACCACGGCGCCTCGGACCTCGTGCTCCTGGGCATCCCGACACGGGGTGCCGTCCTGGCCGAGCGGCTCGACCGCGTCCTGGCCGACATCGAACCCGAGTGGGCAGCGGACCGCGACCAGCGGCTCGGCACGCTCGACGTCACGATGCACCGGGACGACCTCGGCCACGGCATCGGTCGTGCGCCGCACCGCACGACGATCCCGACGAGCGGCATCGACGGCAAGGTCGTCGTGCTGGTCGACGACGTGCTCTACTCGGGTCGCACCGTGCGGGCAGCGCTCGACGCCCTGCAGGGCATCGGCCGGCCCCGGGCGGTGCGGCTCGCGGTGCTCGTCGACCGCGGCCACCGCGAACTGCCCATCCGGGCGGACCACGTCGGCAAGAACCTGCCGACGGCCGCCGACGAGCGGGTCACGCTGCGCCTGACCGAGACGGACGGCACCGACGAGGTCGTCATCGAGCAGCACGAGACGCCGCAGCACACGCCGCAGCACGAGCAGGGGGTCGCCCCGTGAAGCACCTGCTCTCCACCGCCGACCTGTCGCGCGCCGAGGCCGTCCGGATCCTCGACGTCGCCGAGGAGATGGCCGAGGTCAACACCCGCGAGGTCCGGAAGCTCCCGGCCCTCCGCGGCAAGACCGTCGTGAACCTGTTCTTCGAGGACTCGACCCGGACCCGCATCTCGTTCGAGGCAGCCGCCAAGCGGCTCTCCGCCGACGTCATCAACTTCGCGGCGAAGGGCTCCAGCGTCTCGAAGGGCGAGTCGCTGAAGGACACCGTGCAGACCCTCGGTGCGATGGGCATCGACGGCATCGTCATGCGCCACCCGGCGTCGGGAGCCCCGCGGGTCCTCGCCGAGGCCGACTGGATCGACGTCCCGGTCGTGAACGCCGGTGACGGGACGCACGAGCACCCGACGCAGGCCCTGCTCGACGCCTTCACGATGCGCCGACGGATCCACGGCACCGACAGCCGCGGCCGGGCGCTCGACGGCGTCCGCGTGGCGATCGTCGGTGACGTCCTGCACAGCCGTGTCGCCCGGAGCAACGCCTGGCTGCTGCGCACGCTCGGTGCCGAGGTGACCTTCGCCGCGCCGCCCACGCTGCTGCCCGCGGTCGACCGTCCGTTCGGCGCCGCCGTGCACCACGACCTGGACGCCGCCCTCGGGGAGGACCCGGACGTCGTGATGCTGCTCCGCATCCAGCAGGAGCGGATGAACGACGCGTTCTTCCCGAACCCGCGCGAGTACACGCGGCACTTCGGCCTGACGGCGGCACGGGCGGCGGCCCTCTCGGAGCGCACGCTGATCATGCACCCGGGCCCGATGAACCGCGGCCTGGAGATCGCCGGCGTCGCCGCCGACGACCCGCGCTCGACCGTCGTCGAGCAGGTCGCCAACGGCGTGTCGGTCCGCATGGCCGTCCTGTACCTCGCCCTGACCGGCGAGCACGAACCGAAGGAGCCCGTCGCATGACCGCCCACCTCATCCGCGGCGCCCAGCTGGTCGACGGCTCGCGTGCCGACATCCGCCTGGAGGGACGACGCATCACCGCGGTCGGCTCCGGTCTCGACACGGTCGGCGCGACGGTCGTGGACGCGGACGGTCTGCTCGCCCTGCCCGGGCTCGTGGACCTCCACACGCACCTCCGTGAGCCCGGCTCCGAGGAGTCGGAGACCGTCCTGACCGGCTCGCGGGCCGCGGCAGCCGGCGGCTTCACCGCGGTGAACGCGATGGCGAACTCGTCGCCGGTCGCCGACACCGCCGGTGTGGTCGAGCAGGTGCAGGCGCTCGGCGACGACGCCGGGTACGTGACGGTCCGCCCGATCGGCGCGGTGTCCCAGGGGCTGCAGGGCACGCACCTGTCCGAGATCGGCGCGATGGCGACCTCGCGCGCCCGGGTCCGGGTGTTCTCGGACGACGGCTCCTGCGTGTCGGACCCGCTCCTCATGCGCCGGGCGCTCGAGTACGTCAAGGGCTTCGGCGGTGTGCTCGCACAGCACGCGCAGGAGCCCCGGCTGACGATCGGCGCGCAGATGAACGAGGGCCGGCTCTCGTCGGAGCTCGGGCTCGCCGGGTGGCCGGCCGTCGCCGAGGAGGCGATCATCGCCCGCGACGTCCTGCTCGCCGACCACGTGGGCGCACGGCTGCACGTCTGCCACGTCTCGACCGCCGGCAGCGTCGAGGTGATCCGCTGGGCGAAGTCCCGCGGCATCGACGTCACCGCCGAGGTCACACCGCACCACCTGACCCTGACCGAGGACCTCATCGCGGGGATCGACGGCGCACCCGGGTACGACGCCCGGTACAAGGTGAACCCACCGTTGCGCTCCCGCGAGGACGTCGACGCGCTGCGCGGAGCACTGGCCGACGGCACGATCGACATCGTCGCGACCGACCACGCGCCGCACACCGCCGAGGCGAAGTGCTGCGAGTGGCCGGCCGCGGCGAACGGCATGGTCGGGCTCGAGTCCGCGCTGAGCGTCGTGCACGCCGCCGTGGTCGAGGACGGCCGGCTCGACTGGGCCGACGTCGCCCGCGTGCTGTCCGAGGCACCGGCGCGCATCGGCCAGGTCGAGGGGCACGGTCAGCGCATCGCCGAGGGTGCCCCCGCCGAGCTGACGCTGTACGACCCCGCGGCGGTGCGGGAGTTCTCGGTCGACGACCTGCACGGCCAGTCGCAGAACTCGCCGTACCTCGGCATGCGGCTGCCCGGCAGGGTGGTCGCGACCTTCCACCACGGCTACCCGACGCTGCTCGACGGCGTGCTCGTCGACACCGAGACCGTCGCCGCGGCCGCAGCCGCGACCCCGTCGGCGCGGTCGACGAAGGCGGCGTCCGCGTGAGCCGGGCGGTGACACGGTGAGCGGCGACGCGCTGCGCTGGCTGACCGGAGCGGCGATCCTGCTCCTGGTGGCCGCGCTGTTCGTCGCGATGGCGCGCACCTGGCGGACCCGGACCCGCGCGCAGACGGCAGCCGTGCCTCCGGTCCCGGTCCCGACCGGGCTGGGACCGGCGGTCGGGTCGTGGGACGGGTTCACGGTCGCGACGACCCGCGCCGACGCGCCGCTCGAGCGGATCACGGCAGGCGGTCTCGGGTTCCGGGGCCGCGGCGGCGTGACCGTGCACGACACCGGCGTGGTCCTGCACCACGCCGGAGCCGAGGACCGGTGGATCGCCGCGACCGCCGTCCGCGGCGCCGACCGGGCCACCGCGGCCATCGACCGCGTGGTCGAACCCGGGGGACTGGTCCGTCTGCGATGGACGGCGACCGGCGCCGCAGCAGCGACGGACCTCGACACCTACTTCCGGTTCCCGGAGGGCGGCGCAGCAGCACTCGCCGCCCTGCAGGGACTGACGACGACGCACGAACACCCGCACACCGCGGGCGAAGGGACGAACTGATGACACGCGAACGGGCCGTACTGGTCCTCGAGGACGGCACCCGCTACGACGGACGGGCGTACGGCGCCCGAGGCCGATCCCTGGGAGAGGTCGTCTTCGCCACCGGCATGACCGGCTACCAGGAGACGCTGACCGACCCGTCCTACGCCGGACAGATCGTGGTGCAGACCGCGCCGCACATCGGCAACACCGGTGTCAACGACGAGGACCCCGAGTCCCGTCGCATCTGGGTCGCCGGGTACGTGGTGCGCGACCCCAGCCGCGTCGTGTCGAACCACCGCGCGAACGCGACGCTGGACGACCACCTGGTGCGCGACGGCATCGTCGGCATCTCCGGGATCGACACGCGCGCGCTCACCCGCCGGATCCGCGACGCCGGCGCCATGAAGGGCGGCGTGTTCAGCGGCGCCGACGCGGACCTGTCCGCCGAGGAGCAGCTCCGGGCCGTGCGCGAGCAGGCCGCGATGACCGGCGCGAGCTTCTCGTCGATCGTGTCGACCCCGGAGACCTACGTGGTCCCCGCCGTCGGCGAGCAGATCGGCCGGCTCGCCGTGCTCGACCTCGGTGTCAAGGCCTCGACCACCCGCTACCTCGCCGAGCGCGGGTTCGAGGTGCACGTCGTGCCGCAGGACATCACGTCCGAGGCGCTGCAGCAGCTCGACCCGGACGCGCTGTTCTACTCGAACGGCCCGGGTGACCCCGCCGCGAGCGACGCGCAGGTGTCCCTGCTGCAGGAGTCCCTGCGGACCGGCCGCCCGTTCTTCGGCATCTGCTTCGGCAACCAGCTCCTCGGTCGCGCGCTCGGCTTCGGCACGTACAAGCTGCCGTTCGGCCACCGCGGCATCAACCAGCCCGTGCTCGACACCGCCACCGGCAAGGTCGAGATCACGAGCCAGAACCACGGCTTCGCGGTCGACGCGCCCCTGGGCGAGGTGCTCGAGTCGCCGGCCGGGTTCGGGCGGGTCGAGGTCTCGCACTACTCCCTGAACGACGACGTGGTCGAGGGCCTCCGCGCGCTCGACGTGCCCGCGTTCAGCGTGCAGTACCACCCCGAGGCGGCGGCCGGCCCGCACGACTCCATGTACCTGTTCGACCGGTTCGCGGACCTGGTCCGTGCGCGACGCGACGGGGAGCCGCTCGACGCGGCGACCGCCACCGCCACGACCCCCGCAGCCGACCCGACGACCGACGCCGGCGCGTCGGCCGCGCAGAACGAAAGCAGCAACTGATGCCGAAGCGCGCAGACATCAACTCCGTCCTCGTCATCGGCTCGGGCCCGATCGTCATCGGTCAGGCCGCCGAGTTCGACTACTCCGGCACCCAGGCGTGCCGCGTGCTCCGCGCCGAGGGCGTCCGGGTCATCCTCGTCAACCCGAACCCGGCGACGATCATGACCGACCCGGACTTCGCCGACGCGACGTACATCGAGCCGATCACCAGCGCCTCGCTCGAGGAGATCATCAAGATCGAGCGTCCGGACGCGGTCCTGCCGACGCTCGGCGGCCAGACGGCGCTCAACGCCGCGATCAAGCTCGACGCCGAGGGCATCCTCGCGAAGTACGACGTCGAGCTCATCGGTGCGAAGGTCGACGCGATCCAGCGCGGCGAGGACCGCCAGCTCTTCAAGGAGCTCGTGCTCGAGTCCGGCGCCGACGTCGCCCGCAGCCACATCGCGCACACGCTGGACGAGGCGAAGGCGTTCGCGCAGGACCTCGGCTACCCGCTCGTCGTCCGGCCGTCCTTCACCATGGGCGGTCTCGGCTCCGGCTTCGCGTACAACGAGGAGGAGCTCGTCCGCTTCGTCGGCGACGGCCTGCAGTCCAGCCCGACCACCGAGGTGCTCCTCGAGGAGTCCATCCTCGGTTGGAAGGAGTACGAGCTCGAGCTGATGCGGGACAACTTCGACAACACGGTCGTGATCTGCTCGATCGAGAACGTCGACCCGGTGGGCGTGCACACGGGTGACTCGATCACCGTCGCCCCCGCGCTGACGCTGACCGACCGTGAGTACCAGAACATGCGGAACATCGGCATCGACATCATCCGTCGCGTCGGTGTCGACACCGGTGGCTGCAACATCCAGTTCGCGGTCGACCCGTCGAACGGGCGCCTGATCGTCATCGAGATGAACCCGCGTGTCTCCCGCTCGTCCGCGCTCGCGTCGAAGGCGACCGGCTTCCCGATCGCGAAGATCGCCGCGAAGCTCGCGATCGGGTACCGCCTCGACGAGATCGAGAACGACATCACCCGGGTGACGCCGGCGAGCTTCGAGCCGACGCTCGACTACGTCGTCGTGAAGACCCCGCGGTTCGCGTTCGAGAAGTTCCCGGCGGCCGACGCCACGCTCACCACGACCATGAAGAGCGTCGGCGAGGCGATGGCCATCGGCCGCAACTACGCAACGGCGCTGCAGAAGTCCCTGCGGAGCCTCGAGAAGCGCGGGTCGAGCTTCCACTGGGACACCCCGGCGGCCGAGCTCGACAAGGACGCGCTGCTGTCGAGGGCCCAGGTGCCGACCGACGGTCGCATCGTGACCGTGCAGCAGGCCCTGGTCGCCGGCGCCACTGCGGACGAGGTGTTCGAGGCCACGAAGATCGACCCGTGGTTCATCGACCAGATCGTCCTCATCAACGAGGTCGCCGACGAGGTGCGTGCGGCGGAGACGCTCGACGCGGACACCCTGCGCTGGGCGAAGGAGCACGGCTTCAGCGACGCCCAGATCGCGTCCCTGCGCGGCATCTCCGAGCAGGAGGCACGCGACGCCCGTCACGCGCTCGGCATCCGCCCGGTCTTCAAGACGGTGGACACCTGCGCCGGTGAGTTCCCGGCCCTCACGCCGTACCACTACTCGTCGTACGACGCGGAGACCGAGGTCGCCCCGAGCGACCGGAAGAAGGTCGTCATCCTCGGCTCCGGCCCGAACCGCATCGGTCAGGGCGTCGAGTTCGACTACTCGTGCGTGCACGCCTCGTTCGCACTGAGCGACGCCGGCTACGAGACGATCATGATCAACTGCAACCCCGAGACGGTCTCCACCGACTACGACACCTCGGACCGGCTCTACTTCGAGCCGCTCACCACCGAGGACGTCCTCGAGGTCATCGAGGCCGAGGCGGCCTCCGGTGAGCTGGTCGGCGTCGTCGTCCAGCTCGGCGGGCAGACCGCCCTCGGCCTGGCGAAGCCCCTCGAGGCCGCCGGCATCCCGATCCTCGGCACGACCCCGAGCGCGATCGACTCCGCCGAGGAGCGTGGCCAGTTCGCCGCGATCCTCGAGCAGGCCGGGCTGCTCGCACCGCGGAACGGCACGGCCCACGACCTCGCGAGCGCGACCGCGGTCGCCGAGGAGATCGGCTACCCGGTCCTCGTCCGCCCGTCCTTCGTGCTCGGCGGACGCGGCATGGAGATCGTCTACGACCCGGCCGCCCTGGCGGACTACTTCGACCGGATGGCCGACCAGGCGATCATCGGTCCGGACCTGCCGCTGCTGGTCGACCGGTTCCTCGACGACGCGGTGGAGATCGACGTCGACGCGCTCTTCGACGGCGAGCGGCTCTACGTCGGCGGCATCATGGAGCACATCGAGGAGGCCGGCATCCACTCCGGCGACTCGGCCTGCACCCTGCCGCCGGTCGGACTCGGCAAGGCGGAGATCCGCGGCGTGGTCGAGGCCACCGAGAAGATCGCCCGCGGCATCGGCGTGCAGGGCCTGCTGAACGTGCAGTTCGCGATCGGTGCGGGCGTGCTCTACGTCCTCGAGGCGAACCCGCGCGCCAGCCGCACGGTCCCGTTCGTGTCGAAGGCACTCGGCATCCCGCTCGCCAAGGCGGCCTCCCGCGTGATGACCGGCACCTCGATCGACGCGCTCGTCGCCGAGGGGATGCTGCCGGAGCGGGACGGCTCCTCGGTGCCGCCGCAGGCACCGGTCGCCGTCAAGGAGGCCGTGCTGCCCTTCCGCCGCTTCCGCACCCACGACGGCCAGGTCGTCGACTCGGTGCTCAGCCCCGAGATGCGCTCCACGGGCGAGGTGATGGGCATCGACCGCGACTTCCCGCGGGCGTTCCTCAAGTCGCAGGACGCCGCGTACGGCGGCCTGCCGACGAGCGGCACGGTCTTCGTGAGCGTCGCGGACACCGACAAGCGCCAGGTCGTCCTGCCCGTGCACCGCCTGCAGCAGCTCGGCTTCACGATCACCGCGACCGAGGGGACCGCCGAGGTCCTGCGCCGCAACGGCATCGAGGTCACCCTGGTCGGCAAGTACAGCGAGGGCGGTGAGAGCGTGGTCGACCTGCTCGCCCGCGACGCGGTCGACATCGTCATCAACACGCCCTCCGGCGCCGCCGGTCGTGCGGACGGCTACGAGATCCGTGCGGCCACGGTCGCCGCGGACAAGCCGCTCTTCACGACGATCGCGCAGCTCGGTGCGGCCGTCGCCGCGATCGAGACGATCGGCACCCCGCTCAGCGCCCGCAGCTTGCAGGACTACGCGCTCGAGCGCGCGACCTGGTGAGCGACGGACGGACGGGAGGCCCGGCCTCCTTCGGTGTCCGCCTCGCCGCCGCCGTGGGGGAGCGTTCCCCCCTGTGCGTCGGCATCGACCCCCACGCCGCCACCCTGGCGGCGTGGGGGCTCGGCCGCGACGAGCAGGGCCTCACCGCCTTCGGCGCGACCCTGGTCGACGCGGCCGCCGGCCGCGCCGCGATCGTGAAGCCGCAGATCGCCTTCTTCGAGGCGGCCGGGGTCCCCGGCTACCGCGCGCTCGACGCGACCCTGCGTCGGGCACGCGATGCGGGCCTCCTGGTCGTCGCCGACGTGAAGCGGGGCGACATCGGCTCGACCGGCGACGACTACGCGCTCGCGTGGCTCGACCGCGACGGGCCGTTCCGGGCGGACGCGATGACGGTCTCGCCGTACCTCGGGTACGGGTCCCTCGCCGGCACGGTCGACGTCGCCCGACGGAACGGTGCGGGCGTCTTCGTGCTCGCGGCGACGAGCAACCCGGAGGCGCGCGTGCTCCAGACGGCCGTGCTCGCCGAGGGGCCGCGTGCCGGACGGTCCGTCGCTGCCGGTATCGTCCTTGCTGTGGCAGACGACAACCGGACCGGCGGCGAGCAGCCGCTCGGGGACGTCGGGCTCGTGCTCGGCGCCACCCTCGACCTCGACGACTTCGGCATCGACGCGGGCGCCATCGGCAACGCGCCGGTGCTCGCCCCGGGCTTCGGTGCCCAGGGTGCCCGGATCGAGGACCTGCGCGCCCGGTACGGTGCGCGGGCCGAGCAGGTCCTGGTGAACGAGTCGCGCGGGTTGCTGACCGACGGCCCGGACGGGGTCGCCGCGCTGGTGCAGGACCGCGTGGACCGCATCCACGCCGCACTCGGGGCCGCCGCGTGACGGACCAGACGCCCACGGACCAGACGCCCGGCTCCGGGACCCCGGACCGCAGCGACCTGCCCGCGCACCGCAACCCGCCGGAGGTCGACCGCGTCGCCGCCGCCCGCGCGGCGGTCGCCGCTCGGCGCGCCCGTGCTGCCGTCAAGGCGCAGGTGGCGTCGGGGGAGCGCAGCGCCCTCGAGGTCGCTCGCGCCGCGTGGTCCGACGCGGACCTGCCCGCCGAGAAGTCGCTGCGCGTGCGCGACCTGCTCACGAGCATGTCCGGGATCGGCCCGGCGCGTGCCGAGGCCGTGATGGGGGAGCTCCGCATCGCCCCGTCGAAGCGGCTCGGCGGGCTCGGCACCCGGCAGCGCTCCGCCCTGGCCGACTGGCTCGCCGCCCGCGGCCGGAAGCGCGGTGCGTCGAAGCTCGTCGTGCTGGCCGGACCGACCGCCGTCGGCAAGGGCACCGTGAGCGCGCACATCCGCGAGCACTTCCCCGACGTGGACCTCAGCGTGTCGGCGACGACCCGGAAGCCCCGCCCGGGCGAGGTCGACGGCGTGCACTACTACTTCGTGGACGACGCCGAGTTCGACCGGATGATCCGGGACCGCGAGCTGCTCGAGTGGGCCGTGGTGCACAACTCCTACCGGTACGGCACGCCACGGCCGCCGATCGACCGCGCGCTCGACGCCGGCGACAAGGTGCTGCTCGAGATCGACCTGCAGGGTGCTCGGCAGGTCCGCGACGCCATGCCCGAGGCCGTGCTCGTGTTCCTGCTGCCGCCGACGTGGGAGGAACTCGTCCGGCGGCTCATCGGTCGCGGGACCGAGTCCGCCGAGGAACAGGCACGCCGACTCGAGACCGCGAAGGTCGAACTGGCCGCGCAGGACGAGTTCGACGTGCGCATCGTGAACTCGGATGTCGGCACCGCGGCACGCGAGGTCGTAGACTTGTTCTCTGCGCCCTGACACGGCGCACCCGCGCGCGCCTCCTCGGCGTCGCGCCCGCGCAGCCCGACCGCGGTCGGGCGGTCCGATCCGGTCGGACCCGCGCCCCACGCACCCGCAGCCGACAGGAGACACCATGGCCAACCCCCAGGGCATCATCGACCCGCCCATCGACGACCTGCTCGCCAAGGTGGAGTCGAAGTACGCGCTCGTCATCTTCGCCTCGAAGCGCGCCCGTCAGATCAATGACTACTACGCCGACCTGCACGAGGGGTCGCTGTTCGACAACGTCGGTCCGCTCGTCGACTCCACGATCGACGACAAGCCGCTGTCCGTTGCTCTGCACGAGATCAACGAGGACAAGCTGACCGTCACCAAGCAGCAGCAGCCCACCGACTGACCCCGGTGAGCGGCACCAACCTGCGCCTCTTCACGTCCGAGTCGGTGACGGAGGGGCACCCCGACAAGATCTGCGACCAGATCTCGGACACGATCCTCGACGCGCTGCTCACGGTCGACCCGCACGCGCGCGTCGCCGTGGAGACGATGGTCACCACCGGGCTCGTGCACGTCGCGGGCGAGGTCACCACGTCCGGCTACGTCGAGATCCCGAAGCTGGTCCGCGACGTCATCACGGGCATCGGGTACAACTCGTCCGAGGTCTCCTTCGACGGCCGCACCTGCGGTGTCGAGGTGTCGATCGGTGCGCAGTCGCCGGACATCGCCCAGGGCGTCGACGAGTCGCTCGACAGCCGGTCCGGTGCGGGCATCGACGAGCTCGACCGCCAGGGCGCCGGCGACCAGGGCATCATGTTCGGCTTCGCGACGAACGAGACGCCCGAGTACATGCCCGTCGCGATCTGGCTCGCGCACCGCCTGGCGGAGCGGCTGGCCGAGGTCCGCAAGAGCGGGCAGCTCGACTACCTCCGCCCGGACGGCAAGACCCAGGTCACCGTCGGCTACGACGGCGTCGTGCCGAAGACCGTCGAGACGGTGGTGCTCTCCACGCAGCACTCGCCCGCGGTCACGCTCGACGAGCTCACCGCGCAGATCACGGAGCACGTCATCCGTCCGGTGCTCGACCTGGTCGACCTCGACTCATCGCACGTCGACGTGATCGTGAACCCGACCGGTCGCTTCGAGATCGGCGGCCCGCAGGGCGACGCCGGACTCACCGGACGCAAGGTCATCGTCGACACGTACGGCGGGGCCTCCCGCCACGGTGGCGGCGCGTTCAGCGGCAAGGACCCGTCGAAGGTCGACCGCTCGGCCGCCTACGCGCTCCGCTGGGTCGCGAAGAACGCCGTCGCCGCGGGGCTCGCGGACCGGCTCGAGGTCCAGGTCGCCTACGCGATCGGCCGCGCGAAGCCCGTCGGTCTGTACGTCGAGTCGTTCGGCACCGGACACGTCGACGACGCCACGATCGAGGCCGCCATCACCGAGGTGTTCGACCTGCGTCCCGCCGCGATCATCCGCGACCTCGACCTGCTCAAGCCCCGGTACGCCCAGACCGCGGCGTACGGCCACTTCGGCCGCGAGCTGCCGGGCTTCACCTGGGAGCAGCTCGACCGCGTCGAGGAGCTCCGCGCCGCAGCAGGACTCGTCACCGCCGCCGTCTAGGCACCGTGTGACCACCGTCGCGCGCGTCGTCCTCGACTCGCCGCTCCCGCAGTTGGACCGTCTGTTCGACTACCGGGTGCCGGCCGAGCTCGAGGACGACTGCGTGCCGGGGGTCCGGGTCAAGGTGCCGCTGCGCACCGGCGCCCGGATGTCCGACGCGTACGTCGTCGAGGTCGTCTCCGAGGGAGACTGGCCGGGGGAGCTCAGTCCCGTCGAACAGGTCGTGTCACCGGTGCCCGTGCTGGCCCCGGAGATCTGGACGCTCGCGCGTGCCGTCGCCGACCGCGCCGCCGGTGTCGCCTCCGACGTGCTCCGGCTCGCCGTGCCGACCCGTCAGGTCCGTGCCGAGAAGGCCTGGCTCGCCCGCGACACCTCGTGGTCACCGCCGACAGTCGAGCCGACCCCGGTGACGGGCTACGCCGAGGGCGTCCTGGAGGCCCTGCTCGCCGACCACGGACGGGCTGCGGTCGACGCCGTGCCCCACCCCGTCGACCTCGGGACCGCCGATGACCCCGTGTGGGTGCCCGGCTGGGCCGCGACGCTCGCACAGGCGGCGTCGCACGTCGTCGCCCGCGAGCAGTCGGCCGTGCTCGCGGTCCCGGACTTCCGCGACGTCACGGACCTCGAACGCGCGCTCCTCGCGGTGCTCCCGCCGGAGCGCGTCGTCCGGTTCGACGCCAAGCAGACGAACGGGCAGCGTGCGAAGGCGCTGCTGCAGGCGCGGACGCACGCCGTCGTGGCGATCGGCAACCGGACCGCGGCGTTCGCACCGGCGTCCGAGCTCGGGCTCGTGGCAATGTGGGACGACGGCGACGCGTCCTTCGTCGAGCCCCGGGCCCCGTACGTGCACACGCGCGACGTCGCCCTCGTGCGGACCGCGCAGTCCGGCGCCGCACTCCTCTTCGTCGCGCACGCCAGGTCGACCGACGTCCAGCGGCTCGTCGAGCTGCACTGGCTCCAGGAGCTCGCGCCGTACCGGGTACCGACGCCGAAGGTGATCCCGACCGCGCAGCAGGCGGGTGCCGAGGGCTTCGCGGCCCAGGCCCGCATCCCCAGCACGGCGTGGCGCGCCGCGCGGGAGGCCAGCCAGCACGGGCCCGTCCTCGTGCAGGTCGCCAACCCGGGCTTCGGCACCGGACTGGTCTGCGCCGACTGCGGGGAACGCGCGCACTGCCGGGTGTGCGGCGGCCCCCTGGGGAGCCCGCACCGGAACGCGACCCCGCAGTGCCGGTTCTGCGGTGCCCTCGCCGTGGGGTTCCGGTGCCCGACGTGCGGCGGCGGGCGGCTCAAGCCCGTCGGGCAGGGGGCCCAGCGGACCGCCGACGAGCTCGGCCGGGCGTTCCCCGGCACCCGGATCGTGGTGGCGGACGGTTCCCGACCGCTCGACGAGGTCCCCGCCCGCCCCGCGGTCGTCGTCGCCACACGCGGCGCGGAGCCGAGCGCGCCGGGCGGGTACGCGTGCGTACTGCTGCTCGACGGCGAACGGCTCCTGGCCCGCGAGGGCCTCCGGGTGCAGGAGGACGTGCTCCGCTTCTGGACGAACGCCGCTGCCAAGGGCGCACCCGGCGCCGAGGTGTACCTCGTCGGCATCGGCGGCAAGCTCGCCACGGCGATGGCCCTCTGGCGGCTCGACGGGCCGGCGCACGACGAGCTCGTCGACCGACGGGCCCTGCACTTCCCGCCGGCCGTCCGGGTGGCGACGCTCACCGGTACGGACGAGGCGGTGACCGAGGCGGTCGAGGCCCTCGGTGACGCGGTGGTCGGGGCGGTGCTCGGGCCGGTTCCGGTACCCGACGACCCGGTGCCCGGGACGGTCCGTGCGATCGTGCGCTTCGCCTACGCGCACGGGGCCGAGGTCGCGGCGACGCTCAAGGCCGAGGTCATCCGTCGTTCGTCGACGCGCCGGGTGCTCCCGGGCGGCAACCGACGTCGCGCGGCGCCGACCCTGCGCGTGCGACTCGACGACGCCGAGCCGTTCACCGAGGTCTGACCCGCCGCGGACGCGCCCACGGAGTCGAGGTGCCGCGACGCGCCGGGCGCGCACCGAGCCTCCCGTCCGTCCGGACGGTGTGCCAGGCTGGTCGGTGGTGGCCACGAGCCGCCGACGACCACACCACACGCACGACGAAGTGACGAGGTGACGCCGATGCGGGCGCTCTGGAAGCCGGACGCCGGTCCGGGACTGATCATGACCGACCGGCCGGTGCCGGTCCCGACCGAGGACGAGGTCCTCGTCCGCGTGCTGCGGACCGGGATCTGCGGGACCGACCTGCACATCGAGCGGTGGGACGACTGGGCCGCGTCGGCCGTGACCGCACCGCTCGTGCCCGGCCACGAGTTCTCCGGCGAGGTCGTCGAGGTCGGCGCCGCCGTGCGTGACGTCGCCGTCGGCGACCTCGTGTCCGGCGAGGGGCACGTCGTCTGCGGCACCTGCCGGAACTGTCGCGCCGGACGTCGGCAGATGTGCATCCGCACGAAGGGGCTCGGCGTGCAGCGCGACGGCGCGTTCGCGGAGTACCTGACGCTGCCGGGCACGAACGTGTGGGTCCACCACGGCCCCGTCGAACCCGAGGTGGGTGCCCTCTTCGACCCGCTCGGCAACGCCGTGCACACCGCGCTCGCGTTCCCCCTGGTCGGCGAGGACGTGCTGGTCACCGGGTGCGGACCGATCGGCCTCATGGCGATCGCGGTGGCCCGACACGCCGGTGCGCGGTTCGTCGTCGGGACGGACGTCAGCACGGAGCGGCTGCGCCTCGCGGAGGGCATGGGCGCCGACCTCGGGGTGGACGTGCGTCACGACGGGGCGGCCACGGTCCGTGCGGCTCAGGAGCGGCTCGGCATGCGTGAGGGCTTCGACGTCGGCTTCGAGATGTCCGGCGCCCCGACCGCGCTGCCCGCGATGGTCGAGAACATGAACCACGGGGGGCGGATCGCGATGCTCGGGCTGCCGAGCGGCCCGATCGCGGTGGACTGGGCCAAGGTCGTCACGCACATGCTCACGGTGAAGGGCATCTACGGCCGTGAGATGTACGAGACGTGGCAGGCGATGAGCTCGATGCTCGCCACGAGTGCGGTCCTGCGCGAGCGCATCGGCTCGATCGTGTCGGCGTGCCACCCGGCGCGCGACTGGGAGACAGCGTTCGCCGCGGCGGCGAGCGCGGACGGCGGCAAGGTCGTCATCGACTGGACGGAGACCTGATGTACGGCGCGATCAAGGACCACCTGGCGACGGAGCTCGCCGGGATCGAGGCCGCGGGGCTGACGAAGCGCGAGCGCGGCATCGCCGGTCCGCAGCGTGCGGCGATCGCGGCGGACGGCACCGACCTGCTCAACTTCTGTGCGAACAACTACCTCGGGCTCGCGGACTCGACCGACCTCGTCGACGCGGCGAAGGACGCCCTCGACCGCTGGGGCTACGGGGTGGCGAGCGTGCGGTTCATCTGTGGCACGCAGGACCTGCACCTCGACCTCGAGCGTCGAGTCGCCGGCTTCCTCGGCACCGAGGCCGCGATCCTGTACTCGTCGTGCTTCGACGCGAACGGTGGGCTGTTCGAGGTGCTGCTCGGCCCGGAGGACGCGATCATCTCCGACGAGCTCAACCACGCGTCGATCATCGACGGCATCCGGCTCTCGAAGGCGCAGCGGTTCCGGTACCGCAACCGCGACACGGCCGACCTGGAGGCGCAGCTCGCCGCCGCATCGTCGGCCCGGTTCCGCGCGGTGGTCACCGACGGCGTCTTCTCCATGGACGGCTCGATCGCGCCGCTCGCCGAGATCTGCGACCTCGCCGAGCGGTACGACGCACTCGTCATCGTCGACGACTCGCACGCCGTCGGGTTCGTCGGCGAGCACGGGCGGGGCACCCCCGAGCTGTGCGGCGTCGCGGACCGCGTCGACGTCTACACCGGCACGTTCGGCAAGGCGCTCGGCGGGGCGTCCGGCGGGTACGTGGCCTCGCGCCGGGAGATCGTCGACCTGCTGCGGCAGCGCTCACGCCCGTACCTGTTCTCGAACTCGCTCGCGCCGGTGATCGCGGCGGGGACCGTCGCGGCGCTCGACCTCGTCGAACGGTCGGACGACGCCCGCGCCCGGCTCGCAGCCAACGCCAGGACGTTCCGGACGCTCATGTCGGACGCGGGCTTCGAGCTGCTGCCGGGGGAGCACCCGATCGTGCCCGTGATGTTCCACGAGGCCGGCCGTACCGCGCGGATCGCGGACGAGTTGCAGGCGCGGGGCGTCTACGTGACGGCGTTCAGCTACCCGGTGGTGCCGCAGGGGAGAGCCCGGATCCGGGTGCAGCTCTCCGCGGCGCACACCGAGGAGCAGGTGCGCCGCTGCGTGGACGCCTTCGTCGGGGCCCGCGCCGCCGTCGACGCCTGACGACCTCCCGCGGAACGCAACGACGGCGGCCGCTCGCAGGGGAGTACCGCTGCGAGGAGCCGCCGACGTTGCGTCCAGCGGGTTCGGCCCCGGGTCAGGCGCCGACCGGACGGCGGCGCTCCCGCGGGAAGACGACGCCGAGCGCGACCATGCCGATCGCGAGCACCAGGTGCAGCCAGTTGTCCGCCCAGTTGAGCGGGACGAAGTTCGCGCCGGACATCGTGCCCGCCGTGAACAGGCCGTAGACCCACAGCACGAAGTAGACGACGCCGCCGATCACGAGGTACATCCGCGACCCCGTCGCCCGGTTCGCCGCGAGGAGGCCGACGACGCCGAACAGCAGGTGCACGATGTTGTGCAGGACCGACACCTGGAAGATCCCGAGCAGCATCGCCATCGAGTGGTGCCCGGCACCGCCGAGGTCGCCGGAGGTCAGCCCCGGCACGAACCCGGCGATCCCGACGAGCAGGAACACGATGCCGACGACGAGCGCGACCTTCTGGATCGACGAGCCGGCGTAGCGGTTGGTGGAGGTGGTGACGTCACTCATGGTCCGGACGTTACCCAGCCCGCTCGCAGTCCGTTCCCGGCCGGCAGCGTCCCGCGCGCGTCGGACACCGTCGGCCGTGGGACGATGGACCCCATGCGTCTCGTCGTCGCCGGCAGCCCCGCTGCGGCCGTCCCCACCCTCCGACGTCTCGCCGCCTCCGACCACGAGATCGCGGCCGTCCTCACCCGACCCCCGACACCCCAGGGTCGGAAGCGTGTCCTCACGCCGACCCCGGTGGCGCAGGTCGCCGAGGAGCTCGGACTGCCCGTCATCGAGGCCACCCGGGTGGACGACGCCGTCACCGCGCAGCTGGTCGAACTGCAGGCCGACCTCGGCGTCATCGTCGCGTACGGTGCGCTCCTCCGTCGTCCCGCCCTGGACGCTCCACGTCTCGGTTGGGTCAACCTGCACTTCTCCGAGCTGCCGGCGTACCGCGGCGCCGCACCCGTCCAGCGTGCCGTGATGGCGGGCGACACCCGGACCGCCGCGACCGTCTTCCAGCTCGTCGAGGCGCTCGACGCCGGTCCCGTGTACGCCGCCGACCCGTTCACGATCGACCCGGACGCCACCAGCGGTGAGGTCCTCGCCGCGATGGCCGAGACCGGAGCGGACACCGTCCTGCGGGTCGTCGACGCCCTGGCCGACGGCAGCGCGGTCGCCACCGAGCAGTCCGGGACGGTGACCCTCGCCCCGAAGCCGACCGCCGACGACGCGCACGTCGCCTTCACGGAGCCGGCCGTGGCCGTCCGTGCCCGCGTCCGCGGTGTGACGCCCGAGCCCGGCGCGTTCGCCCACCTCGGCCAGACGCGGGTGAAGCTGCTCCGCAGCGCGCTCCTGCCGGGAGGCGCGGCCTCCTCCGCCCCGCACCTCGCGCCCGGTGCGCTCGCACTGGTCGAGGGACGACTCCTCGTCGGCACGGCCGACGTCCCGCTCGTGCTCACCGAGGTCCAGCCCGCCGGCAAGAAGGCGATGGACGGCGCCGCGTGGGCACGCGGCCTCGGCTCGCTCGAGGGCGTGGTGCTCTCGTGAGCGCCGCACAGCAGTCCTCCCGGCGGTCGCGCGGCGACCGTCGCCCCCGTCCGACCAGCGCCAGGCGGGTCGCGTTCGACGTGCTCCGCGCGGTGCAGGTCGACGACGCCTACGCGAACCTGCTCCTGCCCACGCGCATCCGTCGCGCCGGTCTGTCCGCCCGCGACGCCGCCTTCGCCACCGAGCTCACCTACGGGTCGATCCGCATGCTCGGCCGCTACGACGCGATCGTCGGGGTCGCATCCGGTCGCCGGGTCGACAACATCGAGTCCGACGTGCTCGACGTGATGCGCCTCGGCGTGCACCAGCTGCTCGGCATGCGCACACCAACGCACGCGGCGGTCTCGGCGACCGTGGAGCTCGCACGCGAGATCGGCGCCCGCCGGGCCACCGGCTTCGTCAACGCGGTCCTGCGCAAGGTCGCCGCGAAGACCGACGACGAGTGGGACGCCCTGGTCACCGAGGGTCGGAGCGGCGACGCGCTGCTGGCCACCCGCTGGTCGCACCCGTCGTGGGTGGTCGCCGCACTCCGTGACGCCCTGGCGGCCGAGCGGTCGCGGGACGAGCTCGCCGCCCTGCTCGCGGCCGACAACGTCGCGCCCCGCGTGCAGCTCGTCGCGCTGCCCGGGCTCGCCACCGACGAGGACGTCCGCACCGCGACGGCGACCGCTGCTGAGGACGGATCCGGAGCGGACGACGGGGCCGGAGCCGACGGCGGGGCCGGAGCCGACGAGCAGCCCCGCACCGACGACGGAGCCGGAGCCGACGACGAGACCGGCACCGCGCCTCCCGGCCGGGTCGCCGGGGCCGACGCCGGCCCGGTGTCCCCGGTCGGCATCCGCGGGACGACCGGCGACCCCGCACGGGTCCCCGGCGTCGCCGCCGGTCGGCTCCGGGTGCAGGACGAGGGGTCGCAGCTCGCGGCCCTCGCCCTCACGCGGTCGTCCGCCGTCCGTCCGGGGGAGCGGTGGCTCGACATGTGCGCCGGGCCCGGGGGCAAGGCCGCGCTCCTCGCCGCCGAGGCCGCCCAGGGCGGAGCGTCCCTGGTCGCCAACGAGCTCGTGCCCGCCCGCGCCGGACTCGTGCGCAAGGCCCTGTCCACCGTGGCGGGTGACGACACCGTCACGGTCGTCGAGGGCGACGGACGGCGCTTCGGCAAGCCGGGCGACGAGCTGTTCGACCGGATCCTGCTCGATGCTCCGTGCACGGGCCTCGGCGCGCTCCGTCGGCGTCCCGAGGCGCGGTGGCGCAAGCAGCCCGAGGACGTCCCCGAGCTCGCGGCGCTGCAGGCCGAGCTGCTCGATGCGGCGGTCCGTGCACTCGCCCCGGGTGGCACGCTCGCGTACGTGACGTGCTCGCCGCACCTGGCCGAGACGCGCGGGCAGGTCGACGCGCTGCTCGAGCGGCACGGCGACGTGCTCGAACAGCTCGACACCGCCGGCGTGGTCCGGTCGGTGGCGGCCCGGGACCCGCAGGTCGCCGACGGTCCGACGGCGCAGCTCTGGCCGCACCGGACCGGCACCGACGCGATGTTCGTCGCACTCTTCCGTCGTCGCCCCTGACCCCTCCCGCAACACGCAACCTCGGCGTCTGCTCGCGGGTTGTCGGCCCAGGAACGATCTGATATGTTGGAGGAACACGACCGGTTCCGCCTGCGAGAGCAGGTCCAGGGCCGGTCCTCTTCGTTCTCGGCCCGGGGGAGGCCCGCTGTGGAACCCAAGCCGTTCCGACCGTACCGAGAGCAGGTGGCACTCCTGCGAGGACGTGGGATGCACGTGCCCGACGAGGACGCCGCCGTCCGCGAACTGCGCCTCGTCAACTACTACCGGCTGAGTGGCTACTGGTACGCGTTCCGCGAGACCACGGGCGGTGCGCGGGGTGATCGCTTCCGCCCGGGGACCCACCTCGAGGACGTCCTCGCGCTCCACCGTTTCGACGAGCGTCTGCGGACGACGGTGTTCGACGCCCTCGCTCCGGTCGAGCTCGCACTGAGAGCCGCGCTGGGGCACGCACTCGGGCGGCTCCACCCGAGCGCCCATCTGCGTCCCGATCTGCTCGGTCCGCTGGCACGCGCCGGCGACGGCCACCGCAACTGGCTGGAGCGGCACCGCGGTGAGGTCGCCAGGAGCCGGGAGGAGTTCGTCGAGCACCACCGGTCCGGGTACGGGGGAGTCCTGCCGGTGTGGGCCGCGGTCGAGGTGATGGACTGGGGGACGGTCTCGAGGCTGCTCGGCTTCGCGCCGCCGAGCGTCCAGACCGAGGTGAGCGGACGGTTCGGTCTCCGAGCACCGCAGCTGACCTCGTGGTTGCGCGCGCTCAACGTGGTGCGCAACGCATGTGCCCACCACGGACGCCTGTTCAACCGCGCGTACGCCATCCGACGGAAGCTGCCCCCGGTCGGCGCCGACCCTTCGTTGGACACCGCACGCGCATCGATGAACCGCACGTACGGGCAGCTCACCCTGGTGCAGTACCTCCGTGTCCGGAGCGGACTGGGGACCGCGACGCAGCTCACCGGTGTCCTGCGCGAGTTCCCGACCGTGCCGCTCGTCCCGTTCTCCGACACGGGAGCCCCGCTGGAGTGGGAGACCGCCGTCTGGACGGGCAGCGGCGCTCGGTAGGGTTGCCGGGTGACGATCCGCATCTCGCCGAGCATCCTGTCCGCCGACTTCGCCAACCTCGAGCGGGAGCTGCACCGCATCGAGAGCGCCGACATGGTGCACGTCGACGTGATGGACAACCACTTCGTGCCGAACCTCACCCTGGGCCTGCCGATCGTGCAGCGCCTGCAGGACGTCTCGCCGGTGCCGCTCGACGTGCACCTCATGATCACCGACGCCGACACCCAGGCGCCGAAGTACGCCGAGACCGGTGCCTCGAGCGTCACGTTCCACCTCGAGGCCGCCGACGACCCGGTGGCGACCGCCGCGGCGATCCGGTCGAACGGTGCCCGCGCCGCCGTCGCCGTGAAGCCCGGCACCCCGATCACGCAGGTGCTCCACCACCTCGACGCGTACGACATGATCCTGCTCATGACCGTCGAGCCCGGGTTCGGCGGGCAGTCGTTCATGCCCTCCGTCATGCCGAAGCTCGCCGACGCCCGTGGCGCAGTCGACGCCTCGGGGCTCGACGTCTGGCTCGAGGTCGACGGCGGCATCGCGGTCGACACCGTGCCCGAGGCGGTCCGCAGCGGCGCCGACACGCTCGTCGCCGGATCCGCCGTCTACGGCGGTGAGCCCGCGCAGCGCATCGCCGACCTGCGCGAGGCGGCTGCGGCGGCACGCGCGTGACCGCCCAGGTGGGCGGCGCGTCGGGGGCGACCGGCGCCTCCCGTCCGGACGGTGCGTCCGGTGCAGCCGCGCAGGACGGTAGCCTGGTCCCCGTGAAGACGTTCGACGACCTGTTCGCGGAGCTGACCGAGAAGGCGCGCACGCGCCCCGAGGGCTCCGGCACCGTCGCCGAACTGGACGCCGGCGTGCACCAGATCGGCAAGAAGATCGTGGAGGAGGCCGCCGAGGTCTGGATGGCGGCCGAGTACGAGGGCGACGAGCGCACCTCGGAGGAGATCTCGCAGCTGATCTACCACCTCCAGGTGCTCATGGTCGCGAAGGGGCTCACCCCGGCGGACGTCTGGCGACATCTGTAGGAACGCGTGTCGCGCTCACCGAGCGCCACCGCGACCCGCAGCCGTCCCGACCTCCAGCAGAAAGCAGACCACCTGATGCTCCGCATCGCCGTGCCCAACAAGGGTTCGCTGTCCGAGACCGCCTCCGAGATGCTCAAGGAGGCCGGGTACGCCGGTCGCCGCGACCCGAAGGCGCTCCACCTCCTCGACGAGCGCAACGGTGTCGAGTTCTTCTTCCTCCGTCCGCGCGACATCGCGACGTACGTCGGCTCCGGCGCACTCGACGTCGGCATCACCGGCCGCGACCTGTTGCTCGACTCCGGGTCGGCGGCGCACGAGGTCGACGCGCTCGGGTTCGCCGACTCGACCTTCCGGTTCGCCGGGACGCCCGGCCGGTTCACCGAGCTGCAGGACCTCGACGGCGTCCGCGTCGCGACGAGCTACCCGGGACTCGTGGGCGAGTTCCTCGCCCGGCACGGGGTGACCGCGACCCTCGTGAAGCTCGACGGCGCCGTCGAGAGCGCCGTGCGCCTCGGTGTCGCGGACGCCGTGGCCGACGTCGTCTCGACCGGCAGCACGCTCCGTGCCGCCGGGCTCGAGATCTTCGGTCCGGTGATCCTCGAGTCGACCGCGCTGCTCATCTCCAACGACGAGCGCATCCCGGGCATCGACGTCCTGCGTCGCCGCCTGCAGGGCGTGCTCGTCGCCCGCGGCTACGTCATGCTCGACTACGACATCCCGACCGACCTGCTGGAGCAGGCCACCGCGGTGGCGTCGGGCATCGAGTCGCCGACGGTCTCCCCGCTGCACGACCGCGACTGGTCGGCCGTCCGCGTGATGATCCCGCGCGAGGACGCGAACCTCATCATGGACGCGCTGTACGACCTCGGTGCGCGCGCCATCCTGGTCAGCCCGATCCACGCCGCACGCCTGTGAACGACGCGGTGCGAGCCGACGTGACCGGACCCGACAGCGGCGCGGCCGGTGTCGCCGGTGGCGTCTCGGTCCGGGTCATCCCGTGCCTCGACGTGTCCGGCGGTCGCGTCGTCAAGGGCGTCAACTTCCTCGACCTGCAGGACGCCGGGGACCCGGTCGAGCTCGCGGCCCGCTACTACGAGCAGGGTGCCGACGAGCTGACCTTCCTCGACGTCGGTGCCACGGTCGAGAACCGCGCGACCATGTTCGAGACGGTGACGCGCACGGCGGAGCAGGTCTTCATCCCGCTCACCGTCGGCGGTGGCGTCCGGAGCGTCGACGACGTCTCCCGCCTGCAGCAGTGCGGCGCGGACAAGATCGGCGTCAACAGCGCGGCGATCGCGCGGCCGGAGCTCGTGAGCGAGATCGCCGACCGCTTCGGCGCGCAGGCGGTGGTGCTGTCGCTCGACGTCAAGCGCTCGGACCGGATGCCCTCCGGTTTCGTCGTCACGACCCACGGCGGACGGACCGAGTCCGACCTCGACGCGATCGCGTGGGCACGCGAGGGCGTCGAGCGCGGCGCGGGCGAGCTGCTCGTCAACTCGATCGACGCGGACGGCACGAAGCACGGCTTCGACCTCGAGCTCATCGCCGCGGTGCGTGCGGTGTCGTCGGTCCCGGTCATCGGCTCGGGAGGCGCCGGTCGCCTCGAGCACTTCGCCCCGGCCGTCGAGGCGGGCGCGGACGCCGTGCTCGCTGCCAGCGTCTTCCACCGGGGCGAGATGACCATCGGGGACGTCAAGGCGGCGCTGCGCGCCGCCGGCCAGCCCGTCCGCTGACACCCCGTCCGCCGACACCCCGCCGTAGGCTAGGAGTCTCATGACCGACAGCACCAGCACCAGCACGGAAGCGGTCCTCGACCGCGCCCGGTTCGGTGCGGACGGCCTGCTCCCCGCAGTCGTGCAGGAGGAGTCCTCGAAGGACGTCCTCATGCTCGGCTGGATGGACCGCGAAGCCCTCCGCCGCACCCTGACCGAGGGCCGCGTGACCTTCTGGTCGCGCTCCCGACAGGAGTACTGGCGCAAGGGCGACACGTCCGGGCACGCGCAGTACGTCCGGGCTGCCGCACTCGACTGCGACGACGACACGCTGCTCGTCACCGTGCAGCAGGTCGGGGCCGCCTGCCACACCGGTGCGCACAGCTGCTTCGAGGTCGACCCGCTCGAGCCCGTGACCGCGACCGCGCCGGTGCAGGCCGCGCCGGCGCAGGCCGGGACGGACGCGACTGACCCGACGTCGGCGACCACGACCGCGGAGGCGATCCGATGACCGGCGCGAGCCGCGCGGAGGAGCCGCGCACGACCTCCCGGCAGGCCTTCGACGACCTGCTCGACGGCCACCGCGTCGTCCCCGTCGTCCGCGCGCTCTACGCCGACAGCGAGACGCCGGTCGGTGTGTACCGCAAGCTGGCGGACGGTCGCCCCGGTTCGTTCCTGCTCGAGTCCGCCGGCCAGGGCGGCCTGTGGTCGCGCTGGTCCTTCGTCGGCGTCCGGAGCTTCGGCGTCCTGACCCAGGACGGCGACCGGGCGTCCTGGATCGACACCGGCATCCCGGCGTCGCGGGCCGTCGGCTCGCTCGACGGCGCCCCCCTCGACGTCCTCGCCCGCCTGCACGACCGGTGGGCGACGCCCCGCGTTCCCGGCACCCCGCCCCTGGTCGGCGGCACGGTCGGGTTCATCGGGTGGGAGGCCGTGCGGCAGCTCGAGCACCTGCCGAACGTGCCCGCGGCCGACTTCGAGGTGCCCGGGCAGGCCCTCGCCTTCGTGTCCGAGCTCGCGGCGCTCGACCACCGCACCGGCCTCGTGCTCCTCGTCGCGAGCGTCCTCAACGACGGCACCGACGACCCGGACACGATGTGGTCCGACGCGCAGTCCCGGCTCGACCGGATGCAGGCGGACCTGGTGCAGCCGAGCGCGGCGACGGTCGCCGAGGCGTTCGAGATCGCCGAGCCGACCCCGCGCCACCGGACGTCGCCGGAGGACTACATGGCCGCGGTCGAGCGGTCCAAGGACTTCATCCGCGACGGTGACGTCTTCCAGGTCGTCGTCTCGCAGCGGTTCGACCACGACGTCACCGCCGACCCGCTCGACGTCTACCGGGTGCTCCGGACACTGAACCCGAGCCCGTACATGTACTTCCTCGCGCTGGCGGACAGCGCCGACGAGCGCTTCTGGATCGTCGGCGCCTCGCCCGAGGCCCTGGTCAAGGTGCAGGACGGGCGGGCGATCACCCACCCGATCGCCGGCTCGCGCCCACGCGGCGCGAGCCCGGTCGAGGACGTCCGCCTGGGTGACGAGCTGTTCGCCGACCCGAAGGAGCGCGCCGAGCACCTCATGCTGGTCGACCTCGCCCGGAACGACCTGCAGAAGGTGTGCGAGCCGGGGACCGTCGCGGTGACCGAGTTCATGACCGTCGAGCGCTTCAGCCACATCATGCACCTGGTGTCGAGCGTCGAGGGATCGGTCCGACCGGGAGCCTCGGCGATCGACGTCTTCCGCGCGACCTTCCCGGCCGGCACCCTGTCGGGGGCACCGAAGCCGCGTGCGCTCGAGATCATCGACGAGCTGGAACCGGCGAAGCGCGGGGCGTACGCGGGCGTGGTCGGCTACTTCGACTTCGCCGGTGACGCCGACCTGGCGATCGCCATCCGTACGGCGCTCATCAAGGACGGGGTCGCACGCGTGCAGGCCGGTGCCGGCCTGGTCGCCGACTCCGACCCGCGCACCGAGCACGAGGAGGCCGTGAACAAGGCGGCCGCCCCGCTGCGCGCGGTCGCGACCGCGAACCGGATGCGCGAGGTGCGCGCGTGACGGCCCGGCGCTCCCGCCCGCTCGTCGTCGTCGCCGGCCTCGCGGTCGCCGGTATCGTGATGCTGTCGTGGACCCAGACGTGGTTCACGGTGCACCTGCACGCCGGCACCGCGGTGGTGCCGCGCGTGGTGGCGGACGGTGCCGCGGTCGTCCCGCAGTACACGGCGCTCGCGATCGCGAGCCTGGCGCTGTTCCTCGCGCTGACGATCGCCGGCCGTGTGCTGCGCGTCGTGCTCGCGGCCGTCGAGGTGCTGCTCGGCATCGCCGTCGTGGCGACCGGCATCGGCGCCCTGGCGGACCCCGTCGCGGCGTCGAAGGGCGCGGTGGGCGAGGTCGCGGGCGTCAGCGACACCGGCGCGGTGCGCCAGGTCGTCGACCGGGTCGACGTCACCGCGTGGCCCGCCGTCGGCATCGCGGGTGGCGTGCTCGCCGTGGTGCTCGGGATCGTCGTGTTCGTGGTGCAGCGGCAGTGGCCCGGGCCGACCCGGAAGTACGCCGCGGCGACCGCCGGGGCCGCCGCCGACGCCCGTGCGGCCGCCCCGACCCAGCGCGACGCGATCAGCGACTGGGACGACCTCAGCGCCGGTGACGACCCGACCGCCGGGGACGGTGCGGTGGGGGAACCGCCCACGACCGACACGGTAGGATCGGATCGGCGCCGATCGGACGACGGCGCCGGAGCAGAACGAGGAGCACCGTGAGCAACACTGAGCCCGCAGAACTCGGCGAAGGCCACTCGCCCGCCGCCTGGACCGCCGTCGTGATCATGCTGATCGGCTTCGCGGCAGGCACGCTGTTCTTCTGGTTCGACCTGGCGTGGGGCGTCTGGGCGTCCGCCGTCGTCGTGGTGATCGGCCTCGTCGTCGGCGCCGTGATGGCGAAGGCCGGCTACGGCGTCAACGGTCCGAAGTACGTCGCCAAGCACCACGCGGAGTAGTCCCGTGCCGAACGTGCTCGAGACCCTCGTCGCGGGCGCGCTCGAGGACGCCGCCGCCCGTCGTGTCGACCGTCCGCTCTCGGACGTCGAGCGCGACCTGGACCGGGTGGCGTCGCCGCTCGACGCCCTCGACTTCCTGTCGCCCGGCGACCGCGTGAAGATCCTCGCCGAGGTCAAGCGCGCGAGCCCGTCGCGCGGCTCCATGGCGCCCATCGAGGACCCGGCCGCCCTCGCCGCCGACTACGAGCGTGGCGGAGCGTCGACGATCAGCGTGCTCACCGAGGGGCGGAAGTTCCTCGGCAGCCTCGCCGACCTCGAGGCGGTGAAGGCGCGCGTGTCGCTGCCGGTGCTCCGCAAGGACTTCATCGCCGACCCGTACCAGGTGCTCGAGGCCCGTGCGGCCGGTGCCGACCTGGTGCTGCTGATCGTGGCGGCGCTGGAGCAGCGACAGCTCGTGGAGCTGCACGAGCTCGCCGAGCAGCTCGGCATGCGCGTGCTCGTCGAGGCCCACTCCGGTGACGAGGTCTCCCGTGGCCTCGACGCCGGCGCGCGGATCCTCGGCGTCAACGCCCGCGACCTCACCGACTTCTCGCTGGACCGCGACCTCTTCGGCTCCCTCGCCGACCGCATCCCCGACGGGGTCGTGCGCGTCGCCGAGTCGGCCGTCGCCGGGCCCGCCGACGTCGCCCACTACCGCGCAGCGGGTGCCGACGTCGTCCTGGTGGGGGAGGCGCTCGTCACGGGCGCGGACCCCGCCACCACCCTCGCGTCGTTCATCGCCGCGGCGGACGGCTCCGGCCGCCCGCGCGCCTGACCGACACCGTCCCACCGGTCGCCCCGCACACCGGGGCGTCCGAACACCCCGGGAGACCCACCGTGACCTCACTCCGTGACCTGCAGGGCCCGTACTTCGGCGACTTCGGCGGACGCTTCGTCCCCGAGTCGCTCGTGCTCGCGCTCGACGAGCTCGAGACCGCCTTCCGCGCGGCCTGGGCGGACCCGGCGTTCCGCGAGGAGCTCGACACGCTCCAGCGCGAGTACACCGGCCGCCCGTCGATCATCACCGAGGCGCCGCGGTTCGCGAAGCACGCCGGTGGTGCCCGGATCATCCTCAAGCGCGAGGACCTCAACCACACCGGTTCGCACAAGATCAACAACGTGCTCGGTCAGGCCCTCGTCGCGAAGCGGCTCGGCAAGACCCGGCTCATCGCCGAGACGGGAGCCGGGCAGCACGGTGTCGCGACGGCCACCGCCGCTGCGCTCTTCGGGATGGACTGCGTCGTGTACATGGGCGCCGTCGACACCGAGCGCCAGGCACTGAACGTGGCGCGGATGCGGCTGCTCGGCGCCGAGGTGATCCCGGTCGAGACGGGGTCGCGCACGCTGAAGGACGCCATCAACGACGCGCTGCGCGACTGGGTGGCGAACGTCGACTCGACGCACTACCTGCTCGGCACCGTCGCAGGGCCGCACCCGTTCCCGGAGATGGTCCGCGAGTTCCACAAGGTGATCGGCGAAGAGGCCCGACAGCAGGTCCTCGACCGCATCGGTCGCCTGCCGGACGCCGTCGCCGCGTGCGTCGGCGGCGGCTCGAACGCGATGGGCATCTTCGAGGCCTTCCTCGACGACGAGTCGGTCCGGTTGCACGGCTTCGAGGCCGGCGGCGACGGCATCGAGACGGGGCGGCACGCCGCGAGCATCTCGCTCGGGCGCACCGGTGTCCTCCAGGGCACGATGTCGTACCTCATGCAGGACGAGGACGGCCAGACCATCGAGAGCCACAGCATCTCGGCGGGCCTCGACTACCCGAGCGTCGGTCCCGAGCACGCCTACCTGGCCTCGATCGGCCGCGCGCAGTACTCGCCGATCACCGACGCCGAGGCGATGGAGGCCTTCCGCCTGCTCGGCCGGACCGAGGGCATCCTGCCGGCCATCGAGTCGGCGCACGCGCTCGCAGGGGCGATCAAGCTGGGCAAGGAGCTCGGCCCCGACGGCGTCGTGCTGGTGTCCCTGTCCGGACGTGGTGACAAGGACGTCGCGTCCGCCAGTCGCTACTTCGGCATCCTCGACGAGAACGCGGTGCAGCTGTGACGAACCCCGGTCCCTCCACCTCGGTCGCGACGACGATCGACACCGCCAACGCCGAGCGCGCCGGAGCCGTCGTCGGGTACCTGCCCGCCGGCTTCCCCGACCTGCAGACGAGCGTGGACGCGGCGGTCGCCCTCGCCGAGAACGGCGTCGACGTCATCGAGCTCGGCCTGCCGTACTCCGACCCGGTGATGGACGGTCCGGTGATCCAGCGCGCCGCGGAGGAGAGCCTGGCGAACGGCTTCCGTGTCGCGCAGGTCTTCGACGCCGTCGACCAGATCACGAGCCGTGTCGACGTGCCCGTGCTCGTCATGACCTACTGGAACCCGGTGCTCCGGTACGGGGTCGACCGGTTCGCCGACGACCTCGTCGCGGCCGGGGCGTCCGGGCTCATCACCCCGGACCTCATCCCGGACGAGGGTCGCGCCTGGATCGACGCCTCCGAGCGCACCGGGCTCGACCGGGTCTTCCTCGCGGCGCCGTCCTCGACGGACACCCGCATGGAGCAGGCGGTCCGCTCCAGCCGCGGCTTCGTCTACGCCGTGTCGACGATGGGCGTCACCGGCGCCCGCGTCGGCGTCGACACCGCCGCCCGCACCGTCGTGTCGCGACTGCGCGACGCCGGTGTGGAGCGCACGTGCGTCGGCCTCGGCATCTCGACGGCAGACCAGGTGCGCGAGGTCCTCGAGTACGCCGACGGGGCGATCGTCGGGTCCGCCTTCGTGCGCGCCCTCGCCGACCTCGGCGTGCAGGGGGTCGCGGACCGCGCGGCCGACCTGACCAGCGGCGCCGCGCGCAGCTGAGGCGAGCACCGGTCCGGACGGGAGGCGCGGTGTCGGTGGGTCGACCGGCGCACCGGCCCCGCGCCTCCCGTGCACCGTGCTCCCAGTTCCCACAGGTCGACCCACCCCGTTCCTGGTCGGCGCGGTTCCCGCGCTACAGTGAGCGGGGCCGACCCTCCAGCGGCACCGCGGCCGTCCAGCACCGAAAGGCGACAGCACCTCCATGCCCCTCCTGAGCATCCCGAGCCCGAGCACCGCGTGGCAGTACTTCGACCTGACCGCCTGGCTGCGCGACGTCTTCGGGTGGTCGCTGCCGCTCGACTTCCGCATCCACGCGTACGCGATCTGCATCCTGCTGGGCATCGTCGCGGCCGTCGTGCTCGCGAACCGGCGGCTCAACGCCCGCGGGGTCGAGCGCTGGATCATCATCGACATCGCGATCTGGGCGGTGCCCGCCGGCATCATCGGCGGTCGGTTGTTCCACGTGTTCAGCCACGTCAGCGACTACTTCGGGCCGGGGCGTGACCCGCTCTCGTTCCTCTACATCTGGGAGGGCGGGCTGGCCATCTTCGGCGCGCTCATCCTCGGGTCGGTCGGTGCGTACATCGGGTGCCGTCAGGTGGGCCTGCGCTTCTCGACCCTGATCGACGCGATCGCTCCCGGCGTCCTGCTCGCCCAGGCGTTCGGTCGCCTTGGCAACTACTTCAACCACGAGCTCTTCGGCATGCCGACGAGCCTGCCGTGGGGGCTCGAGATCGAGTCGTCGAACGCGGCGTTCCCGAAGGGGCTGCCCGAGGGCACCCTGTTCCACCCGACCTTCCTCTACGAGATCATCTGGAACGTCGTGGGCGTCGTCGTGATCCTGCTGCTCGACAAGCGGTTCCGGCTGCAGTGGGGCAAGGTCATGGCGCTCTACCTGATCTGGTACGGCACCGGTCGCTCGGTCCTCGAGTCCATCCGCGTCGACACGAGCGAGACCTTCGCCGGGATCCGCACGAACGTCTGGATGTCCTTCGCCGCGATCCTGCTCGGCATCGTGATCTTCCTCGTGCAGACCCGTCGGCACACCGGCAACGAGCCCAGCCCGTACCTGCCGGGTCGCGAGCCGCGTCGGTCCTCCGATGTAGACTCGGACGACACCTGGTCGGAACACGACGACGACGCTCCGGCGGTCGCCGACGACGCCGATCCGGTCCCAGCAGCAGGCCGCGCGCGGTAACTCCGCGACCGGCAGCACCGGCTCCTCGGACGGCACCCGCCGGCCGCGGGGCACCATCCGAACGGTCGGGTCGCCACGAGCGGCCCCGCCACCTCGCGCGTCGTCTGCGCACCCTCCACGGCGACGCGCACGGGCACCAGGTCCGCCCGCTCGGGCGGAACGCACCACCGGGCCACCGACGTCCCTGTTCCACTCCCTCGTGAGGACGGTTCCCCATGGCGCTCCAGCCAGACCCTGCCCCCCGTTCGACGCGCTCCCTGCAGCCGGCGCACCGACGATTCTCGGCCGTGCCCGAGGCGACCGGTGCGTACGACCCGGCGAACGAGAAGGACGCCTGCGGCCTCGCGATGGTCGCGACGCTCCGCGGTACCGCGGGGCACGACATCGTCGACGCCGCGCTGGGTGCACTCCGGAACCTCGAGCACCGCGGCGCCGTCGGTTCCGACGCGGGCACCGGTGACGGCGCGGGCATCCTGTGCCAGGTGCCGGACGCGTTCCTGCGCGACGAGGTGCCGTTCGACCTGCCCACCGCGGGGGAGTACGCCGTCGGGACGGCCTACCTGCCCGTCGACGAGGACGAGCGCCACGCGGTGAAGGGTGCGGTCGAGCGCCTGGCCCGCGAGGAGGGCCTGAAGGTCCTCGGGTGGCGTGCGGTCCCGGTTCGGCCGGAGGTCCTCGGGACGCTCGCGCGCGCCGCGATGCCCGCGTTCGAGCAGCTGTTCGTCGCCTCCACCCGACACGACGTGCACGGCGCCGCCTGGAGCGGCATCGCCCTCGATCGGCAGGCCTTCCGGCTGCGCAAGCGCGCGGAGCACGGCGTCGAGGTCTACTTCATGTCGCTGTCGAGCCGCACCATGGTCTACAAGGGCATGGTCACGACGCTCCAGCTCGAGCCGTTCTACCCGGACCTCAGCGACGAGCGCTTCGCCTCGAAGCTCGCGATCGTGCACTCGCGCTACTCGACGAACACCTTCCCGTCGTGGCCGCTGGCGCAACCGTTCCGGACGCTCGCCCACAACGGCGAGATCAACACCGTCCGCGGCAACCGGAACTGGATGCGGGCGCGCCAGTCGCAGCTCGAGAGCGAGCTGCTCGGCGACCTCGCACCGTTGCTGCCGATCGTCAGCCCGGGCGCGAGCGACTCGGCGTCGTTCGACGAGACCCTCGAGCTGCTCACGCTGACCGGCCGCAGCCTGCCGCACGCGGTGTCGATGATGGTGCCGGAGGCCTGGGAGAACCAGGTCGGGATGGACCCCGACCTGCGGGCGTTCTACGAGTACCACTCGATGCTCATGGAGCCGTGGGACGGCCCTGCGGCCATCACGTTCACCGACGGCGCGGTCGTCGGCGCGACGCTCGACCGCAACGGCCTGCGTCCCGGGCGATTCCTGGTGACCGACGACGGCCTCATCGTGATGGGCTCGGAGACGGGCGTCATCGACGTGCCGCCGGGCAAGGTCGTCCGCAAGGGCCGCCTGCGTCCGGGTCGGATGTTCGTCGTGGACACCGAGGCCGGGCGGATCATCGAGGACGACGAGGTCAAGCGCGAGCTGGCGACCGCGGGGCCGTGGGCGCAGTGGCTCGACGAGGGGCGCATCAACCTGAGCGACCTTCCGGAGCGCGAGCACATCGTCCACACCCCGGCGTCGGTGACCCGGCGACAGCGCGCGTTCGGCTACACGGAGGAAGAGGTCCGCATCCTCCTCCGCCCGATGGCGCAGACGGGTGCGGAGCCCCTCGGCGCGATGGGCTCGGACACGCCGATCGCCGTGCTCTCCGAGCGCCCGCGCCTGCTGTTCGACTACTTCACGCAGCAGTTCGCGCAGGTGACGAACCCGCCGCTGGACTCGATCCGCGAGCAGGTCATCACCTCGATGGGCATGGGCCTCGGGCCGGAGCGCAACCTGCTGAGCGCCGGGCCCGAGCACGCGAAGCAGATCGTGCTCGACTTCCCGGTGATCGACAACGACGAGCTCGCGAAGATCCAGCACTTCGAGACGGAGTCCGGTCGCCACCTGACGGTGACGATCAAGGGCCTGTACCGCGTCGACGCGGGCAAGAAGGCGATGCAGAAGCGCATCGCCGCGGTCTGCGACGAGGTCGACCAGGCGATCGAGTCGGGCAAGCAGTTCATCGTGCTGTCCGACCGTGACGGCAACGCCGAGCAGGCACCCGTGCCGAGCCTGTTGCTGCTCGCTGCGGTGCACCACCACCTCATCCGCACCGAGCAGCGTATGAAGGTCGGCCTCATCGTCGAGGCCGGCGACGTGCGCGAGGTCCACCACGTCGCGACCCTGATCGGCTACGGCGCCTCGGCGATCAACCCGTACCTGGCCATGGAGACCTGCGAGAACCTCGTGCGCTCGGGGATGATCACCGGGATCACCCCGGAGCAGGCCGTCCGGAACGTCATCAAGGCGCTCGGCAAGGGCGTGCTCAAGATCATGTCGAAGATGGGCATCTCGACGGTGTCCAGCTACGCCGGCGCCCAGGCGTTCGAGGCGGTCGGGCTCAGCCAGGAGTTCGTCGACCGGTACTTCACCGGGACGTCGTCCATCCTCGGTGGCGTCGGGATCGAGGTCATCGCCAAGGAGAACGCCGAGCGGCACGCCCAGGCGTACCCGCAGGACGGCGCCGTGCTGTCGCACGAGCGGCTGCAGACCGGCGGCGAGTACCAGTGGCGCCGTGAGGGTCCGCCGCACCTGTTCAACCCGGACACGGTGTTCCGGCTCCAGCACGCCACCCGTGCCCGCCGGTACGACATCTTCCGCGAGTACTCGCAGGCGGTCGACGACCAGTCCGAGGAGCTCATGACGCTCCGCGGTCTGTTCCGGTTCCGTCACGGCGTCCGGAAGCCGATCGCGTTGGACGAGGTCGAGCCGATCGAGTCGATCGTGCAGCGGTTCAACACCGGCGCGATGTCCTACGGGTCGATCTCACAAGAGGCCCACGAGACCCTCGCGATCGCGATGAACCGCCTCGGTGCGCGCTCGAACACGGGCGAGGGCGGCGAGGACGTCGAGCGTCTGCTCGACCCCGAGCGTCGCAGTGCGATCAAGCAGGTCGCCTCCGGTCGGTTCGGCGTCACGAGCATGTACCTGACACACGCGACCGACATCCAGCTGAAGATGGCGCAGGGCGCGAAGCCGGGCGAGGGCGGGCAGCTGCCGCCGACGAAGGTGTACCCGTGGGTCGCCCGAACGCGGCACGCGACCGCCGGCGTCGGACTCATCTCGCCGCCGCCGCACCACGACATCTACTCGATCGAGGACCTCAAGCAGCTGATCTTCGACGTGAAGCGGGCGAACCCGGCCGCGCGCGTCCACGTGAAGCTCGTGAGCCAGTCCGGCATCGGCGCGGTCGCAGCGGGCGTGACGAAGGCGCTGGCCGACGTCGTGCTCGTGTCGGGCCACGACGGTGGCACCGGCGCGTCCCCGCTCAACTCGCTGAAGCACGCGGGCACCCCGTGGGAGATCGGTCTCGCCGAGACCCAGCAGACCCTGATGCTGAACGGCATGCGCGACCGGGTGGTCGTGCAGGTGGACGGGCAGATGAAGACCGGCCGTGACGTCGTCGTGGCGGCGCTGCTCGGCGCCGAGGAGTACGGCTTCGCGACGGCTCCGCTCGTCGTCGAGGGCTGCATCCTCATGCGCGTCTGCCACCTGGACACGTGCCCGGTCGGCGTCGCGACGCAGAACCCGGAGCTCCGGAAGCGCTTCACGGGCAAGCCGGAGTTCGTCGTCAACTTCTTCGAGTTCATCGCGCAGGAGGTCCGCGAGCTCCTCGCCGAGCTCGGCTTCCGCACGCTGGACGAGGCGATCGGGCAGGTCGACGCGCTCGACACCGACCGTGCCGTCGAGCACTGGAAGGCCTCCGGTCTCGACCTCGCGCCGGTGCTGCACGGACCGGAGTTCGGCCGCGACGAGCCCCGACGCCACCTGCGTGAGCAGGACCACGAGCTCGACGAGCACTTCGACGTGCAGCTCGTCCAGCAGACGGCGGACGTGCTGGAGCACGGTGGTTCCGTCGCGCTCGACCTGCCGATCCGCAACACGGAGCGCGCGGTCGGCACCATGCTCGGCCACGAGGTCACGCTGCGGCACGGCGAGCACGGCCTGCCCGCCGGGTCGATCGACATCACGCTGCGCGGCTCGGCCGGGCAGTCCCTCGGTGCGTTCCTGCCGGCCGGCATCACGCTCCGCCTGGTCGGGGACAGCAACGACTACGTCGGCAAGGGCCTGTCCGGCGGCGCCATCGTCGTCCGTCCGGACACCGAGTCGGCGTTCGAACCGTCGGAGAACGTCATCGCCGGCAACGTCATCGGCTACGGCGCGACCCAGGGCAGCATGTTCATCCGCGGCATCGTGGGCGAGCGCTTCCTCGTCCGCAACTCCGGCGCGACCGCGGTCGTCGAGGGCGTCGGCGACCACGCACTCGAGTACATGACCGGCGGGCTCGCACTGATCCTGGGCGAGACCGGACGCAACCTCGGCGCCGGTATGTCCGGCGGCACCGCGTACGTGCGCGGCCTCCGTCGGGAACACGTGAACGCCGACGCGCTGGCGACCGGTGAGCTGCGGCTCGAGGAACTGGACAGCGCCGACGTCGAGATCGTCACCGACCTGCTCCGGCAGCACCTCGCCGAGACCGGGTCGACCGTGGCCGGCGACCTGCTCGACTCCGGCGACCTCGGCGACTTCGTCAAGGTGCTCCCGCGGGACTACGCCGCCGTGCTCGCGACCCGCCAGCAGGCGGTCGACGAGGGCCTCGACCCCGACGGCACCGTCGTCTGGAACCGCATCCTGGAGGTCACCGGTGGCTGACACGACCCGGGCCGCCGTGCGGACCCCGATCCCGACCGACGCGGACATCCACACCCACACCCCCGTCCAGACCCAGACCGAGCAGGAGGCGAACCATGGCTGACCCGAAGGGCTTCCTCAAGGTGCAGGAGCGCGAGCTCCCGCCCCGCCGTCCCGTGCCCGTGCGCCTCATGGACTGGAAGGAAGTCTACGAGCAGCAGGAGTCCGGTGCCCTGAAGCGACAGGCCGGTCGCTGCATGGACTGCGGCGTCCCCTTCTGCCACCAGGGCTGCCCGCTCGGGAACCTCATCCCGGAGTGGAACGACCTGACCTGGCGCGGTGAGGGTCGACAGGCGATCGAGCGTCTGCACGCGACCAACAACTTCCCGGAGTTCACCGGGAAGCTCTGCCCGGCCCCGTGCGAGGCGTCCTGCGTGCTCGGCATCAACCAGCCGCCGGTCACGATCAAGCAGGTCGAGGTCTCGATCATCGACGAGGCGTACAAGAACGGCTGGGTCACCCCGCACCCGCCGGAGCGCCTGACCGGCAAGACCGTCGCGGTGGTCGGGTCCGGCCCCGCCGGTCTCGCTGCCGCCCAGCAGCTCACGCGCGCCGGGCACACGGTCGCCGTGTACGAGCGCGACGACCGCATCGGCGGCCTGCTGCGCTACGGCATCCCGGACTTCAAGATGGAGAAGCGCCAGATCGACGCGCGCCTCGCCCAGATGCAGGCCGAGGGCACCCGCTTCCGCGCCGGTGTGGAGATCGGCGTCGACATCACCTGGGACGACCTGAAGTCCCGCTACGACGCGGTCGTCGTCGCGACGGGCGCCACGGTGCCGCGCGACCTGCCGATCCCGGGGCGTGACCTCGAGGGCGTCCACTACGCGATGGACTACCTCGTCCAGCAGAACAAGGCGAACGCGGGGACCACCGTCGACAACCAGCTCACCGCCGAGGGCAAGCACGTCGTCGTCATCGGCGGTGGCGACACCGGCGCCGACTGCATCGGCACGGCCCACCGTCAGGGCGCCCTGAGCGTGACGAACCTGGCGATCGGCAAGCAGCCGCCGCTCGAACGTCCGTCCGAGCAGCCGTGGCCGATGTTCCCGACGGTGTTCGAGGTCACGAGCGCCCACGAGGAGGGCGGCGAGCGGCACTTCCTGGCGTCGACCGTCGAGTTCCTCGGCAACGCCGCCGGCGAGGTCCGCGCGCTCCGGGTCGCGGAGACCGAGTACCTCGACGGCCGGCGCGTGCCGAAGGCGGGCACCGAGCGCGAGATCCCCGCCGACCTGGTGCTCATCGCGATGGGCTTCACCGGTCCGGAGACCGACACGATCGAGCCGCAGCTCGGGCTCCCCGCCACGGTGTCGGGCGCGGTCGCCCGCCAGGCCGACTACTCGACGAACGAGCCGGGCGTGTTCGTGGCGGGCGACGCCGGCCGTGGCCAGTCGCTCATCGTCTGGGCCATCGCCGAGGGACGCGCGGCTGCGTCCAAGGTCGACGAGTACCTCGAGGGCTCGACGATCCTGCCGGCGCCCGTCAAGGCCACCGACCGCGCGCTCACGGTCTGACGCCGTGAACGCCCCCGGAACACCGGTCCACCGATGAGCAGCAGGCCACCGGCACTCGATAGGGTGCTGGTGGCCTGCTCTCGTTCCGCGCGGCCCCACAGCGCGGAAACCGGCACCACCCACCACACGAAGGAATCCATTGAGACGCGCAAAGATCGTTTCGACGCTCGGTCCGGCTACGTCGGACTACGAGACCGTCAAGGAGATCATCGAAGCGGGCGTCGACGTCGCCCGCCTCAACCTCAGCCACGGTGACTACAGCGTCCACGAGGCCAACTACGAGAACGTCCGTCGCGCCGCGGAGGACCTCGGCAAGCCGGTCGCGATCCTCGTCGACCTGCAGGGTCCGAAGATCCGTCTGGCGAAGTTCGCCGACGGTCCGCACGAGCTCGCGGTCGGTGACGTCTTCACGATCACGACCGAGGACGTCCCCGGCTCGAAGGAGATCTGCGGCACGACGTTCAAGGGCCTGCCGCAGGACGTCAAGCCCGGTGACCCGCTGCTCATCGACGACGGCCGTGTGCGCCTGCGCGTGCTCGACACCGACGGCGTGCGTGTCCGCACCGAGGTCGTCGTCGCCGGTACGGTCTCGAACAACAAGGGCATCAACCTGCCCGGCGTCGCCGTCAACGTCCCCGCGCTGAGCGAGAAGGACGAGGCGGACCTCCGCTGGGCGATCCGTCAGGGCGCCGACCTCATCGCGCTGTCGTTCGTCCGCAACGCCTCGGACGTCGTCCGCGCCCACGAGATCATGGACGAGGAGGGCAAGCGCCTCCCGATCATCGCCAAGGTCGAGAAGCCGCAGGCCGTCGACGCCCTCGAGGAGATCATCGACGCCTTCGACAGCATCATGGTCGCCCGTGGTGACCTCGGCGTGGAGCTCCCGCTCGAGGCCGTCCCGATCGTGCAGAAGCGCGCCGTCGAGCTGTCCCGCCGCATGGCGAAGCCGGTCATCGTCGCGACGCAGATGCTCGAGTCGATGATCTCGTCGCCGATCCCGACCCGCGCCGAGACCTCCGACGTCGCGAACGCCGTCCTCGACGGCGCGGACGCCGTCATGCTCTCGGGCGAGACCAGCGTCGGCGAGTACCCGGTGCAGACGGTCCGCACCATGGCCCGCATCGTCGAGTCGACCGAGGACCACGGCCTCGAGCGCATCGCGCCGCTCGGCACGAAGCCGCGCACGCTCGGTGGCGCGATCACGCTCGCCGCGGTCGAGATCGCCGAGTTCACCGAGGCGTCGTACCTCTGCGTCTTCACCGAGTCCGGCGACTCGGCCCGCCGCATGTCCCGACTGCGCCACGGCCTGCCCATCATCGCCTTCACCCCGAACGAGGCCACGCGTCGCCGCATGGCGCTCACCTGGGGCGTCCGCTCGTTCCTCGTGGAGCGCAAGACGCACACCGACGAGCTGTTCTCGCAGGTCGACGACGTGCTGCTCGCGAACGGCCTCGCCGCCCCCGGCGACCGGGTCATCGTGACGGCCGGCTCGCCCCCCGGACTCGAGGGTTCGACGAACGACCTGCGCGTGCACCGCGTCGGCGACGCGCACGCCGAGGCGGCTCCCGCCTACGTGCGGGACTGACCCCGGTCACCGCACCCGGTCACCACGCCGACAGGGCGCGGACGGGAGGCACGGCGCGACACCGCGCACGGCCTCCGGTCCGCGCCCTGTCGCGTTGGTCCGCCCCTGCGTCGCGTCGAGTCACCGGCGTGCCGACACGCCGGCGTCGCCGCGAGACGGACCGGAGCGAGCGAGACGCCGTCGGATCCGGCGGCGTCTCGTGGGGACGGCGGCGTCTCGCCCGGTCCGCGGCGGTCTCGACACGCAGGAACCGGCCACCAGCGGTGCGGCGCGACCGCGCGTCGGGCCGAGCGGGCAGGATCGGTGCTGTGAGCCTCCAGGACGACCGCCCCACCGCACCCACCGCAGCGGACGTCCGCCGCTGGCGCCGCTACCTGGCGGACGAGCGGGCGGAGGCCGCGGTCTACCGGAACCTGTCGACCCGCAGGACCGGAGAGGAACGCGAGATCCTCGCCGCACTCGCCGACGCCGAGGGTCGGCACGAGCAGCACTGGCTCGACCTGCTCGGTGACGACGTCGGGCGGCCGCTCCGCGGCAGCCTCCGCACCCGGGTCCTCGCCGCGCTCGCGAAGCGGTTCGGTTCCGTGTTCGTCCTGGCGCTCATGCAGCGTGCCGAGGACCGTTCGCCCTACGCCGACGACGACGACGCGACCGCGCGCATGGCGGCCGACGAGCGGATCCACGGCGAGGTCGTCCGCGGCCTCGCGAACCGCGGGCGCATGCGGTTGTCCGGCACCTTCCGCGCAGCGGTGTTCGGCGCCAACGACGGACTCGTCTCGAACCTCGCGCTGATCATCGGCATCAGTGCCTCGGGCGCCGATCGGCACTTCGTGCTGCTCAGCGGCATCGCCGGGCTGCTCGCCGGCGCGCTGTCCATGGGGGCGGGGGAGTACGTCTCGGTGCGGTCCCAACGCGAGCTGCTCGACGCCTCCGCACCCCACCCCGAGGCCGGGCGCGCGGTGGCCGACCTCGACGTCGACGCGAACGAGCTCGCGCTGGTCTACCGGGCCCGGGGCATGGACGAGGCCGCGGCGCAGGAGCACGCGGCCGAGGTCCTCGGCGGTCGAACGGTCTCGGCAGCCGCCGCGACCGACGACCACGAGGCGGTGGGGAGCGGCACGAGTGCGGCGGTGTCGAGCTTCTGCTTCTTCGCCTCGGGCGCGATCATCCCCGTGCTGCCGTACCTGTTCGGGCTCGAGGGCTGGCCGGCGATCGTGCTCGCGGCCGTGCTGGTCGGCATCGCGCTCCTCGGCACCGGCGCGGTCGTCGGCGTGCTCAGCGGCGCGTCGCCGCTGCGGCGGGCGCTGCGCCAGCTCGCGATCGGCTTCGGCGCTGCCGTCGTGACGTACGGCCTCGGCCTGCTGTTCGGGACGGGCAGCGCGTAGCCGTCACCCGGCCAGGCCTGCTGTTCGGGACCGGCAGCGCGGAGTCGGCACCCGGTCGGCGGTCACCGGTCGTCGGGGCTGGCGACCCTCACCGCCGGTCGGTGCGACCGGTGCCGACCGCCTCACGGCGGACCGCAGCGCGCGGCGGCAGCAGGAGGAGCGCGGCCGCGCCGACGCCGATCAGCGCGATGCCGGAGAACACCGTGAAGACCGACAGCGCGAGCGCCGGCGCGACGAGCACGACCACGCCGCCGATGCACGACAGCAGGCCGCTCACCACGGTCGGCGATCGCGAGGAACCGGGGTGGCCCACGACGGCACCGACGAGCGCGGCGACGCCCTCCACGAGGAACCCCACCCCGGCCAGCACCGCGTAGACGAGGAGCGGGACGGCGGGAGCGAGGAGCGCGACGAGTCCCGCCACCCCGACGAGCCCGCCGACGGCACCCGCCGTCCACCGCCACACCGCGGACGTCCCGTGCCCGCGGACCGCGGCGACCACGCGCATCGTGCCGGCGACCACGAGGTAGACGCCGAAGACGAGGGCGACGAGCACGATCGACGGCGCGGGCCAGACGACGGCCACGATGCCGAGCACGATCGCGACGACGGCCGTGGCGACGACGAACGCACGGAAGGACCGCACGGCGCGAGAGTCCACGGGTGCCCCTTCCGCTCGGTCCGCGAGGACACCGACGGTACCCGGGGGCGGTCGCCGGTGTCCGGGGGAGGCCGCGGGCGCTCTGGGGAGGTCACGGACGCCCGGGGCGGTCGCCGCCGCCCGGGGTCGCCACCCGGCGCAACCGCTTGCAACCCCCGGCGTCGTACCGTCGCCGCAGGTGCTGGACCAGCGCCACCGACAGCGTCGTCGAAAGGTGTCCACCATGACCATCGCAGCATCGCCATCGACCTACGCCGCACCCGGCGAGGACGGGGCGCTCGTCTCCTACCGTTCCCGGTACGACCACTTCATCGGCGGCGAGTACGTCCCGCCCGCCGGCGGCCGGTACTTCGAGAACCCCACGCCGGTGACGGGCAGGGTCTTCACCGAGGTCGCCCGGGGGGACTCGACCGACGTCGACCGGGCGGTGGAGGCCGCCTGGAGGGCCTTCCCCGCCTGGTCGCGCACGAGCGTCGCCGAGCGCGCCGGCATCCTCAACCGGATCGCCGACCGGATGGAGGCGCACCTCGAGGAGCTCGCGGTCGCCGAGACCTGGGAGAACGGCAAGCCGATCCGCGAGACCCTCGGCGCGGACATCCCGCTCGCCGTCGACCACTTCCGCTACTTCGCCGGGGCGATCCGCGCGCAGGAGGGCTCGACGGGGGAGATCGACCACGACACCGTCGCCTACCACTTCCACGAACCGCTCGGCGTCGTCGGGCAGATCATCCCGTGGAACTTCCCGATCCTCATGGCGGTGTGGAAGCTCGCGCCGGCCCTCGCCGCCGGCAACTGCGTCGTGCTCAAGCCCGCGGAGCAGACGCCGGCATCGATCCACGTGCTGGTGGAACTGATCCGCGACCTCGTGCCCGCCGGGGTCCTCAACGTCGTGAACGGGTTCGGCATCGAGGTCGGCGCGCCGCTCGCCCAGCACCCGGACATCCGCAAGGTCGCCTTCACGGGGGAGACCACCACCGGCCGGCTCATCATGCAGTACGCCTCGCAGAACCTGATCCCGGTGACGCTCGAGCTCGGCGGGAAGAGCCCGAACGTGTTCTTCGCCGACGTCGCGCAGGAGCGGGACTCCTTCTACGACAAGGCCCTCGAGGGGTTCGCGTTCTTCAACCTCAACCAGGGCGAGGTCTGCACGTGCCCGTCCCGGGCGTTGGTGGCGCGCGAGATCTACGACGGGTTCGTCGCGGACGGGCTCGACCGGGTGCGCGCGGTCAAGCAGGGACACCCGCTGGACCCGGCGACGATGATCGGCGCGCAGGCGTCGAACGACCAGCTCGAGAAGATCCTGAGCTACATCGACATCGGGAAGCAGGAGGGGGCGAAGCTGCTGACGGGCGGCGAGCGGGCGGACCTCGGCGGTGACCTGTCCGGCGGCTACTACGTGCAGCCCACCGTCTTCGAGGGCGACAACGCCATGCGCATCTTCCAGGAGGAGATCTTCGGCCCCGTGCTCGCGCTCACCAGGTTCGACGGCTACGACGACGCCATCCGGATCGCCAACGACTCCCTCTACGGACTGGGTGCCGGGGTCTGGAGCCGCGAGGCGACGACGCTCTACCGCGCCGGGCGCGACATCCAGGCCGGTCGCGTGTGGTCGAACACCTACCACCAGTACCCGGCCGGAGCGGCGTTCGGCGGGTACAAGCAGTCCGGCATCGGCCGCGAGAACCACAAGATGATGCTCGAGCACTACCAGCAGACGAAGAACCTGCTCGTGTCGTACGCCGACGGTCCGATGGGCTTCTTCTGATGCCCGACCCGGACCGCCCGGCCGCGGCGCGCGTCGCGGTGACGCCGGCTGCGGGGGAGCTCCTGCGCTCCCTCGCCGCTCGGCACGGGCCGCTCATGTTCCACCAGTCCGGCGGCTGCTGCGACGGGTCGAGCCCGATGTGCTACCCGGTCGGGATGTTCCGGACGGGGCCGGCCGACGTGCTCCTCGGTGCGCTCGACGTCGACGGCGCCGGACCCGTCGAGGTCTGGATGTCACGCGCGCAGTTCGAGTACTGGAAGTACACGCACCTGACGATCGACGTGGTCGACGGTCGGGGCGCGGGCTTCTCGCTCGAGGTGCCGGAGGGCAAGCGGTTCCTCACGCGGTCGCGCATGCTCACCGACGACGAGCTCGACGATCTCGGTCTGGTCCCCGCGGACCACCGGACGTAGGCTGGCCCCGTCGACCGCGACGACGCGGCGGACGTCTCGTCACGAGGAGGCCCGATGCGCGCACCCGCGGGGCTGCGTCCGCTCGTCGCCGCGTCCTGGCGTCGTTGTGCCCGGGTCGACCCGGACGACCGGCCGTCGCTGGCGCTGGGGCCCGACGAGCTCGACGCGCTCCGCCGCCACGGGCCGCTCGGGACGGCACTGCCCGTGGTGCGGCGGCTGCTGCTCGACGACGTGCGGTCCGCGGGGTGCGTCGTCGCCGTCACCGACGCCGCCGGGCGTCTCGTCTGGGTCGACGGCGCGCGTCCCGCCCGCAGCGCAGCCGAGGACATGGGCTTCCTGCCGGGTGCGGACTGGGCGGAGGAGCGCGCCGGCACGAGCGCGCCCGGTACGGCCCTGCGGCTCGACCGGGCGGTGCAGATCCACGCGGACGAGCACTGGGCGACCGCCGTCAAGGCCTTCTCGTGCACGGCGGTGCCGCTCCACGACCCGACCGGCGCCGTCGTCGGGGCGCTCGACATCACCGGCGATGCGCGCGCGGTCGAACGCCACACCCTGCCGCTCCTCGTCGCCACGGCCGCGGTGGCCGAGGCGGAACTGGCACTCCGGGCGGTGCAGGGCATCCGCACCCCCGGACCGACCGGGGACGTGCCCCGTGGACGCGGCCGCGGTGCGCCGTGTCCGGCCGTCGGACTGGCCCTCCTCGGCTCGGACACCGCGACACTGACCTCCGACGGGCGCACGGTCCGGCTGTCGGAACGGCACTCGGAGATCCTCGCGGTGCTCGCATCGACGCCCGGCGGCCTCGCGGCGGCGGACCTGGCGGTCGCCGTGTACGGCGACCGCGGTGCCGTCACCACGCTCCGTGCCGAGGTGGTGCGCCTGCGTCGCGTGCTCGCGGCGCACGCCCCCGGTGCGACGGTGACCTCGCGACCGTACCGACTCCAGGGGCTGCGGACGGACGTCGACTCCGTCCTGTCCGCGCTCGACCGCGGGGCGCGCCTCCAGGCCGTCGACCGGTACGTCGGCCCGGTCCTGCCCGGTTCCGTCTCGCCGGGCGTCGACGACCTGCGCGACCGGGTCAGGACGCGGTTCCGTGAGGCGCTCGTCGCCGACGGTGGCGTCGAGGCGCTCCAGGCGTGGGCGCGGACGGCGGACGGCGCCGCCGACGCGCAGGTGCTGCGCGCGCTGCTCGCGGTCCTGCCGCCGCGGTCGCCGCGTCGGTCGGCCCTGGTGGCTGCGATCGAGGCGCTCGACGGATCGTGACGGGCGACCCGGCCCGGCCGGGAGGCACGCCACGCGTCGACCGTCCGGCCGACGACGCGCGCCTCCCGCACCGGGTCGTCCCGCTCAGGACCCGGAGGTCGGTGCCGGGGTGGCGGAGCCGTCCGTGCCGCCGTCCCGGTCCGGCTGCGGCGGCTCCGGGGCGTCCGTGCCCTTCGGCGGCGTGGGTGCGTCGCTCTCCTCCGGCTTCGGCGCGTCGGAGCCCGTGGGCGGCTTCGGGGCGTCCGCGCCCTCCGGCGGGGCGGGGACGGCGCCGTCCTTCGGCTTCGGGGCGTCGCCGGCCGCGGGCGGAGCTGCCACGCAGCCCGGAGCCGGAGCGGCGCCCTCCGCGCCCTTCGCGCCGGGACCGGGGGCACCCTTCGTGCCCGGAGTGGGAGCACCGGAGGGTGCACCACTCGGTGCGCCGCTCGGCGCTCCCGTCGGTGCGCTCGTGGCACTCGGTGCGCCGGAGCCGTCCGCGACGGCAGCGGTGACGCCGAGCCCGCCGAGGAGCAGCGCCGCGGCGGCCGCGGAACCGATCCCCACGCGACGCAGGGTGCGCCGACGGCGGTCGGGCGCGGTGACGGGCTGGTCGTGTCGTTCGTCCTGCATGGTGTGCCTTCCGTGTCGGTGTCGGCGGACCGGGGCGGTCCGGCGACGAGGACGACGGTCGAGCTCGAACCTGAAGCAGGACTGAAGCACAGGCTTCGTCCAGCGTCCTCCATGCTGCTTGCGGGCAGTGCCCACCTACCGTGTCCGCCGTGAACGCACCCGCACGTGTCCTGGTGGTCGAGGACGACGACTCCCTCCGCACCGCCGTGGCCGCGACCCTGCGCGCCGAGGGGTTCGTCGTGACCGAGGCCACCGACGGCCGGGCGATCGCCGAGGACCTCGACCGCGCCGCTCCCGACCTCGTCCTGCTGGACTGGATGCTGCCCGGACCGAGCGGCATCCTGCTCGCGGCACGGATCCGGACGCGGTCGGACGCCGCCGTCGTGATGATGACCGCCCGCGACGAGCTCGACGACCGGCTGCGCGGCTTCGCCGAGGGGGCCGACGACTACGTGGTGAAGCCGTTCGCGATGGCCGAGCTCGTGGCTCGCGTCACGGCCGTGCTCCGCCGCCGCGGTCGGGTCCCGTCGGTGATCGAGGTCGGCGACCTCGTGCTCGACCCGGAGGGCGCGACCGTGCGACGCGCCGGCGTCCTGCTCGACCTGACGGCCACCGAGTTCCGGCTGCTGCGGTTCCTCGCCGAGAGCCGTGGCCGGACCGTCTCCAAGGGGCAGATCACGACGCAGGTGTGGGGCTACGAGGACATCGCGCCGAACCTGGTCGAGGTCCACCTCAGCGCACTCCGCCGCAAGATGGAGGTGCACGGTCCCCGGCTCGTGCACACGGTCCGCGGGCTCGGGTACCGGCTCTCCGTCGACCGGGGCGCGGCGTGACCGCGGTCGACCGACGGCTGCGCACGTCCTCGCTGCGACTGCGGACCGTGGTCGCGGTGCTCGTGCTGCTCGCGGTGCTGCTGGCCGGGCTCGTCGTCGCGGTCGAGGCGGTGCTCGGCGCGCGACTGCGTGCACAGGTCGAGGACCGACTGCGGGACCGGGCTGCCGCCGCTGCCGCACTCGTGGGGGTGCTCGACGCGGACGACCTCGCCGACCGCTTGTCGGCGCAGGGCCTCTCGGTGCGGATCGTGCAGCCCGACGGCGCCGCGGTCGAGGCAGGGCCGACACCCGACCAGCTGCGCTCCGGACCGCCCGACCCCGGGCAGCTCCCGGGTCCGGCGCCGCGCGACCGGTCGTCCTCCAGCGGCTCGACCGGGGCTGCCGACGCCGGTGCAACGGCGTCGTCCGGTGCGACGGCGTCGTCGGGTGCGTCGGCGTCGTCCGGTGCATCGGCGTCCTCCGGTGTGACGGTGGTGTCGTCGCGTGCCAGTGAGGACGACGGCGTGCTCACACTCCGGTCCGTCCTCGACGACGGCACACGCATCACGCTGACCGCCGGCACCCGCGACGTGCAGGAGACCCTGACGCAGCTCGGCTGGGTGATGGGCGGTGCGTCCGCGGTGTTCCTGGGTGTCGCCGTCGTCGGAGTGGTCCTGGTCGTGCGGCGCGCGCTGCGTCCGCTCGACGAGGTCACCGCGACGGCCCGATCGATCGCCGACGGTGACCGTGGTCGGCGGTTGCGCCCTGCCAGGACGGACACCGAGATCGGCCGCGTCGCCGCCGCGTTCGACGAGATGCTCGACGCCGTCGAGGGTGCCGAGGCGCAGGCCGTGGCCGCTGAGGAACGGGTCCGGGGCTTCCTGTCGGACGCCGCACACGAGCTCCGCACGCCCGTCGCCGGCGTCCGCGCAGCGGCGGACACGCTGGTCCGGAGCGGTGGCGACGACCCGGCGACGACCGAGGTGCTCGCGGTGCACGTCGTCCGCCAGGCCGACCGCGCGGCGCGCCTCGTCGACGACATGCTCACGATGGCGCGACTCGACCGGGGGATCGCGCTCGACCGGCGGCCGACCGACCTCGTCCCGTGGCTGCGCGCCGAGGTCGACCGGCTCGAGCTCCGGCTGCCGGGGATCACCATGCACCCCGGACTCCCGACCGAGCCCGTCCCGGTCGAGGTCGACGCCGACCGACTCGCGCAGGTGCTCGGCAACCTCGTCGACAACGCGGCGCGGGCCACGGGCGGGACGGGGACGGTGCGGCTGACCCTCGGCACGGACGCCGACGAGGCGACGCTCGTGGTCGAGGACGACGGGCCCGGCATCCCCGTCGGCGACCGGGAGCGCGTGTTCGACCGGCTCGTCCGACTGGGGGAGTCGCGGGACGTCCGGTCGGGTGGTGCCGGACTCGGCCTGCCGATCGCCCGCGGCATCGCGGTCGCCCACGGTGGCACGCTCGTCCACGACGACGACGGGACGCTCGGCGGCGCGCGGTTCGTGCTCCGCCTGCCCCGCGCGACCCGCGCCGTCGACCCCGGGTCGGGCGCCGACCGGGGTGTCGCTCCGGCCCCGGTGTCTGCCACGATGGGGACGTGAGCGCTCATCAGGAGAACGGACGGATCGTCGCGGTGAGCCGCGACGCCGAGCACCGCTTCAGCAAGCCCGTCGTCGAGGAGATCACCCTCGTCGCGGGGTGGGGCGTCGACGGCGACGCGCACGCCGGGACGACCGTGCAGCACCGCTCCCGCGTCGCCAGGGACCCGTCACAGCCGAACCTGCGGCAGGTCCACCTGCTCCACGCCGAGGTGTTCGACGAGGTCGCCGCCTCCGGGCACACCGTCGTGCCGGGGGACATGGGGGAGAACGTCACGACCCGCGGCGTCGACCTGCTCGGACTGCCGACCGGGGCCCTGCTCCACCTCGGTGACGCGGCCTGTGTGCGCGTGACCGGGCTCCGGAACCCGTGCCAGCAGATCAACGACTTCGACCCGGGGCTGCTGCGCGCGGTCCTCGGCCGAGCGGAGGACGGCACCGTGGAGCGCAAGGGCGGCGTGATGGGCGTCGTCGTGACGGGGGGCATCGTCCGCGCGGGCGACGCCGTCCGGGTCGAGCTGCCCGAGGGAGCGCTGCAACCGCTCGCCCCGGTGTGAGGACCGGGGGCGGGGCCGGGCCCTGCTAGCCTGGAGCCCTCGCGAGTGTGGTGGAACGGTAGACACGGGGCACTCAAAATGCTCTGCCTCACGGCGTGCGGGTTCGAGTCCCGCCACTCGTACAAGGTCGCTCACGGCGTGCGGGGCCGGGCGCACCGAGCGTCCCGCCACTCGTACGAGGTCGCTCACGGCGTGCGGGGCTGGGCGCACCGAGCGTCCCGCCACTCGTACAAGGTCGCTCACGGCGTGCGGGGCCGGGCGCACCGAGCGTCCCGCCACTCGTACAGAAGTTCGTCGAACCGCGCATCCACAGCTGACGGAAGCCACGCGCTCCGTCTAGTAGGCTCTCGGTCGTGAGTGACACAGAAGCAACCCCCGCAGCACCGCGTCGCGTCGTCGTCGCCGAGGACGAGTCGCTCATCCGTCTCGACATCGTCGAGATCCTCCGCGACAACGGGTTCGACGTGGTCGGGGAAGCCGGCGACGGTGAGACCGCCGTCCAGCTCGCGACCGACCTGCGCCCGGACCTCGTCGTCATGGACGTCAAGATGCCCCAGCTCGACGGCATCTCCGCTGCCGAGAAGCTCTCCAAGAACCACATCGCTCCGGTGGTCCTCCTCACGGCGTTCAGCCAGAAGGACCTCGTCGAGCGCGCGACCGAAGCCGGTGCCCTGGCCTACGTCGTGAAGCCCTTCACCCCGAACGACCTGCTCCCCGCGATCGAGATCGCCCTCTCGCGGCACCAGCAGATCATCACGCTCGAGGCCGAGGTCGCCGACCTCGTCGAGCGGTTCGAGACCCGCAAGCTCGTCGACCGCGCCAAGGGCCTGCTCAACGAGAAGATGGGCCTCACCGAGCCCGAGGCGTTCCGCTGGATCCAGAAGGCGTCGATGGATCGTCGTCTGACGATGCACGACGTCGCGAAGGCGATCATCGAGCAGCTCAGCGCCAAGAAGTAACGAGCAACCGCTCGCTCACGCGGACGTCGGTGCACGGGTACGGGCTGACATCGCGCCGGTCGATCGTCACGTGCAACGTCGGACGATGCGCCTCCACCGGATGCGCGCGCATCGTGCGACACCGCACCTGTCGAACGACGCGTTCCGTGTCGGAGACCGCGTGCAGCGGCAGGGCCGCGGCAGAGCGCCGGACGGGAGGCGCGGGTCGGCCCCGCCGCAGCCGCGCCACGTGGCAGGGTGGGGGCATGGACGACGTGGTGATCCGTGCCTCCCGGCCGGAGGACATGCCGACGGTGGCCGACCTGCGCTGGCGCTGGAGCGTGGACGAGGACGGGCGCAGGCCGACGGCGACCCCGGACGAGTACCGCGAGGCGATGACCGCCTTCGCCGACGAGCACGCGGACTCGCACCGGTGTGTCGTCGCGGAGCGCGACGGGGAGGTGCTGGGGATGGCGTGGCTCGCACTGAACGCCCGTCCGCCGGTGCCGCACCGCCCTCGGGGCCGCGTCGCTGCCGAACTGCAGAGCGTCTACGTGCACCCGGACCTCCGCGGAGGCGGCGTGGCGAAGGACCTCGTCGCGGCGCTGCTCGACGTGGCGGACGAGGCCGGCGCGGAGCGCGTGGTGGTGCACTCGAGCGTCGTCGGCGAGACGCTCTACCGTCGGCTCGGGTTCGGCGATGCCCGCCTGCTGCTGCAGCGACCGCCCGAGGACTGAATCGCTAGCGCCGCTCGCGGATCATGTTCGTGATCCGCACGGTGGAGCAGCGTCGGCCCTCGTCGTCGGTGAGCACGATCTCGTGGGTGGTGAGCGTGCCGCCGAGGTGGATCGCCGTGCAGGTCCCCGTGACCCGGCCGCTCGTCGCACTGCGGGAGTGCGACGCACTGAGCTCGATGCCGACCGCGTAGCGGCCTGGCCCGGCGTGCACGTTCGCGGCCATCGACCCGAGGCTCTCGGCGAGCACGACGTACGCTCCGCCGTGCAGCAGCCCGACCGGCTGGCGGTTGCCCTCGACCGGGATCGACCCGACGGCACGCTCCGCGCTCAGCTCGGTGATCTCCATGCCCATCTTCGTGGCGAGCTCGCCCGTGCCGCGGTCGGAGAGTCGCTCGTCGACGGCTCCGGAGGCGGTCGGTTCGTGGGTCACGTCGTCGGTCACGCTCGCGGACTCCCGTGTCGGATGGCGTCGGTAGGCTGTCCGGGTGTCGGACTCCGCAAAGCCTACCCTCATGGTCATCGACGGCCACTCGCTCGCCTTCCGGGCCTTCTACGCACTGCCGGTCGACAGCTTCGTGAACCGCGAGGGGCAGCACACGAACGCCATCCACGGCTTCATCTCGATGCTGCTCATGCTCCTGCAGCGCGAGAAGCCGACCCACCTGGCGGTCGCGTTCGACATCTCCCGCTTCTCCTTCCGCACCCGCGAGTACGAGGACTACAAGGGCACCCGCTCGGAGACCCCGCCCGAGTTCAAGGGCCAGATCCCGCTCCTGCAGCAGGCGCTCGAGGCGATGGGCATCACGACGGTGACGAAGGAGGACTACGAGGCCGACGACATCCTCGCCACCTTCGCGCGACAGGGTGCCGAGCAGGGGTACCAGGTGTACGTGGTCTCGGGTGACCGCGACTCGATCCAGCTCGTCAACGACGACGTCACGCTGCTGTACCCGTCGGTCCGCGGCGTCTCCGAGCTCACGCGCTACGACCGCGACAAGGTGTACGAGCGGTACGGCATCGAGCCGCACCAGTACCCGGACATCGCGGCGCTCGTGGGGGAGACCAGCGACAACCTGATCGGCATCGACAAGGTCGGCGAGAAGACCGCGGTCAAGTGGGTGACCGCGTACGGCTCCCTCGACGGTGTCCTCGAGCACGCCGACGAGATCAAGGGCGTCGTCGGGAACAACCTCCGCGAGCAGAAGGACCGGGCGATCCGGAACCGCAGGCTGAACCGGCTCGTGAACGACGTCGAGCTGCCCGTCGGACCGGCCGACGTCGCCCTCCGCCCGCTGGACGAGCAGGCCGTCCGCGACCTCTTCGCCAAGCTGCAGTTCCGCACGCTGCTCGACCGGGTCTTCAAGGTCGCCGGTACCGGTGAGCCGAGCGAGGCGAGCGATGCTCCCGGCTCGGTCGACAGCGGCGCGCCGACCCCGCCGAAGGTCACCACGGTCATCGACGAAGAGCTCGGGTACTGGCTCGAGCGCAAGGGTGCGAACGACGCCGAGAACGGGTTCGGCGTCGCGGTCGAGGTCATCGACGGCCGGCTCAGCGCGATCGGCATCGCGACCCACGACGACGCCGTCCTGGTGCCCGGCGGCAGCGGCGCGAAGGACTACGAGCAGCTCGCCGCGTGGTTCGCCTCCGACGCCCCGAAGCACTTCCACGACGCCAAGGCCGCCATCAAGGCGCTCGGCACGGTCGGCATCACGGTGCGGGGCATCGCCGGGGACGCCCGCATCACCGGGTGGCTCGCGCAGCCGGGCAAGCAGGGGCAGCCCCTCGCCGACCTCGTGTACCAGGAACTCGGCGAGGAGCTGCCGACCGCCGACCCGAACCAGCTCGTCCCCGAGACCGAACCGGTCAACGTCGGCGTGCACGCCTGGTACGTCCTGCGGGTCGACACCGCGCTGCGCTCCCGCGTCGACGAGTCCTCGCTGCGGGTGCTCGACACGATCGAGCTGCCGCTCGTCCCGGTGCTGGCGGGCATGGAGACCATCGGCGTCGGTATCGACCGCCCGGTCCTGACCGGGCTGTCGCACGACCTGGGGGAGCGCGCCGCCGAGCTCGCGCAGCAGGCCTTCGCCGAGATCGGCCACGAGGTGAACCTCGGCTCGCCGAAGCAGCTGCAGGAGGTCCTGTTCACCGAGCTCGCGATGCCGAAGACCCGCAAGACGAAGACCGGCTTCTCGACCGACGCGGCGAGCCTGGCCGACCTGCAGGAGCAGCACCCGCACCCGTTCCTCGGACTGCTGCTGCAGCACCGCGACGCCACGAAGCTCCGGCAGATCGTCGACACGCTCGACGCCGCGGTCGTCGACGGACGCATCCACACCCGCTACGAGCAGACCGGCACGAGCACCGGCCGGGTCTCGTCGACGGACCCCAACCTGCAGAACATCCCGGTCAAGACCGCCGTGGGTCGCCGCATCCGGTCGGCCTTCGCGGTCGCCGAGCCGTACACGACGCTCGTGACCGCCGACTACTCGCAGATCGAGATGCGCATCATGGCGCACCTGTCCGGCGACCCGGGGCTCATCCAGGCGTTCAACGAGGGCGAGGACCTGCACCGCTTCGTCGGTGCCCGGGTGTTCTCGGTCGAGCCGGCGGACGTCACGCCCGAGATGCGCACGAAGGTGAAGGCGATGTCGTACGGCCTGGCCTACGGCCTCAGCCCGTTCGGCCTGTCGAAGCAGCTCCGCATCGAGCAGTCCGAGGCGCGCACGCTCATGAACGAGTACTTCGCCCGCTTCGGTGCGGTGCGCGACTACCTCCGGGGCGTCGTCGAGCAGGCCCGTGAGGACGGCTACACCGAGACGATCTTCGGTCGCCGGCGTCCGTTCCCGGACCTGAAGAGCCCGAACCGCGTCCTCCGCGAGAACGCCGAGCGCGCCGCGCTGAACGCGCCGATCCAGGGGTCGGCCGCCGACATCATGAAGATCGCGATGCTCGGCGTCGACGAGGACCTCCGCGAGGGATCGCTCGAGTCGCACCTGCTGCTCCAGGTGCACGACGAGCTCATCCTCGAGGTCGCTCCCGGCGAGCAGGAGCGCGTCGAGGAGATCCTGCGCACCCGGATGGGCGCGGCTGCCGAGCTGAGCGTCCCGCTCGACGTGTCGGTCGGCGTCGGCCCGAACTGGGAGTCCGCGGCGCACTGACGCGCGCGGGTCGCGTTGCGAGCACGTCACGGACGGGAGGCGCGGTGCCGGCTGGCACCGTGCCTCCCGTCCGTCGTCCAGACAGCTCGCGCGCCGCGGTCGCGTCGAGACGCCGCGGTTGCGTCGAGACGCCGCCAGATCCGGCGGCGTCTCGCTCACCGGAGGGCGTCTCGTGTCGACGCCCCCGTCCCGCCGTCCGCAGCTCCGCCTGCCGGGCCGCTCGGTAGGGTCGGGGCATGAGCGAAGACCGACCCGTCCGCCAGCCGTCCGCCGTCGACCGCGTCGCCGAGGACTGGGTGTCCACCCTCGTCGACCTCGACCCGACCGTCGCCACGTACATCGGGGTCCCCGGGCGCACCGACGGCTACGGCGACACCTCGCCCGCCGGCGCCGACGCCCTCGCCGACGCCGCACGTTCCGCGCGCCGGGCCCTCGACGCCGCCGAGTCGACGGACGACGTCGACCGGGTGACGAAGACCGACCTCGGAGCGGAGCTCGACCTGGTCGTGGAGTCGCACGAGCGGAAGCTGCACCTGCGGGACCTCAACGTGATCGCGAGCCCCGCGCAGGAGTTCCGCGACGTCCTCGACCTGATGCCGACCGCGACCACCGACGACTGGCGGGACGTCGCGGGGCGCCTGCACGCGCTGCCGGACGCCCTGGAGGGCTACCGCGAGACCCTGCTGCAGGGCACGCGCAAGCAGGTCACGCCCGCCGCGCGCCAGGTCGCACTCATCGCCGAGCAGGCCGCGCGCAACGGTGCCGAGGACGGGTTCTTCCGCCAGCTCGTCGACGGCGCCGCGCTCGAGGGCGGCGCACCGCTGCCCGAGTCGCTCCGCGGCGAGCTGGTGCGCGGCGCCGAGGTCGCGGCGGCCGCGTACCGGTCGTTCGGCGGCTTCCTCGAGCACGAGCTGCTGCCCCTGGCGACCCCGGTCGACGCGGTCGGTCGCGAGGACTACGAGCTGCACTCCCGACGCTTCCTGGGTGCCGTCGTCGACCTCGACGAGACGTACGAGTGGGGCATCGAGGAGCTCGCCCGGATGCGCGACGAGCAGGAGCGCATCGCGGACCGCATCGAGTCCGGCGCCTCGGTGGCGCGCGCGATCGAGGTCCTCGACGCCGACCCCGCCCGCATCCTGCACGGCACCGACGCCCTGCAGCGGTGGATGCAGGAGACCAGTGACGCGTCGATCCGCGCGATGGACGGGGAGTACTTCGACATCGCCGACCCGATCAAGCGCCTGGAGTGCCGGATCGCCCCGACGCAGGAGGGTGGGATCTACTACACCGGCCCCTCCGACGACTTCTCGCGTGCGGGCAGGATGTGGTGGTCGGTGCCGCAGGGCGTCACGGAGTTCGGCACGTGGCGTGAGAAGACGACGGTCTACCACGAGGGCGTGCCCGGTCACCACCTGCAGATCAGCCAGGCGGTCTACAACCGCGGGGAGCTCAACACGTGGCGTCGGCAGCTGGCCGGACCGTCCGGGCACGTCGAGGGCTGGGCCCTCTACGCCGAGCGGCTCATGGAGCAGCTCGGGTTCCTCGACGACGACGGGGACCGCCTCGGCATGCTCGACGGCCAGCGGATGCGGGCGGCCCGCGTGGTGCTCGACATCGGTGTGCACCTGCAGAAGACCAACCCCGACGGCGGTGGCTGGACGTGGGAGTACGCGCTCGACTTCATGGGCCGGAACGTCAACATGGCGCCGGAGTTCGTGCAGTTCGAGGTCGCCCGGTACTTCGGGTGGCCGGGGCAGGCGCCGTCCTACAAGGTCGGGCAGCGCGTCTGGGAGTCGATCCGCGACGAGCTCGCCGCACGCGAGGGCGCCGCGTTCGACCTGAAGGCCTTCCACCACCGGGCGCTCGCACTCGGCGGGGTCGGCCTGGACACGCTCCGGAGCGCGCTGCTCGACTGACGGCGTGACGGGTCGACGGACGGGAGGCGCGTGGCGGGGTCGCCGCGTGCCTCCCGTCCGTCCTCCGGTCACCCCGCGACACGCGACACGCCCGGTTGTGGGGCCCGCGGCCCTGCGGCTAGACTCAATCGGCGCAATCCGCGCCAACCAACCACTGCCATGACGGCTCGCACCGACGTTCGGTGCGGACCAGGGGGTCGCTCCCTCGCCGTCACGGCCCGACTCATGTCCGTTCGGAGCAATCTCTACATGACAACCACCACGACCAAGGCTCCCAAGCAGGTCGCCATCAACGACATCGGCTCGGCTGATGACTTCCTGGCCGAGGTCGAGAAGACCCTCAAGTTCTTCAACGACGGCGATCTGATCTCCGGAACCGTCGTGAAGATCGACCGCGACGAGGTCCTCCTCGACGTCGGCTACAAGACCGAGGGTGTCATCCCCTCGCGCGAGCTCTCGATCAAGCACGACGTCGACCCCAACGAGGTCGTCGAGGTCGGCGACGAGGTCGAGGCCCTGGTCCTCCAGAAGGAGGACAAGGAAGGCCGCCTCATCCTGTCGAAGAAGCGTGCGCAGTACGAGCGTGCGTGGGGCGACGTCGAGAAGATCAAGGAGTCCGACGGCGTTGTGACCGGCACGGTCATCGAGGTCGTCAAGGGCGGTCTCATCGTCGACATCGGCCTCCGTGGCTTCCTCCCGGCCTCGCTCATCGAGCTGCGTCGCGTCCGCGACCTGACCCCGTACCTGGGCCAGGAGCTCGAGGCGAAGATCCTGGAGCTCGACAAGAACCGCAACAACGTGGTCCTCTCGCGCCGCGCCCTGCTCGAGCAGACGCAGTCCGAGTCGCGCACCACCTTCCTCAACAACCTCCACAAGGGCCAGGTCCGCAAGGGCATCGTGTCGTCGATCGTCAACTTCGGTGCGTTCGTCGACCTGGGCGGCGTCGACGGTCTCGTCCACGTCTCCGAGCTCTCCTGGAAGCACATCGAGCACGCCAGCGAGGTCGTCGAGGTCGGTCAGGAAGTCACCGTCGAGATCCTCGAGGTGGACCTGGACCGCGAGCGCGTGTCGCTCTCGCTCAAGGCCACGCAGGAGGACCCGTGGCAGGTCTTCGCCCGCACCCACGCGATCGGTCAGATCGCACCGGGCAAGGTCACGAAGCTCGTGCCGTTCGGTGCCTTCGTCCGCGTCGCCGACGGCATCGAGGGTCTCGTCCACATCTCGGAGCTCTCGAACAAGCACGTCGAGCTCGCCGAGCAGGTCGTCTCCGTCGGTGACGAGGTCTTCGTCAAGATCATCGACATCGACCTCGACCGTCGTCGCATCTCGCTCAGCCTCAAGCAGGCGAACGAGGGCGTGGACCCGGAGGGCACCGAGTTCGACCCGGCGCTCTACGGCATGCCGACCGAGTACGACGACCAGGGCAACTACAAGTACCCCGAGGGCTTCGACCCGGAGACCAACGAGTGGCTCGAGGGCTACGACACCCAGCGCACCGAGTGGGAGGGCCAGTACGCGGCCGCCCAGTCGCGCTGGGAGGCCCACAAGGCGCAGGTCGCGAAGACCATCGCGGACGAGGAGAAGGGTGGCTTCGACCTCCCCGCCTCGGCCTCGAGCTCGTCCTCGTCCTCGTCCTCGTCGACCTTCTCGAGCGAGTCGAACGGTCAGGGCACCCTGGCCGACGACGCCTCGCTCGCGGCGCTCCGCGAGAAGCTCAGCTCGAACAACTGATCGAGCGGGTCGCACGTCCCGGAAGCCCGGTACCCCTGACGGGGTGCCGGGCTTCCGGCGTTCCACGACGTCCTCGGTAGCCTGGACCGGTGCGCATCATCGGTCTGACAGGCGGCATCGCCGCGGGCAAGTCCACCGTCTCCCGTCGCTGGGCGGAGCACGGCGCGGTCGTCGTCGACGCCGACCGGCTCGCGCGGCAGGCGGTCGCTCCGGGCAGCCCCGGGCTCGCCCGTGTCGTGGAACGGTTCGGGACGGGCGTGCTCGCCCCCGACGGCGCGCTCGACCGGGCCGCCCTGGGCAGCATCGTCTTCTCCGACGCCTCGGCGCGGAAGGACCTCGAGGGGATCACCCACCCGGAGGTGTGGCGGCTCGCACGGGGAGCGTTCGACGCTGCCGAGGCCGCTGATCCGGAAGCCGTCGTCGTCTACGACGTCCCGCTCCTCGCCGAGGCCCGGGGGAGTCGGCCGATCCGGTTCGACGCGGTCGTCGTCGTGGACGCCCCTGCGGCGCAGCGGGTCGGACGACTCGTCGAGCACCGGGGCATGCCGCGTGACGAGGCCGAGCGACGTGTGGCGGCCCAGGCGTCGGACGCCGAGCGGCTCGCCCTCGCCGACCACGTCGTCGACGCGACCGGATCGCTCGAGGACACCCTGCGGTCCGCCGACGCGGTGTGGGAGCGCATCGCGTCCTGAACGGGCCCCGCAGGCCCTGGTACCCGCTCAGCTGTGGGCGATCAGGGCCGTCGGGTGTCAGGGGGCGCGACTACCGTTGTCCCCATGGCAGTGTCGATCCAGCCCACCCGGGCGATCCGTCCCTTCGAGGTGATCAGCGAGTACTCGCCGAGCGGTGACCAGCCGGCGGCGATCGCCGAGCTCGCCGGTCGGATCAACGCGGGTGAGACCGACGTCGTGCTGCTCGGCGCGACCGGTACCGGCAAGTCGGCGACCACCGCCTGGCTGATCGAGCAGGTCCAGCGGCCGACGCTCGTGCTCGCGCACAACAAGACCCTGGCCGCGCAGCTGGCGAACGAGTTCCGCGGGCTCCTGCCGAACAACGCGGTCGAGTACTTCGTCTCGTACTACGACTACTACCAGCCCGAGGCGTACGTCCCGCAGACGGACACCTTCATCGAGAAGGACTCGTCGGTCAACGCGGAGGTCGAGCGGCTCCGGCACTCGACGACGAACTCGCTGCTCAGCCGGCGCGACGTCGTGGTGGTGTCGACCGTGTCCTGCATCTACGGCCTCGGCACGCCCGAGCAGTACATGAACGCGTCGATCGCGCTCCACGTCGGTCAGACGATCTCCCGCGACCAGCTCGTGCGCAAGTTCGTCGGCATGCAGTACCAGCGCAACGACGTCGACTTCGCCCGCGGCACCTTCCGCGTCCGCGGCGACACCATCGAGATCATCCCGATGTACGAAGAGCACGCGATCCGCATCGAGATGTTCGGTGACGAGATCGAGGCGCTCACCTCGCTGCACCCGCTGACCGGCAACGTCATCGCGGACCTGCCCGGCGTCTCGATCTTCCCGGCGTCGCACTACGTCGCCGACACCGACGTCATGCACCGGGCGATCGAGCGGATCAAGGACGAGCTGGCCGACCGACTCGCCGAGCTCGAGGGCCAGGGCAAGCTGCTCGAGGCCCAGCGGCTCCGCATGCGCACGACCTTCGACATCGAGATGATGGAGCAGATCGGCTTCTGCTCCGGCATCGAGAACTACTCGCGCCACATGGACGGGCGCGATGCGGGCGAGGCGCCGCACTGCCTCATCGACTACTTCCCGGACGACTTCCTCATCGTGATCGACGAGTCGCACGTGACCGTGCCGCAGATCGGCGCGATGTACGAGGGTGACGCCTCCCGCAAGCGCACGCTCGTGGAGCACGGGTTCCGCCTGCCGAGCGCGCTCGACAACCGACCGTTGACGTGGGAGGAGTTCCTCGAGCGCGTCGGGCAGAAGGTCTACCTGTCGGCGACCCCGGGCAAGTACGAACTCGGCGTCACCGACAGCGTCGTCGAGCAGATCATCCGTCCGACGGGTCTGGTCGACCCCGAGATCGTCGTGAAGCCGAGCGACGGCCAGATCGACGACCTGCTCGAGGAGATCAAGCTGCGCGTCGAGCGTGACGAGCGCGTGCTCGTCACGACCCTGACCAAGCGGATGGCCGAGGAACTCACGGACTTCCTCGGCAACGCCGGCGTCCGCGTGCGGTACCTGCACTCCGACGTCGACACCCTGAAGCGTGTCGAACTGCTGACGGAGCTGCGCCAGGGCGTGTACGACGTGCTCGTCGGCATCAACCTGCTGCGCGAGGGCCTCGACCTGCCCGAGGTGTCCCTCGTGGCGATCCTCGACGCCGACAAGGAGGGGTTCCTGCGGTCGTCGACGTCGCTCATCCAGACGATCGGCCGTGCCGCCCGCAACGTGTCGGGCCAGGTGCTCATGTACGCCGACAAGATCACCGACTCCATGCGCCAGGCGATCGACGAGACCGATCGGCGCCGCGAGAAGCAGGTCGCCTACAACCTCGAGCACGGCATCGACCCGCAGCCCCTCCGCAAGAAGATCGCCGACATCACCGAGGTGCTGCAGCGCGAGAGCGACGACACCAAGGCGCTGCTCGAGGGTCGCCCGGGTTCCGACGGCCGCCGGTCGCCCACGCCGAACCTGCGTCGCGAGGGCATCGCGGGAGAGGGCGCGACCCAGCTCGAGGCGACGATCGCCGACCTCAACGACCAGATGCTGCAGGCCGCGGCCGAGCTGAAGTTCGAGCTGGCGGCACGGCTCCGCGACGAGGTGCAGGACCTGAAGAAGGCGCTGCGACAGATGGAGTCCGCCGGGCATGTCCGCTGACACCTCCGGGACCGCGCGGCGGACGGTCGTCGTCACGGGTGCCAGCGCCGGCCTGGGCTACCACGCAGCCGAGCAGCTCGCGGCACAGGGCCACCGGGTCGTGCTCGCCACGCGGAACCCCGAGCGTGCCGCCGCTGCCGAGCGGAGCATCCGGAAGCACGTCGACGACGCAGCGCTCCTGCACCTGCACCTCGACCTGGCCGACCTCGACAGCGTGCGTGCCGCGGCCGTGCGGCTCCGGGAGCTCGGCCCCGTGCACGCCCTGCTCAACAACGCCGGCGTGGTCGGATCGGCTCGCCCGCAGCGCACCGCGCAGGGCTTCGAACTGCAGGTCGGCACGAACCACCTCGGACACTTCGCCTGGACGGCGCTGGCGCTGCCGGCCCTCGACCAGGACGCCGGGCGTGTGGTGCACCTCGGCTCCATCGCGCACCGCCTCACGACGCTCGACCGGACGGATCCGCTCGCGGTCGGCCGCTACGAGGGCCACCGCCAGTACGCCAGGAGCAAGCTCGCGGTGATGCTGTTCGGCTTCGAGCTCGCGCAGCGGTTGGGTGACGCCGGCTCGCGGGTGCGCAGCGTCGTCGCGCACCCCGGGCTGGCGCTCGACGCCGCCGCCCCGCCCCGACCGGACGTCGCACCGACGCGGTCCGAACCGGCCTGGATGCGGGCGGGCTCGGGCTGGGTGGCGCAGGGCAAGGACGCCGGGGCGCGGCCGCTCGTGCACGCCGCCGTCGGTGAGGACGTCCGCTCGGGGGAGTACTGGGGGCCGGCCGGCCCGCTCCAGTTCGCCGGTCGTCCGGCCCTCGTCCCGGCGCGCCCGCGTGCCCACGACCGCACCGTCGCTGCGCGCCTCTGGACGGCGAGCGAACAGGCGACCGGCGTCGCGTTCGCTCTCGACGCACTCGGCTAGACCGCCACGCCCGGACGGATGTCGGTCCAGCTTCGTAGAATCGTCTGCGATGACCATCACCTCTGACCGCGGAACCGCGACCCCGGGCCGGAACGCCTTCGGCGAGCCTGCAGACCTCCACATCCCCGGCGGGACGGCGCCGCACAGCACCTCGACGCTCAGCGTCCGGGGCGCTCGCGTGCACAACCTCCGCGACGTCGACCTCGAGATCCCTCGGGACTCGCTCGTCGTGTTCACCGGGCTGTCCGGGTCGGGCAAGTCCTCGCTCGCGTTCGACACGATCTTCGCCGAGGGCCAACGGCGCTACGTGGAGTCGCTGTCGGCCTACGCCCGGCAGTTCCTCGGCCAGGTGGACCGGCCCGACGTCGACTTCATCGAGGGCCTGTCGCCGGCGGTCTCGATCGACCAGAAGTCGACGAACCGGAACCCGCGGTCGACCGTGGGCACCATCACCGAGGTCTACGACTACATGCGTCTGCTCTGGGCGCGCATCGGTGTCCCGCACTGCCCCGTCTGCGGCGAGGTGATCAGCAAGCAGAGCGTGCAGCAGATCGCGGACCAGCTCATGGAGTTCGAGACCGGCACGCGCTTCCAGGTCCTCGCGCCGGTCGTCTCCAAGAAGAAGGGCGAGTTCGTCGACCTCTTCCAGGAGCTCGCGGCCTCGGGGTACGCCCGTGCGATCGTCGACGGTGAGCGCATCCAGCTGAGCGACCCGCCCAAGCTCAAGAAGCAGGTCAAGCACGACATCTCGGTGATCGTCGACCGTCTCGTGGCGAGCGACGACATCCTCGGCCGCCTCACCGACTCGCTCGAGACCGCCCTGCGGTTGACGAACGGCACCGTGGCGATCGACCTCGTCGACCACGAGGGGCCCGGCGCGGTCCGGACCTACTCCGAGAACCTGTCCTGCCCGAACAACCACCCGCTCGCGCTCACCGAGATCGAGCCGCGGACCTTCTCGTTCAACGCACCGTTCGGTGCCTGCCCCGAGTGCTCGGGCCTCGGTACCCGCATGTCGGTCGACCCCGACCTGGTGCTCGGCGACCCCGAGGCCTCGCTGCGAGACGGCGTCCTGCTGCCCTGGACGGGCACGAGCGGGCTGTACTCGTACTTCGAGAAGCTCCTCGCGGGTCTCGGCAAGGACCTCGGGTTCGGCCTCGACACCCCGTGGAACCAGCTCGACCCGTCGGTGCAGGCCGCGATCCTGACCGGCAAGGACTTCCAGGTCTCCGTGTCGTGGAAGAACCGTTTCGGCCGCGAGATGCGGTACACGAGCGGGTTCGAGGGCGTCATGCCCTACATCGAGCGCAAGTTCGCCGAGGCCGAGTCGGACTCGCAGCGGCAGCGCTTCCAGGGCTACCTGCGCGAGGTCCCCTGCCCGGTCTGCGACGGCACGCGCCTGAAGCCCGAGGTCCTCGCCGTGACGGTCGAGGGTCGCAGCATCGCCGACGTGACCGACATGTCGCTCGACCAGGCGTACGGCTTCATGGAGGAGCTGACGCTCACCGAGCGTGAGGCGCACATCGCGGCCGCCGTCCTCCGCGAGATCCGCGCGCGGCTCGAGTTCCTGCTCGAGGTCGGCCTGAACTACCTGACCCTCGCACGCGGAGCCGGCGGGCTCTCCGGCGGCGAGGCGCAGCGCATCCGGCTCGCGACGCAGATCGGATCGGGCCTGACGGGCGTGCTCTACGTGCTCGACGAGCCGAGCATCGGCCTGCACCAGCGCGACAACCGTCGGCTCATCGACACGCTCGTCAAGCTCAAGGACCTCGGCAACACCCTCATCGTCGTCGAGCACGACGAGGACACCATCCGCACGGCGGACTGGGTCGTCGACATCGGACCGGGCGCGGGCGTGAACGGCGGCAAGGTCGTGCACTCCGGCTCCTACGAGGGCATCATCGCGAACCGCGAGTCGGTGACCGGTGACTACCTGGCAGGTCGGCGCGCGATCGAGGTGCCCGCCGAGCGACGGAAGATCAACCCGAAGCGCGTCATCAGCGTGCAGGGCGCCCGGGCGAACAACCTCAAGCAGGTCGACGTCGACTTCCCGCTCGGTGTCTTCACCGCGGTGACCGGCGTCAGCGGCTCCGGCAAGTCGACCCTGGTCAACGACATCCTGTACAAGGTGCTCGCGAACCAGCTCAACGGCGCGCGGCACATCGCCGGCAAGCACACCCGCGTGAAGGGCCTCGACCAGCTCGACAAGGTCGTGCACGTCGACCAGGCGCCGATCGGCCGCACCCCGCGGTCCAACCCGGCGACCTACACCGGCGTGTTCGACCGCATCCGGCAGCTCTTCGCCGAGACGCCCGAGGCGAAGGCGCGCGGCTACCAGCCCGGTCGCTTCAGCTTCAACGTCAAGGGCGGCCGCTGCGAGAACTGCTCGGGTGACGGCACGATCAAGATCGAGATGAACTTCCTGCCCGACGTCTACGTGGCGTGCGAGGTCTGCGGCGGTGCGCGGTACAACCGCGAGACGCTGCAGGTGCACTACAAGGGCAAGGACATCTCCGAGGTCCTCGACATGCCGATCAGCGAGGCGGCCGAGTTCTTCGAGCCGATCTCGGCGATCCACCGCTACATGGCGACTCTCGTCGACGTGGGCCTGGGCTACGTGCGCCTCGGGCAGAGCGCGACGACCCTCTCCGGTGGCGAGGCCCAGCGCGTCAAGCTCGCGACGGAACTCCAGCGCCGCTCGAACGGCCGTACGGTCTACGTGCTCGACGAGCCGACGACCGGTCTGCACTTCGAGGACGTCCGGAAGCTGCTGCTCGTGCTGCAGAGCCTGGTCGACAAGGGCAACACCGTGATCACGATCGAGCACAACCTCGACGTGATCAAGTCCGCCGACTGGCTGGTCGACATGGGACCGGAGGGCGGTGCCGGTGGCGGTACGGTCCTGGCCGTCGGCACCCCGGAACACGTGGCCGACGTCCCCGAGAGCCACACCGGTGTCTTCCTGCGCGAGATCTTCGATGCGCAGGACGCCCGTGTCGGCAAGGAGCAGGCGGTCGGTGCGCGTCAGGCCACCCAGAAGCACCAGGGCGGGCAGCAGAGCAAGCAGAAGGCGGGTGCTCGGTAGGTGGCGGACACCGTCTCCTGGCGGCCGAAGGCGGGGGAGATCCCGACCGACCCAGGCGTCTACCGGTGGCGTGACGAGGCCGGTCGGGTGCTCTACGTCGGCAAGGCGAAGAACCTCCGCGCCCGCCTGAGCAACTACTTCGCACCGCTGCCGACCCTCCACGAGCGCACCCGACGCATGGTGCTCACGGCCCGGAGCGTCGAGTGGACCACCGTCGGCTCCGAGATCGAGGCACTGCAGCTCGAGTACACGTGGATCAAGGAGTTCGACCCGCCGTTCAACGTCAAGTTCCGGGACGACAAGTCGTACCCGTACATGGCGATCACCCTGGGCGAGGAGTCGCCGCGGGTGATGGTGACGCGGAACCGGAAGATCAAGGGCGCGAAGTACTTCGGGCCCTACCCGAAGATCTGGGCGGTGCACGACACCATCGACCTGATGATCAAGGTGTTCCCGATCCGCACCTGCTCGGACTCGTCCTACAAGAAGGCGATGCAGACGGGCAAGCCGTGCTTCCCGGGCCAGATCGGCAAGTGCGGTGGACCCTGCTCGCAGAAGGTCACGATCGCCGAGCACCGGGCGATCGTCGAGGAGTTCGTCCGGTTCATGGGCAGCTACGACCGCAGGGTGATCACGACCCTGCGGCAGCGCATGGCCGCGGCCGCCGACGCCATGGACTACGAGCAGGCGGCGCGCTACCGCGACCAGGTCGGTGCCCTCGAAGCGGTGCTCGAGAAGTCGGCGGTGGTCCTCCGGGACTCGGTCGACCTCGACCTGTTCGGTGTGGCCGAGGACGAGCTCGCCGCCGCCGTGCAGCTGTTCTCCGTGCGCGGCGGGCGCATCCGCGGTGTCCGGGGGTGGGTGGTCGACAAGGAGCTCGACATCAGCACCGGTGACCTGGTCGAACAGATCGTCCAGGGCCAGTACGCGACGAGCGACGACGTCCCGCGCGAGGTCGTCGTGCCGGAACTCCCCGAGGACGCCGAGGCCCTGCAGCAGTGGCTCAGCGAGCGACGCGGCGGGCGCGGCACGAAGCTCAGCACGGCCCAGCGGGGCGACCGGGCGGGCCTCGCGCGCACGGCCGCCCAGAACGCCGCGCAGGCGCTCATGCTCTACAAGACGAAGCGCAGCGCCGACTACACGACGCGGTCGGCTGCCCTCGCCGACATCCAGGACGCCCTGGGCATGACCGAGGCCCCCCTGCGGATGGAGTGCTACGACATCTCCCACCTGCAGGGTACGAACGTGGTGGCGTCGATGGTGGTGTTCGAGGACGGGCTCCCGCGCAAGGACCAGTACCGCCGTTACACGATCGCCGAGACGACCGACGACACCGACAGCATGTACCAGGTGCTGTCGCGACGGCTGGCGCGCCTCGACGAGGACGCCGCGGTGCCGGACGTCCCGGACGCCACGAGCGAGGACGTCGTCGAGGGCACGAAGCCGACGAAGCGGTTCGCGTACCGTCCGCAGCTGCTCATCGTCGACGGCGGCCAGCCCCAGGTCCAGGCGGCCAAGCGGGCGATGGACGAGGCCGGCGTGCACGACATCGCCCTGGTGGGCATCGCGAAGCGCCTCGAGGAACTGTGGTTGCCCGACGACGACTTCCCGGTGATCATGCCGCGCAACTCCGAGGCGCTCTTCCTGATCCAGCGGATCCGTGACGAGGCGCACCGGTTCGCGATCACGCACCAGCGGACCCGCCGGAAGCGCGACGTCCGGTCGCAGCTGTCGGAGATCCCCGGGCTCGGCCCGACCCGGGTGAACGCCCTGCTGAAGCACTTCGGGTCGGTCGCGCGCCTGCGTGAGGCGACGGCGGAGCAGATCGCCGAGGTGAACGGCGTCGGGCCGGCCACCGCGGCGGCGGTCGTCACGAAGCTCGCGCAGACGCCCCGCAGCGCGCCGGAGGGGAGCCCGCCCGGAGGAAGCGTGCCGGAGGCGAGCGACGCCGACCCTGCCGGGCGCGCAGCCAGCACCCCCGGTCCGGAGCGGACGACGGACCCGGACGCGCCCGCAGCCGCCGCGGAGGAGCCGAGCCGCGCCTCCCGGCCGGTCGACCCCGTCCGCGTCCCGGACGTCTCCGCCGACGGCCCGTCGCGTCCACGGTGACCGGCCCCGCTCCGAGCGCGGGACGGTAGCCTGGACGCGCAGCCGAGACCCGAAGCCGAGACCTCCCCGGGCCGTGGCCCGGGCCGCCACGACGGAGCCCTCCCACACATGAGCGACACGAGCGACGACCGAACAACCCCGACGTCCGCGTCGCAGCAGCACGACATCCTCATCGTCACCGGCATGTCCGGCGCCGGCCGTTCCACGGTCGGCAAGGCGCTCGAGGACCTCGGCTGGTACGTGGTCGACAACCTCCCGACGCAGATGCTCGGCCCGCTCACCGAGCTCGCGGACCGTGCCGGGGAGAAGATCCCGAAGATCGCGACCGTCGTCGACGTCCGCGGCGGACGGTTCTTCACCGACCCGGAGCAGGCGGTCGAGCAGGTCCGTGCCAGCACCTCCGCCCGGGTCCGGGTGCTCTTCCTCGAGGCGACGGACGCCGTGCTCGTGCGCCGCTTCGAGCAGGTCCGCCGGCCGCACCCGTTGCAGGGCGACGGGACGCTGCTCGACGGCATCGGCCTCGAGCGTTCGCGGCTGTCCGGGCTGCGCGAGGCCTCCGACGTCGTCATCGACACCTCGGACCTGAACATCCACCAGCTCGCCAACGCCGTCACGGAGCGCTTCGCCGACGACCACTTCGTCGGGGTCCAGGTCACGCTCATGAGCTTCGGGTTCAAGTACGGGCTGCCCGCCGACGCCGACATGGTCGCGGACGTGCGGTTCATCCCGAACCCCTACTGGGTGCCGGAACTCCGCCCGCACACCGGCCTCGACGCCCCCGTCTCGGAGTACGTCCTGTCGCAGCCGGGCGCCCGCTCGTTCGTCGAGCGGTACGCTGCCGTGCTCGAGCCCGTGCTGGCGGGATACCAACGCGAGAACAAAAGACACGCTACGATCGCCATCGGCTGTACCGGCGGCAAGCACCGCTCGGTCGCCGTCGTCGCCGAGTTGGCGAACCTCCTCCGCGGGATGTCCGACGTCGCCGTGCGTGTGAAGAACCGAGATCTCGGCCGGGAGTGACCGTTCCTCCGGCCGCTCCACACCCACGTGCGCCGGACCCGCGGACCCCACCAGAGAAAACGTTAGGAATGATGCTGTGCCGTTGACTGCCGAGGTCAAGGACGAACTGGCCAGGGTCGTCGTGAACCGCAACACGGTCCGCGCCGCCGAACTCGCGACCATCCTGCGGTTCGCGGGCGGCCTGCACGTCATCTCGGGCAGGATCGCGGTCGAGGTCGAGCTCGACACCCGGATCATCGTCCACCGCGTGCGCAAGGACCTGGCGGAGCTGTACGGCGTGCGGAGCGAGGCGTCGGTGGGGTCGTCCGCGTCCTCCCGCCGCGGCACCCGCTACCTGGTCCGCGTGCTCGAGGCGGGGGAGACGCTCGCCCGCCAGACCGGGCTCATGGACGCGCGCCGTCGCCCGGTGCGTGGCCTGCCCAACCGTCTGACGACCGGCAACCGCGAGGACCTCGCCGCCATCTGGCGCGGTGCGTTCCTCGCCTCCGGCACGCTGACCGACCCCGGTCGCGCCGCCGCGCTCGAGGTCACCTGCCCGGGCAACGAGGCGGCGATGGCACTGGTCGGTGCCGCCTCGCGCCTCGGGATCGCCGCGAAGGGCCGCGAGGTCCGCGGCGTCCACCGCGTCGTCATCCGCGACGGCGAGGCGATCGGCCAGATGCTCACCGTCATGGGCGCCGCCCGCACCACCGCCGAGTGGGAGGAGATGCGCCAGCGCCGCGAGGTCCGCGCCACAGCCAACCGTCTGGTGAACTTCGACGACGCCAACCTCCGCCGCTCGGCGCAGGCCGCCGTCGCCGCGTGCGCCCGCGTCGAGCGCGCGCTCGAGATCCTCGGTGACGACGTCCCGGACCACCTCAAGTACGCCGGGTCGCTCCGGCTGCAGCACCGTGACGCCTCGCTCGACGAGCTCGGTCAGCACGCCGAGCCGCCGATGACCAAGGACGCGATCGCCGGCCGCATCCGCCGCCTGCTCGCGATGGCCGACAAGAAGGCCGTCGACACCGGCGTGCCGGGGACCGAGGCCAGCGTGCCGGAGGAGCTCGAGGGGGCGTAGCCCCGACCGGCCCCACGACGGACGGGAGGCGCGGTGCCGGCTGGCACCGCGCCTCCTGTCCGTCCGGGGGAGCGTCCACCACCGTCGGCGGGACCGTCCGGACGGACCGTCATCCGGCGCGGGCGCGCAGTGTCCGACTGCTAGGGTCGTTACGGCGACGTTACGGGGCGTATCGTCCACCACACGTGGGTCCGCAGGGCCGCACGACTCCGAAAAGCAGCGCCCCCGGGGCGCTCCACACCCACCAGGAGATCCATTGACCGTCAAGATCGGCATCAACGGCTTCGGCCGCATCGGCCGTAACTTCTTCCGGGCCGCCCTCGCCAAGGGCTCCGACCTCGAGATCGTGGCGGTGAACGACCTCACCGACAACGCGGCCCTCGCGAACCTGCTGAAGTTCGACTCCATCACGGGTCGTCTCGGCGTCTCCGTCGAGCTCGACGGCGACAGCATCGTCGTCGACGGCAAGCCGATCAAGGTCCTCGCGGAGCGCGACCCCGCGAACCTCCCCTGGGGCGAGCTGGGCGTCGACATCGTCATCGAGTCGACCGGCTTCTTCACCAAGGCAGCCGACGCGCAGAAGCACATCGACGCGGGCGCCAAGAAGGTCATCATCTCGGCCCCGGCGACCGGCGACGACGTCACCATCGTCCTCGGCGTCAACGAGGACCAGTACGACCCCGAGAACCACAACATCATCTCGAACGCGTCGTGCACCACGAACAGCCTCGCGCCGCTCGCCAAGGTCTTCCACGACAAGTTCGGCATCGAGCGTGGCCTCATGACGACGGTGCACGCGTACACCGCCGACCAGAACCTGCAGGACGGCCCGCACAAGGACCCGCGTCGTGCCCGCGCCGCGGCGCTCAACATCGTCCCGACCTCGACCGGTGCGGCGAAGGCCATCGGCCTCGTCATGCCCGAGCTCGCCGGCAAGCTCGACGGCTACGCCCTCCGCGTGCCGGTGCCGACCGGTTCGATCACCGACCTCACCCTCGAGACGTCGTCCGAGGTCACCGTCGACGAGATCAACGCCGCCTACAAGGAGGCCGCCGAGGGCCCGCTCAAGGGCATCCTGCTCTACAGCGAGGACCCGCTGGTGTCGACCGACATCACGACGGACCCGCACTCGTCGATCTACGACTCCGGCCTGACCAAGGTCATCGGCAAGCTCGTCAAGATCACCTCGTGGTACGACAACGAGTGGGGCTACTCGAACCGCCTCGTCGACCTGACCGAGTACGTGGGCGAGCGACTCTCGGCATGAGCCTCCGCACCCTCGAGGACCTCGGCGACCTCGCCGGCAAGCGCGTCGTCGTCCGGTGTGACCTGAACGTCCCGCTCAAGGACGGCACGATCACCGACGACGGCCGCGTGCGCGCGTCGCTGGGCACGCTCAACACGCTCGTCAACGCCGGTGCGCGGGTCATCGTGATCTCGCACCTCGGTCGTCCCGACGGCACGCCTGCGCAGGAGTACTCGCTCGCCCTCGTGGCGCAGCGGCTCTCCGAACTGCTCGGCAAGGAGGTCACCTTCGTCGGCGAGACCGTCGGCGACGAGGCGACCGCGGCCGCCGAGGCCCTCGGGGACGGCGACGTCCTGCTGCTCGAGAACCTCCGCTTCAACCCGGAGGAGACCTCGAAGGACGCGTCGGCGCGCACGGCGTTCGCCGAGCGGATCGCCGCCCTCGGTGACGCGTTCGTGTCGGACGGCTTCGGCGTCGTGCACCGCAAGCAGGCCTCCGTGTACGAGCTCGCGGCAGCGCTGCCCAGCGCGGCCGGCTCGCTCATCGAGTCCGAGCTGACGGTGCTCGAGCGGTTGACCAAGGACCCGCAGCGGCCGTACACGGTCGTGCTCGGCGGATCGAAGGTCAGCGACAAGCTCGGTGTCATCGAGCACCTGCTCCCGCAGGTCGACACGCTGTGCATCGGCGGCGGCATGCTCTTCACGTTCCTCGCGGCCCAGGGTCACGGGGTCGCGAAGTCGCTCCTCGAGCAGGATCAGCTCGACACCGTCCGGGCGTACCTCGCCAAGGCGGACGAGCTCGGCGTGACGATCGACCTGCCGACCGACGTCGTGGTGGCCTCCGGGTTCGCTGCGGACGCCGACCACGAGACAGTCGCGGCCGACGCGATCGAGTCCTCGTCGTTCGGCACGGACGGCATCGGCCTCGACATCGGCCCGGAGACCGCGGCGCGCTTCGCGTCGGCGGTGTCCGGCTCGAAGACCGTGTTCTGGAACGGCCCGATGGGCGTGTTCGAGTTCCCGGCGTTCGCAGCAGGCACGAAGACCGTCGCGCAGGCGTTGACCGAGGTCGACGGCCTCGGTGTCGTCGGCGGTGGCGACTCCGCGGCGGCCGTCCGGTCGCTCGGGTTCTCGGACGACCGGTTCGGGCACATCTCGACCGGTGGTGGTGCGAGCCTCGAGTTCCTCGAGGGCAAGTCACTGCCCGGTCTCGAAGCACTGGGGTGGTCCCGATGACCCGCACGCCGTTCATCGCCGGTGACTCCGGGAAGGACGCAGCATGAACCGCCGTCCGTTCATCGCCGGCAACTGGAAGATGAACCTGGACCACCTCCAGGCCATCGCCACCGTGCAGAAGCTCGCGTGGACCCTGAAGGACGCCCGTCACGACCACGACGACGTCGAGGTCGCGGTGTTCCCGCCCTTCACGGACCTCCGCAGCGTGCAGACGCTCATCTCGGCCGACAAGCTCGAGATCCGGTTCGGCGCACAGGACCTGTCCCAGTACGACTCCGGTGCCCACACCGGTGACGTGTCCGGGGCGTTCCTCGCAGCGCTCGACGCGCAGTACGTCATCGTCGGACACTCCGAGCGGCGCACGCTGCACGGCGAGACCGACGAGGTCGTCGCCGCGAAGACCGCCGCTGCAGTCAAGCACGGCCTCGTGCCGGTGGTCTGTGTCGGTGAGACCGGCGAGGAGCGCGAGCAGCGCGGCGCCGGTGTCGTCCCGGTCGAACAGCTCAAGGTCGTCCTCGAGGCCGTGAAGCCGTCCGAGATCGTCGTCGCGTACGAACCGGTCTGGGCGATCGGTTCCGGTCAGGCCGCGACTGCGGAACAGGCCCAGGAGGACTGCGCCGCGCTGCGTCGCGGGATCGCCGAGGCCTGGGGCGACGACCTCGCCGCCAGCACGCGCGTGCTCTACGGCGGTTCGGTGAAGTCGGGCAACATCGCCGGCTTCCTGCGCGAGCCCGACATCGACGGCGCGCTCGTCGGTGGGGCCTCGCTCGACGTGCAGGAGTTCGCGGCGATCGCGCGCTTCCGGCAGCACGTCGGACTCTGATCCATCCTGCTCAGGCCGGCCACGTCCGCGTGGCCGGCCTGAGCCACGCCCGTGCCGGTGTCGGGGCTGCTCACGCGGCCCGCTACACTTGCAGGGCTGACTTCACACGAAAGGTACGTCGTGGCGATACTCTCCGTCGTGCTGCAGGTCCTGCTCGCGATCACGAGCCTCCTGCTCACGCTCCTCATCCTCCTGCACAAGGGCCGCGGTGGCGGTCTCTCCGACATGTTCGGCGGCGGCGTGACGAGCAACCTCGGGGCGTCCGGCGTCGCCGAGCGCAACCTCAACCGCATCACGGTGATCCTCGGTCTGGTCTGGATCGTCTCGATCATCGTGCTCGGTCTCATCAACAAGTTCACGGCAGGGAGCTGAGCCATGGCAACCGGAGGCAGTGCAATCCGAGGGTCCCGCGTCGGCGCGGGTCCGATGGGGGAGCAGGACCGCGGAGTCCAGGCCGAGCGCGTGGCCGTCTCGTACTGGGACGCCCTCGGCAACGAGGTCGTGCGGTACTTCTCGGCGACCCTGCCGGAGGACGAGATCCCGGAGACGGTGGACTCGCCGTCGACGGGTCTGCCGGCCGGCCGCGACAAGGAGAACCCTCCCGTCGTCGCGAAGACCGAGCCCTACAAGACGCACCTCGCGTACGTGAAGGAGCGCCGCACCGAGGAAGAGGCAGCGCAGCTCCTCGAGGACGCGCTGCAGCAGCTCCGGCAGCGTCGCGGTACCGCGAAGTAGCACCTGACTTCAGAAGGCCCCCGCACCGATCCGGTGCGGGGGCCTTCGTCGTCCGCCGGACGTGTCGTCGGTGCCCCTCGGTCCTCCGGTCCTGGCTGTTCCGGTCGCAGGACGTGCCGCGCGCGGTCGTTCGGGTCGCACGACATGCCGTCGGGGTCGGAGGTGAGTGGCAAGTCGTGCGACCGGAAGCGGGCAGGCGACGTCCGCACGGCAGTTGCGCGGACCGACCGGACCACAGACGGATGGGAGGCGCGGTGCCAGCCGGCACCGCGCCTCCCGTCCGCCAGGGGGTCGCGTCTAGTAGGTCGACGCGATGAGGTTCTCGGGGACCTCGCGCGCGGCGTCCTGGTCCACGAAGAACACGGTGCGCTTGCGGCCCTGGACGCCGCCGACGGGGACCTCGTCCACCGCGGCACCGGCCAGCGCGAGGCCGAGCACCGACGCCTTCTCGGCGCCGGACAGGATGACCCACACGCGCTGCGAGGCGTTGATCACCGGGAAGGACAGCGTCAGGCGCTGCGCCGGCGGCTTGGGGGAGTCGTCGACCGTCAGCACGGCACGGTCGGTCACCGCGAGCTGCGGGAACTCGGGGAAGAGCGACGCCGTGTGGCCGTCGGGGCCGACCCCGAGCAGCGTGATGTCGAAGCGGGGCGCGACCGCGCCCTCGGGTGCTGCCTCCTGGAGCTCGCGCTCGTACTGAGCGGCGGCCTCGTCGATGGACAGCCCGGCGTCGGACGGTGCCATCGGGTGGATGTTCGCCTGCGGGATGTCCACGTGCTCGAAGAAGTCCGTCTGCGTGCCGGTGACGTTGCGGTCCGCATCGCCCTCGGCGACCCAGCGCTCGTCGACCCACCACACGTGCACCTTCGACCAGTCCACGCTCTCACGCGCAGGCGACTGCCCGATCGCCGCGAGGACCAGGGTCGACACCGAGCCGCCGCTGATCGCGATGTCCGCGCGCTCCTGCTCGTCCAGCACGTCGATGATCTTCGTGAGGAAGCGAGCGGCGACCGACGCGCCGAGGGACTGCTTGTCCGGGTGCACCAGCACCCGTCGTTCGTTGGTCACGTGTCTCCCGTGTTCGTGGCGGCCGACCGGTGCGACCGCCTTCGGTCCGACCGGGGCGGGCGGCGGTCGTGTCGACCGCCGCCCGGACCCCGGCCGTGTGCGGTGCTCAGCCGGCGATGGACTCGCGCAGCTGGGGCACTCCGTGCTTGACGACGTCTCCGAAGAGGACGTCCGCGTCGAGTCTACGGAGTTCCTCTGCGAGGCAGTCGCGCAGGTTCCGTCGGGGCAGCGACAGGTCGTGCGTCGGCTGCCCGGGCATCGACAGGGTCGCGACGTCGACGAGCGAGCGCTCGAGGTCGATCGTGCCCGAGGCACGCTCGAGCTTGACCCCGTGGATGCCGCTCGACCCGGTGGCCCGCGGCGAGGTGACGACGGACACCGGCACCTGCAGCTGCAGCTGGAGCCACGCGGCGAGCAGGATCGTGGACGGGCTGTCGCTCGCACCGGACACCTCGACGCCGGTGACGGGCTCGTACGGCGGCTGGTCGAGCGCCGCGGCGAGCTGGTTCCGCCAGAGCGTCAGGCGGGTCCACGCGAAGTCGGTGTCACCCGGCACGTAGGACTTCCCGAGCGCCTCGATCGCGCTGTTCGGGTCCTTCTGCGCGGCGGCATCGGTGATGCGACGCTGCGCGATCCGGCCCAGCGCGGACGCTGCCGGCTGCTCCGGAGCGGCCTGCGGCCACCATGCGACGACGGGGGCGTCGGACAGGAGGAGGCCGGTGACCAGGCTCTCCTCGTCCGTCGCGGTCTCGCCGTACGCACGGAGGACGATGACCTCGCTCGCGCCCGCATCGCTGCCGACGCGGATCTGGGCGTCGAGCCGACCGGGGGACTTCGTGTCGCCGTCGTTCTTCGACACGATGATCACCCGCATCGGGTGCTCGCGCGACGCCTGGTTCGCGGCCGAGATCGCCTCCTCCTCGTGCCCGAGGGCGGTCGAGATGATGAGCGTCAGCACGCGGCCGAGGGCGACGGCGCCACCCTCCTCGCGGATGTGGACGAGCTTCTTCTGGATCTTCGAGACCGTGGTGTTCGGCAGGTCGATCTTCATGGACGCCTCCAGGTCCGGCCGTCACGGGCGAGCAGGGCATCGGCGGACGCCGGACCCCACGTGCCGGGACGGTACTGCTCGGGCTGGCCCTGCGTGGCCCAGAACGCCTCGATCGGGTCGAGGATCTTCCACGACAGTTCCACCTCTTGGTGACGGGGGAACAGGGGCGGGTCGCCGAGGAGCACGTCGAGGATGAGTCGCTCGTACGCCTCCGGCGATGCCTCGGTGAACGCGTGTCCGTAGCCGAAGTCCATCGTCACGTCGCGCACCTGGGTGCCGACGCCCGGGACCTTCGAGCCGAAGCGGAGCGTGACGCCCTCGTCCGGCTGGACACGGATGACGAGCGCGTTCTGCCCGAGGGGTGCCTGCGTGTTGCCGTAGACGTCCTCGGGGACGCGCTTGAAGACGATCGCGATCTCGGTCACGCGACGGCCGAGGCGCTTGCCTGCCCGCAGGTAGAACGGGACGCCCTGCCAGCGGCGGGTCGCGATGTCGAGCTTGATCGCCGCGTAGGTCTCGGTCGTGGACTCGGGGTCCATCCCCGCTTCCTCGAGGAAGCCCAGGACCTTCTCGCCGCCCTGCCAGCCACCGTCGTACTGGCCGCGTGCCGTCGCCGTGGCGAGGTCCTCGGGCAGGCGCACGGCGGAGAGCACCTTCTCCTTCTCGGCGCGCAGGTCAGCGGCCTTGAACGAGACGGGTTCCTCCATCGCGGTGAGCGCGAGGAGCTGCAGCAGGTGGTTCTGGATGACGTCGCGCGCTGCGCCGATGCCGTCGTAGTACGCGGCCCGACCGGCGACGCCGATGTCCTCGGCCATCGTGATCTGCACGTGGTCGACGTAGTTCGAGTTCCAGATGGGTTCGTACATCTGGTTCGCGAACCGGAGCGTCAGCAGGTTCTGGACGGTCTCCTTGCCGAGGTAGTGGTCGATGCGGAACACGTCGTCGGGCGCGAAGACGCTCTCGACGATCGCGTTCAGCTCGCGCGCGGTGCGGAGGTCGGAGCCGAACGGCTTCTCGACGACCACGCGGCTCCAGGAGCCCTCGCGCTTCTCGGTCAGTCCGGAGACCTTGAGCTGCTCGGTCACCACGGGGAACATCTTCGGCGGGATGGAGAGGTAGAAGGCGTGGTTGCCGAGCGTGCCGCGCTCCGCGTCGAGCTCGTCGACGGTGCGCTTCAGCTCGAGGAAGGCCTCGGGGTCGTCGAACGAGCCCTGCACGAAGCGGATGCCCTGCTCGAGCTGCTTCCAGACGGCCTCGTCGAAGGGGGTGCGGGAGTGGTCCCGGACCGCGTCGTGCACGAGCTGGGAGAAGTCCTGGTCCTCCCAGTCGCGCCGGGCGAACCCGACGAGTGCGAAGCCCGGGGGCAGGAGCCCTCGGTTCGCCAGGTCGTAGACCGCGGGCATCAGCTTCTTGCGGGACAGGTCGCCCGTCACGCCGAAGATGATGAGGGTGCTGGGCCCCGCGATCCGGTTCAGACGTCGGTCGGTCGGCAACCGGAGCGGGTTGTGCTCCGGGGTGATCGCCACCGGTGACATGAGTGTGGACTCCTTGTGGGTCGAACGGAGACGGCGGAGCGCTGCGCTGCGGGGGCAGCGGCGACTCCGCCGTCGTGGTGGTCAGGTCCGGCCGGGAGGCGCGTCGCGGCTCCGGCGGTCGGGTCCTGACCGGGGGTGCCTGCGTCCGGGGGTCGGTGGTCCCGTCCTCCGGACGCAGGCTCCGGTCGTGCTTACTTGCTGTTCTCGAGCGCGGTCTTCACCGTGTCGACGAGCTCGCCCCAGGAGACGTTGAACTTGTCGACGCCCTCCTTCTCGAGCAGCGCGACGACGTCGTCGTAGTCGACACCGGCGGCAGCGATCTGGTCCATGACCTGCTGCGCGTCGTCGAACGAGCCGGCGATGGCGTCACCGTGGATCTCGCCGTGGTCGAACGTCGCGTCGAGCGTCTTGCCCGGCATGGTGTTGACCGTGTTCGGCGCGGCGAGCTCGGTCACGTAGAGCGTGTCGGGCAGCGACGGGTCCTTGACACCGGTCGAGGCCCACAGCGGGCGCTGCGTGTTGGCGCCGGACTCGAGCAGGCCGAGGGCACGCTCGGTGGCGAACTGCTCGGTCCAGACCTGGTATGCGAGCTGCGCGTTGGCGATGCCGGCCTTCGACTTGAGGGCCTTCGCCTCGTCGGTGCCCGCGGCGTCGAGGCGCTTGTCGATCTCGGAGTCGACACGCGACACGAAGAACGAGGCGACCGAGTGGATCTTCGAGAGGTCGTGGCCCGCGGCCTTGGCCTTCTCGAGGCCACCGAGGTAGGCGTCGATGACGGCGCGGTAGCGCTCGAGCGAGAAGATCAGGGTGACGTTGACCGAGATGCCGGCACCGATGACCTCGGTGATGGCCTCGAGGCCCTCGAGCGTCGCGGGGATCTTGATGAGGACGTTCTCGCGACCGACCTTCTCGAACAGGAACTTGGCCTGCTCGATGGTCTTCTGGGTGTCGTGGGCGAGGCCCGGCTCGACCTCGATCGAGACACGGCCGTCGAAGCCCTTGGTCTCGTCGTAGATCGGCTTGAAGACGTCGGACGCGTTCGCGACGTCCTGCGTGGTGATCTCGAAGATCGCCTCGGTGACGTCGGTGCCCTTCGCCGCGAGCTCCTTGACCTGCGAGTCGTAGCGCTCGCCCTTGGCGAGGGCCGACGCGAAGATCGTCGGGTTCGTGGTGACGCCGACGACGTTCTTCTGCTCGATGAGCTCGGTCAGCTTGCCGGTCTCGAGCAGCTCGCGCGACAGGTCGTCGAGCCAGATGCTGACGCCGACCTCGGAGAGGGCGGCGGTGGGGGTGTTCTCAGCCATGGTTTCTCTTCTTCTTTCGTCGACCGGCCCGGTGCGCGGAGGCGACCAGGGCCGTGTGTGTCGTGGTCTGTGGGCCGGGAGGCGCGGTGGCGGGACCGCCGCGTGCCTCCCGGCAGAGGGGCCGGACCCGGCGTACCGGATCCGGCCCCTCGTGGGTCAGGACGCTGCGATCGATTCCTTGGCGGCGGCGACGACGTGCTCGGTGGTGAAACCGAACTCGGCGAACAGGCGCTGGTAGTCGGCCGATGCACCGAAGTGCTCGATCGACACGCTGCGGCCCTTGTCGCCGACGATGTCGCGCCAGCTCATCGCGATGCCGGCCTCGACCGAGACGCGCGCGGTGACGGCCTTCGGCAGGACCTGCTCGCGGTAGGACTCCGACTGCTCGAAGAACCACTCGAGCGAGGGGGCGCTCACGACGCGGGCGTTGATGCCCTCGCCCTTGAGCTGCTCACGGGCGTCGACCGCGATCTGGACCTCGGAACCGGTCGCGATGAGGATCACGTCCGGGGTGCCGTTCGGCGCCTCGGCCAGGACGTACGCGCCCTTCGCGACGTTCTTCGCCGAGGCGAGCGTCTCGCCGGAGGCGTCGCCCTCGCCACGCTCGAAGACGGGGAGGTTCTGACGGCTCAGCGCGATGCCGGCCGGACGGTCCTTGTGCTTGAGCATCTCGAGCCACGCGTACGACACCTCGTTGGCGTCGGCCGGACGGACGACGTCGAGACCCGGGATCGCACGGAGCGCGGTGATCTGCTCGATCGGCTGGTGCGTCGGGCCGTCCTCGCCCAGGGCGATGGAGTCGTGGGTCCAGACGTAGATCGCCGGCGCCTTCATGAGCGCGGCGAGACGGACCGCCGGACGCATGTAGTCGCTGAAGATGAGGAACGTGCCGCCGAAGGGGCGGGTGTTCCCGTGCAGGACGATGCCGGACAGGATCGAGCCCATCGCGTGCTCGCGGATGCCGAAGTGCAGCACGCGGCCGTACGGGTCGGTGCTCCAGGTCTTCGTCGACGCCTCGGCCGGACCGAAGGACTTCGCGCCCTCGATCGTGGTCAGGTTCGACTCGGCGAGGTCCGCCGAACCGCCCCAGAACTCGGGCATGAGCGGCGCGATGGCGTTGATGACCTTGCCGGAGGCGGCGCGGGTCGAGACGGCCTTCTCGGTGGAGAAGACCGGCAGGGCCTCCTCGAGGCCCTCGGGGAGCTCGCCGGCGTTGATGCGGTCGAGCATCGCCTTCTTCTCCGGGTTGGCCGCAGCCCACGCGTCGAAGGTCTTCGTCCACTCGGCGTGCTCGGCCTGGCCCTTGGTGATCGCACCGCGGGTGTACTCGAGCACCTCCGGGTCGACGTGGAAGGTCTTGTCCGCGTCGAAGCCGAGGACCTCCTTGAGGCCCTTGAGCTCGTCGGCACCGAGCGCCGAACCGTGGATCTTGCCGGAGTTCTGCTTGGTCGGCGACGGCCAACCGATGATCGTCTTGAGGACGATGAGCGACGGCTTGGTCGTCTCGGCCTTGGCGGCCTCGACGGCGCGGTGGAGCTCCTCGACGTCCTCGGAGTACTCGCCGGTCTTCTTCCAGTCGACGTGCTGCACGTGCCAGCCGAGGGCCTCGTAGCGGGCCGCGACGTCCTCGGAGAACGCAATGTCGGTGTCGTCCTCGATCGAGATCTGGTTCGAGTCGTAGAAGACGACCAGGCGACCGAGCTGCTGACGGCCCGCGAGGCTCGCGGCCTCGTTGGTGACGCCCTCCTGCATGTCACCGTCACCGGCGATCACGTAGGTGAAGTGGTCGAAGGGCGACTCGCCGTCGGCGGTCTCCGGGTCGAACAGGCCGCGCTCGAAGCGCTGCGCGTAGCCGAAGCCGACCGCCGAGGCGAGGCCCTGGCCGAGCGGGCCGGTGGTGATCTCGACGCCGTCGGTGTGGCCGTACTCCGGGTGACCCGGGGTCTTCGAGCCCCACTTGCGCAGGTGCTGCAGGTCCTCGAGCTCGAGGCCGTAGCCGTGCAGGTAGAACTGCACGTACTGCAGGATCGAGGCGTGACCGGCGGAGAGGATGAAGCGGTCGCGGCCGATCCAGGTGGAGTCGCTGGGGTCGCGACGCATCACCTTCTGGAAGAGCAGGTGGGCGACCGGCGCGAGGCTCATCGCGGTGCCGGGGTGACCGTTGCCGGCGGCCTCGACCGCGTCGGCGGCGAGGACGCGTGCCGTGTCGACGGCCTTCCGGTCGATGGCGTCCCAGGTGAATTCAGCCACTTGGATGTTGACCCTTCGTTGTTGCGACATGTGCGAGGGCTCGTGCCATCGCACGGACATGATCGCCGTCCCGGGGCCGTGTGTCGTGTCGCCGTCGAGCGGCGGCCGACCGGCTCTTCGCGGCCGACGTCTTCGGGGCACACGATGCGGGAGGGCGTGTCCAGCATAGTGACCACGCACTCAGAAGGTGTCCAGGTGACGACGGTGCCGTGTCGGGCAGCCGGCCCGGTCGGCGAGGCGGGGCATCCTCGCGGCGCCTCGATGGCCTAAACTGGTGTCGACTCGTGTGCATTCCGGGTCGACGCACGCCCCGACGGTGACGGAGCCGCCCACCGAGCGTGCGAGCTGACGCGAACGGACTGAGGTTCCCCTGTTGACTGCCACCGCGACCCGGCCCGACACCGATCGACCCCGCTCGACGCTGTCCCGCAAGGTCCGCGCGTACGTCTCGCTGACGAAGCCCCGGGTCATGGAGCTGCTCCTCGTCACGACCGCTCCGACGATGTTCCTGGCGGAGCGCGGGGTCCCGGACCTCTGGCTCGTGTTCTGGACGATGCTCGGCGGCGCGATGTCGGCAGGGTCGGCCTCGGCGTTCAACTGCTACATCGACCGCGACATCGACCGGCTGATGAAGCGCACCAGCCAGCGCCCCCTGGTCACCGGTGAGCTCTCCGACAAGGAGGCACTGGTGTTCTCGTGGACGCTCGCCGTCCTGTCGACCGCCGTCCTCGGCTTCCTGGTGAACTGGCTGGCCGCCGCGCTCAGCGTCGTCGCGATCCTGATCTACGTCTGCGTCTACACGCTCTGGCTCAAGCGCCGCACCCCGCAGAACATCGTCTGGGGCGGATCCGCCGGGTGCATGCCGGTGCTCATCGGCTGGGCCGGTGTCACCGGGTCGCTGACCTGGGCGCCGATCATCCTCTTCATGGTGATCTTCCTCTGGACGCCGCCGCACTACTGGCCGCTGTCGATGAAGTACCGCGACGACTACGACGCCGCCGACGTGCCGATGCTCGCGGTCGTGCGCGGCCGCACCGTCGTCGGGCTGCAGGTCGTGCTCTACGCCTGGGCGACGCTCGTCTGCTCGCTGCTGCTCATCCCGGTCGCGCACATGGGGCCGCTGTACACGGTCGTCGCCCTGGCCGGGGGCATCTGGTTCGTCGTCGAGTCGCACCGGCTGTACTCGCGGGCGATCCAGCACGTGGAGCAGGTCCAGCCGATGCGGGTGTTCCACAGCTCGATCACGTACCTGACGCTGCTGTTCATCGCGGTGGGCATCGACCCGCTGCTGCCGCAGGTCTTCACCTTCACGATCTAGCCAGGGTTCGTCGCCCGCGCACGGAGCGCCGCCGGTCTGCCGGCGGCGCTCCGTGCGTCGGGGCGCAGCGCGGGCGGTCCCGGGTCGGGCGTTCGCGGGTCGGGTGGGCGCGGCTCGGACACGGGCGCGCGGGGTGCGTGCCCGGGTCGACCCGGGTGGCGCGGGCCGACGCGACAGCTCCGCTGTCGTACGACGACGGGGATGTCGCGGCTGTCCGCCGGCGACGTGGGCTGCACGATGCGCGTGCGCCCTGCGACGATGCCGCTGTCGTACGACGACGGGGATGTCGCAGCAGACGCGCGGCCGCGACCGGGCGTCGGACGGGAGGCGCGGGGCGGGCGGTGCTGCGCCTCCCGTCCGCACCGTGGCCGGTCCGGTGCCGCGGCGCGGGACGGCGGCGTCCGCACGAGACGGTCGCACCTGCGCGAGACGGTGCCGGTTCCGGAGGCGTCCCGCGTGGTCGGAGGCGTCCTGCGCCGACGCCGGCGTCCTGTGCGTGGTCACGGGACCGGAGCCGTGCGGACGACGACGTCCCACGCGTCGGCGCTCGGGACGGAGGCGACGCGTGGGACGTCGGAGGGCGGCGGACGACCGCGTCAGGCGGTGATGCGCTCCCGCGCGGCCTGGCGACCGGCGCTGCCGCGCGTGCTGAGCACGACGACGGTGACCGCACCGACGAGGAGTCCGGCGAGCACCATGTGGGTCCCCACCAGGCCGACCGGCAGGCCCGTGCGCGCCTGGGTCAGGCCGACGGCGATCTGCACGAACTCGACGACGAGCAGGACGAGGGCCCAGCGGCTCGACAGCCGGAGGACGACCGCGCCGACGACGAGCGCCAGTGTCAGTGCGAACAGCGCGTAGGCCGGGATCGCGTGCAGGTGCTCCATCAGCTGCGGGTCGAACCCGGTGCGGTGCAGACGGCCACCGTCGACCGCCTCACTCGCACCCGCGTGCGGCCCGGAGCCCGTGGTCAGGATGCCGACCAGGACGGTGACGACCACCGCGACGACGGTGCCGCGGACCAGGCCGGTGTACCAGCCCGGGACGAGCCGGACCGCGGTGCGCGGACCGTTCATCGAGCGGTACACGAGCGTCGCCGTCACCGCGACGAGCGTCGTCGACACCACGAAGTGCAGTCCGACGACGAACGGGTTGAGGTTCGTGAGGACGCTGAGGCCGCCGATCACCGCCTGCACCGGGATCGCGATGCCCTGGGCGAAGGCGAGCCAGAAGAGCTCGGGGCGCGTGCGGCGCATGCGGACGACGGCGAGGAACATCGCGACCGCGACCACCACCAGCACGAAGGTGAGCAGACGGTTCCCGAACTCGATCACGCCGTGGATCCCCATCTCCGGGGTCGACACGAGCGACTCGGCGGTGCACTTCGGCCACGTCGGGCAGCCGAGGCCGGACGCTGTCAGGCGGACGAGGCCGCCGGTGCCGATCAGCACCACCTCGACGACGAAGGACGCCCAGGCGAGCCAGATCACGCGGGGGTCGACGGCGCGGGGGAGGGACCACCACCGCGGCGTGCGGGTGCCGGGGCGGACGCCCTGCTCGACGGTGGGTCCGACGCGAGTCACGAGGGTGGTGCCTTCCTGTTGTTCCGTGCGGTGAACCTGTAGGATTCGAGGGTTCAGCAGCAGTCAAGTCTAGGCAGGCGCCGGCTCCGAATGGGCCGTGATCGCCGATCGGTCGGACGACTGCGTGGGACCATCGACGTTGCGAGGCAGCAACGCCGTGGGACTCCTGTCGGAGGTCCGCGGTGGAATGGCGTCCGGACGTCACGGGTTGTCCCGACAGACGCTGCCGCGAGAAGGAAACGAGGAGACCATGTCCGACGTGCTCATCGACCGTCCAGAACTCGAAGGGCTCGGCCAGTACGAGTTCGGCTGGTCCGACTCCGACACGGCCGGCGCGTCCGCGCGCCGTGGTCTGTCGGACGAGGTGGTCAGCGACATCTCCGCCCGGAAGAACGAGCCCGAGTGGATGCACAAGCTCCGCCTCAAGGCGCTGACGCTGTTCGACCGCAAGCCCATGCCGTCGTGGGGTGCCGACCTGTCGGACATCGACTTCGACAACATCAAGTACTTCGTGAAGTCCACCGAGAAGCAGGCCCAGACCTGGGAAGAGCTGCCCGAGGACATCCGCAACACCTACGAGCGCCTCGGCATCCCCGAGGCGGAGCGCCAGCGCCTCGTCGCCGGTGTCGCCGCCCAGTACGAGTCCGAGGTCGTCTACCACCAGATCCGCGAGGACCTGGAGCAGCAGGGCGTCATCTTCATGGACACCGACACGGCGCTCCGCGAGCACCCGGAGTTCTTCGAGGAGTACTTCGGCTCGGTGATCCCGGCCGGCGACAACAAGTTCGCCGCGCTGAACACCGCCGTGTGGTCCGGTGGCTCGTTCGTCTACGTCCCGAAGGGCGTGCACGTCGAGATCCCGCTGCAGGCCTACTTCCGGATCAACACCGAGAACATGGGCCAGTTCGAGCGGACGCTGATCATCGCGGACGAGGACTCCTACGTCCACTACATCGAGGGCTGCACGGCGCCGATCTACAAGTCGGACTCGCTGCACTCCGCCGTGGTCGAGATCATCGTGAAGAAGAACGCCCGCGTGCGCTACACGACGATCCAGAACTGGTCGAGCAACGTCTACAACCTCGTCACGAAGCGCGCGATCGCGCACGAGGGCGCGACGATGGAGTGGATCGACGGCAACATCGGGTCGAAGGTCACGATGAAGTACCCGTCGATCTACCTCGCCGGTGAGCACGCCAAGGGCGAGACCCTGTCCGTCGCCTTCGCCGGTCCGGGCCAGCACCAGGACGCCGGCGCGAAGATGATCCACATGGCGCCGTACACGACGTCGTCGATCGTCTCGAAGTCGATCGCCCGTGGCGGCGGCCGCGCCGGCTACCGCGGTGAGGTCCGCGTCGACCCGGCCGCGCACCACGCCGCGAACACGGTCCGCTGTGACGCGCTGCTCGTCGACACGGTGAGCCGCAGCGACACGTACCCGGCGATCGACATCCGCGTCGACGACGTCCAGCTCGGCCACGAGGCCACGGTCTCCCGCGTGAGCGAGGAGCAGCTGTTCTACCTCATGTCGCGCGGCATGCCGGAGGACGAGGCCATGGCCATGATCGTCCGCGGGTTCATCGAGCCCATCGCCCGCGAGCTCCCGATGGAGTACGCGCTCGAACTCAACAAGCTCATCGAGATGAGCATGGAAGGATCCGTCGGCTAGATGTCGAACACCAGCACCAACCCGACACCCACCGACGGGGCCACCCCCGCACCGCGCATCGACCAGCCTGTCGAGCCCTCGGCCGTCGCACAGGGCCAGCAGGCTCCGTCCGCACGCAGCACGCAGGGCACCGACCAGCACGGTGCCCGCGCGCACTCCGACGGCGGCTGGGACGCGAAGGTCCCGGTCCAGACCCGGTCCGAGCGGCCGCAGTCCGGTGACCTCGACGCGTTCCCGCCGGTGACCGGCCGCGAGGTCAACTGGAAGTTCGCGCCGCTCGCGAAGCTCCAGCCGTTGCTCGAGGGTGGCCTCGACGGCTCCGCCTACCCGTTCCTGGCCCGCCAGACCGAGGGGGCCGACGTCGAGTGGGGTCGCAGCGACGACCCGGTCGTCGGCACCGCCGGCCTGCCCGAGGACCGCGCGGCCGCGGCGGCCTGGACCGCCCGCGACGCGGTGCTGAAGGTCACCGTCAAGGCGACCGAGGCGCACGAGTCGATCTCGATCACCCGCTCGGACTTCGGCACGCAGGCCCGCGCGGCGCACACGGTCATCACGGCCGAGCAGCACGCCCAGGGCATCGTCGTCATCGACAACCGCGGGTCGGCGCTCCTCAGCGAGAACGTCGAGATCGTCGTCCGTGACGGCGCACGGCTCACGGTGGTCAGCCTGCAGGACTGGGACGACGACGCGGTGCACGTGTCGACGCAGTTCGCCGAGGTCGGTCGCGACGCCTTCCTCAAGCACGTCGTGGTCTCGCTCGGCGGCGACGTCGTCCGCGTGAACCCCTCGACGCACCTCGGGGCGCAGGGTGCGGACACCGAGATGTACGGCGTGTACTTCGCCGACGCCGGGCAGTACATCGAGCAGCAGGTGTACGTGAACCACGACGCCCCGAACACCCGTGGCCGCGTCAACTACAAGGGCGCACTGCAGGGCGAGGGTGCGCACACGGTCTGGATCGGCGACGTGCTGATCGGGCGCGCCGGCGACGGCACCGACTCGTACGAGCAGAACCGCAACCTGGTGCTCACCGACGGCACGCGCGCGGACAGCATCCCGAACCTCGAGATCGAGACGGGCAACATCGAGGGGGCCGGGCACGCCAGTGCGACCGGACGCTTCGACGACGAGCAGCTCTTCTACCTGCAGGCCCGTGGCATCCCCGAGGAGGAAGCCCGGCGCCTCGTCGTGCTCGGCTTCCTGGTCGAGGTCATCCAGAAGATCGGCGCGCCCGAGCTCGAGGAGCGCCTGATCGCCGCGGTCGAGCAGGAGCTCGCCGACGGCCGGACCGCGGTCGCCGCTGCGGAGCCCGAGGCCGAGCAGGCGGACGCCTGATGGCCGAGAAGGTCTGCGCCGAGTCGGAGATCGCCGTCGACAGCCCGATGCGCGTCGTCGTGGACGGCACCGCCGTGGCGATCGTGAAGGACTCGGCCGGGGCCGTGCACGCGATCGGCGACACCTGCACGCACGGGGACATCTCCCTGGCCGAGGGCTTCGTCGAGGGCGACACACTCGAGTGCTGGGCCCACGGGTCGCGCTTCTCGCTGGCCACCGGCAAGCCGCAGAACTTCCCGGCGTACGAGCCGGTGCCGGTCTTCCGGGTCGAGGTCCGTGACGGCGACGTCTACGTCGACGTGCACGACCCGGTCCCCGTCGACTGAGCGACACCACCACTCTTCCCGCGCGGCTGACGCCGCACAGCAGCTGTAACCGAAGGAACGCAATGTCCACTCTCGAAATCCGCGACCTGCAGGTCTCGATCGACACCGACCAGGGCACCAAGGAGATCCTGAAGGGCGTCGACCTCACCATCAACGAGGGCGAGATCCACGCGATCATGGGGCCGAACGGCTCCGGCAAGTCCACCCTGGCCTACACGATCGCCGGTCACCCGCGCTACAACGTCACCGGCGGCTCGATCACGCTCGACGGCGAGGACGTCCTCGCGATGAGCGTCGACGAGCGCGCCCGCGCCGGCATGTTCCTCGCGATGCAGTACCCGGTCGAGATCCCCGGCGTCACGGTGTCGAACTTCCTCCGTACCGCGAAGACCGCGATCGACGGCGAGGCCCCCGCACTCCGTGGGTGGGTCAAGGACCTGCGCCAGTCGATGGCCGACCTCAAGATGGACTCGTCGTTCGCCGAGCGCAACGTCAACGAGGGCTTCTCCGGCGGCGAGAAGAAGCGCCACGAGATCATGCAGCTCGAGCTCCTCAAGCCGAAGTTCGCCGTGCTCGACGAGACCGACTCCGGCCTCGACGTCGACGCGCTGAAGATCGTGTCCGAGGGCGTCAACCGCGCGAAGGCAGCGACCGGCCTCGGCGTCCTGCTGATCACGCACTACACGCGCATCCTCCGCTACATCAAGCCGGACTTCGTCCACGTGTTCGTCGCGGGCAAGGTCGCCGAGCAGGGTGGTCCGGAGCTGGCCGAGCGCCTCGAGAACGAGGGCTACGACCGCTACGTGCAGGCCGCAGCGGCGGGCAACTGATGATCACCGCACTCTCCCCGGAGAAGTTCGACGAGGTCGTCGAGGGCCTCAAGGAGGTCCAGGACCCGGAGCTCGGCGTCAACATCGTCGACCTCGGCCTCATCTACGACCTCGCGATGGACGACGAGGCGAACGCCCTCGTGATCAGCATGACGCTGACGAGCGCGGGCTGCCCGCTGACCGACGTCATCGAGGGCGACACCGCCAACGCGCTCGACGGCATCGTCGACGCGTTCCGCATCAACTGGGTGTGGATGCCGCCGTGGGGTCCGGAGCGGATCACCGACGACGGACGCGAGATGATGCGCGCGCTCGGTTTCTCGATCTAGCCGCCACGACACACGGACGGGAGGCGCGGTGCCAGCTGGCACCGCGCCTCCCGTCCGTCGTCGGTGCGGTGCGCCCGCCACGCCGAGTGCGCACGATCCGTCACGTTCGACCGGTCCCCGCGACGCCCATCGCCCGCCCGGCGATCGTCGCGCGGCGTGTCGTGCTCGCTCGCGTCGGGAGACAGCAGCCCGGGTCGGAACAGCGACGGGCCCCGCACCAGCAGGTGCGGGGCCCGTCGTCGTGCGGGTGCGTCAGCGGCGGCCGACCAGCTTCCACGCCAGAGGCAGGACACCGGCGGCGATGAGGGCCTTGGCGACGCCACCGACGATGAACGGGTAGAGGCCGGCGGCGAGCACCGACTGGAGGTCGTTCGGCGCGCCGAGCTGACCGAGCACCACCGCGAGCCAGGGCAGGCCCGTGACGAAGGGGACGGCGGTCGCCAGGAGCATCGCGACCGTGGCACGCCCGACCTTCCGGTCCCAGTTCCGGCGGGCGAGCCAGCCGACCAGGCCGGCGGCCGGCACGAAGCCGATGACGTAGCCGAAGCTCGGCGAGGCCAGGGCTGCGAGACCACCGGAGAACTCGGCGAAGAACGGTGCACCCGCGAGGCCCGCGACGGCGTAGACGAGCAGCGACAGCATGCCGCGTCGGGCGCCGAGCGTGGCGCCGACGAGCACGACGGCCAGGGTCTGCCCGGTGATCGGGACCGGCCACATCGGCACCTGGAGCTGTGCCATCGCGGCGGTGAACAGCGCGCCGCCGGCGACCAGGGCGGCGTCGGTGGCGAGCCCCGAGGTGCGAAGACGGTCGGCGAGGACTGCGCGGCGAGCGAACCCGGTGGCGTTCGTCATGGATTCTCCTAGAATGGACTGCTGGTCCCGTTCGAGGACCATCGGTCCCGTCAGCGTAGCGGTGCACCTCCCGCACACGTCGTTGTGCACATCACCAACTGATTGGACGTCCTCCTGTGCTTGCCGTGCACGACCTCGAGATCCGCGTAGGCGCTCGCCTCCTCATGGAGCACGTGTCCTTCCGCGTCGAGAAGGGTGACAAGATCGGGCTCGTCGGGCGCAACGGCGCCGGCAAGACCACGATGACGAAGGCCCTCGCCGGTGAGTCGCAGCCGACCGACGGCAAGATCGAGCGCTCGGGGGAGATCGGCTACCTGCCGCAGGACCCGCGCTCGGGCAACCCCGAGGACACCGCGCGCAAGCGCATCCTCGACGCCCGTGGTCTCGGCGAGCTCGTCGAGGGCATCCGTCAGGCGACGCTGGACATGGCGAGCGACGACGCCGACGTGGCCGAGAAGGCCATGCGGCGGTACAGCCGGCTCGACGACCAGTTCAACGCGCTCGGCGGGTACGCCGCCGAGGCCGAAGCGGCGTCGATCGCATCGAACCTCAAGCTGCCGGACCGCATCCTCGACCAGCAGCTGAAGACGCTGTCGGGTGGCCAGCGGCGGCGCATCGAACTCGCCCGCATCCTGTTCTCGGACGCCGAGACGATGATCCTCGACGAGCCGACGAACCACCTCGACGCCGACTCCGTGGTGTGGCTCCGCGAGCACCTGAAGACCTACCCCGGCGGCGTCATCATCATCTCCCACGACGTGGAGCTGGTGGACGAGGTCGTCAACCGCGTCTTCTACCTCGACGCGAACCGTCAGACCATCGACGTCTACAACATGGGGTGGAAGCTCTACCAGCGGCAGCGCGTGGCCGACGAGGAGCGCCGCCGCAAGGAGCGCGCCGGCGCCGAGAAGAAGGCTGCGACCCTGAAGGACCAGGCCGCCCGCTTCGGCGCGAAGGCATCGAAGGCTGCCGCTGCGCACCAGATGGTCGCGCGCGCGGACAAGCTGCTCGCCGGACTGGAGGACGAGCGCGTCGCCGACCGCGTCGCGAAGATCCGCTTCCCCACGCCGGCACCGTGCGGTCGCACTCCGCTGATGGCCGAGGGGCTGTCGAAGTCGTACGGCTCGCTCGAGATCTTCGCCGGGGTGGACCTGGCGATCGACCGAGGGTCGCGCGTGGTGATCCTCGGTTTCAACGGTGCGGGCAAGACGACGCTGCTCCGGATCCTGGCCGGTGCGGACCGACCGGACACGGGCGAGATCCTGCCCGGGCACGGCCTGCGGATCGGGTACTACGCGCAGGAGCACGAGAACATCGACGTGAACCGCACGGTGATCGAGAACATGGTGTCGGCGTCGACGGACCTCAACGAGACCGAGGCCCGTCGTGTGCTCGGTTCGTTCCTGTTCACCGGCGACGACGGCTACAAGAAGGCCGGCGTCCTGTCCGGTGGCGAGAAGACCCGGCTGTCGCTCGCGATGATCGTCGTGTCGGGCGCGAACGTGCTGCTGCTCGACGAGCCCACGAACAACCTCGACCCGGCGTCGCGCGAGGAGATCCTCAACGCGCTGGCCGGCTTCGAGGGCGCCGTGGTGCTCGTGTCGCACGACGCCGGTGCGGTCGACGCGCTCAACCCCGAGCGGGTGCTGCTGCTGCCGGACGGTACCGAGGACCACTGGAACAAGGACTACGCGGAGCTCATCGAGCTGGCGTAGCGACCCCCTGACGGACGGGCGCGCACCGCTCGACGGCAACGCGGAGCGTTGCGCGGGGCGCGCCGACCGAGCCTGCGAGGGAGGACGGTGCCGGCCGGCACCGCGCCTCCCGTCCGTCCCGGGGTCGCGATCCGTCAGCGGTGCGCGCCGAGCAGCTCGTCCTCGACCTCGTCGTCGGACCTCGGCTTGGCGTCCTTCCGCCGCTGCCGATCGAGGGCACGCTCGCGCTCCTCGGGGTCGTCCTGGTTGAGGTTCCGGTACTCCTGCACCATCACGTAGGCCAGGAAGCCGAATCCCCCGGCGGCGAAGAGGAACCACTGGATGAAGTAGCTGAGGTGCAGACCGGTGTCCGCGGACGGACGGTCCCACCCCAGGGGCCGGGCGTCCGCAGGAGCGGGGGACTCGGAGGCGAGCTGGCCGTACGCGCCCGTCCAGATCGGGGCGTCGACCTTGCCCGCGACGTCGGCGAGCGTCACCGACTGCACCTGGTCGGTGTGCGAGGGGTCGGTGCGGCCGGGGATGCGCGGCTCGCTCTGCTGCAGGCGCGCGATCACCGTCACCTGCCCGCTCGGCGGAGCGGGGACGCCGTCCGGCGCGTCCTGCCGGTTGCCGGTCGGGACCCATCCGCGGTCGACGACGAACGCGCGACCGTCGGCGGTGACGAGCGGCGTGAGGACCTCGAACCCGGGCTGGCCGTTGTGCACGCGGTTGCGGACGAGGAGCTGGTCGTCGACGTCGTACCGACCGGTGACCTCGACCCGGAGCCACTGCTGGTCGTCGGTCCACGACGAGGCCCGGGGGAGCGCCTGGTCGAGCGGCACGGGCGTGTGGTCGTAGTTCTGCGCGATCTGCTCGTTCTGCCGGACGGCCTCGTTGCGCCGGTCCCACTGCCACATCCCGAAGAGCGTGCAGATGATCGCGAAGGCCACGGCGATCGCGAAGTACCCGAGCCAGCGGCGGCTCCGGACGAACCGCCAGCCGACCGTCGGGCCGTCGGTGGTGTCCGCGTGGACGGACCCGGGAGCGGCGTCGCGCTGGAGCTTCGCGGCGTGCTTCCGGCCGTAGCGGGCGCTGGGGTCGAACTCGTCCGTCATCGTCCGGTGCCGCTGGAGCGCACCCCGACGTCGTTCTTCGGGGCGTCCTCCCGCGCACGGACGTCGTCGAGGCTGTCGACGTCCTCGTGCATCCCGGTCACCCGGACCGGGAACGAGCGGGAGCGCAGGTAGTCGGCGAGGAAGTCGCAGTGCTCCTCGCAGGCCGCCCAGATCTTCACGCGGTCGACGGCGTGGATGCGCGGGTTCCGCCAGTTGATCCGCCACTCGGCCGTGTTCGTGCAGCCGGCCCGGGAGCAGACCGGTGTCGCGCCGGGCTCCGTGAAGAGGTCGAACGTCGCCCCCATCAGCGGCGCGTCCGGGACTTCGCGGACCACACACGGGAGCGGTCGCCGTTCCGCTGCCACTCCTCCTGCGCGTGCTGGGCCTGCTCGCGGAGGCGTTCCTGCTCGGCACGGTAGGCCTCGGCCCGGGCGTCCTCCTGCTGCTCGCGGAGGCGGGGGTCGACGGCGTCGTAGAGCTCGATGGCTCCGGCCGGGGCGACGATGTCGCTCTCGGCGTGGTTGCCGGCGTTGGCGAGGATGACCGCGACCCACGGGATGACCGCGGCGAGGACGATCGGGATGACCGCGAGCCAGGTGTGCCAGGTCGTCCACACGAGGACGGCGCCGATGAAGCACACCACGCGCACGGCCATCTGCCAGACGTACTTGGACAGGCGGTGCGCCCGGTCCAGCTCGGGGGAGTCCGGCAGGGACGTGATGCTCTGCGTGGACCCGGAGTGGGTGTGCGTCGCGTGGAACCGGCGCTGCGTCGACTTCATACGGTGTTCTTCCATTCGCCAGGGTCAAGCCTAAGCCCGGACCACCGACAGTTGCCCCGCCGCGCGGGGGACAGCTGCGGGGAACGGCTCCGGTACGCTCGTCCGGGCGTGTCCAGCGGCCCATGGCTCGGCCGTCAGGTCGGCGGACACCGCGTCACCACCACTCGAACGGAGCGATCATGACCACCCCCCGTACCGTCCTCATCACCGGCGGCAACCGCGGCATCGGGCACGCCCTCGCAGCGCGTTTCGTCGCCGCCGGGCACCGGGTCGCCGTGACCTCCCGCAGCGGCCAGGGCGGACCCGAGGGGGCGCTCACCGTCGCCGCGGACATCACCGACTCCGCCTCGGTCGACGCGGCCTTCACGCAGGTCGAGGCCGAGCTCGGGCCGATCGAGGTCCTCGTCGCCAACGCGGGCATCACGAACGACCAGCTCCTGCTCCGCATGTCCGAGGAGGACTTCACGAGCGTCGTCGACACGAACCTGACCGGCACGTTCCGGGTCGTCAAGCGCGCGACCAAGGGGATGATGAAGGCGAAGTTCGGCCGCATCGTGCTCATGTCGAGCGTCGTGGGCGCCTACGGACAGGTCGGTCAGGTCAACTACGCCTCGTCCAAGGCTGCCCTGGTCGGCATGGCCCGCTCGATCACGCGCGAGCTCGGGTCGCGCGGCATCACGGCCAACGTCGTCGCGCCGGGGTTCATCCAGACCGACATGACCGCAGCCCTGCCCGAGGAGCTGCAGGCCGAGTTCAAGAAGCAGATCCCGGCGGCGCGCTACGGCACGGTCGACGACGTCGCCGACGCCACGCTCTTCCTGGCGAGCGACGGTGCCGGGTACGTCTCGGGTGCGGTGATCCCGGTCGACGGCGGTCTCGGGATGGGGCACTAGCCCCGGACACCGACCGGCGGCCCGCTCGGACCGTCCTCGAGACTCGGCTGGGCGGACACGTTCGCGACGTGGAGTCCGCGAACGTGTCCGCGGAGGCGAGACTCGGCTCCGCGGCGCGTGTGGCTCAGCCCCGCAGGCCCAGCGTCGCGAGCACCGCGGACAGGTCGCGGTCGACGACCGCCACGTCCGCCCGCTCGCGCACCAGCGGCTTCGCGTCGAAGGCAACGCCCAGGGCGGCGACACCCATCATGACCAGGTCGTTGGCGCCGTCGCCGACCGCGACCGTGCGCGACAGCGGGACGTCGTCCGCCCCGGCCCACGCACGCAGGGTCTCGGCCTTCGCCTCGGCGTCGACGACGTCACCGAGCACCCGACCGGAGAGCACGCCGTCGACCACCTCGAGACGGTTCGCCCGGCAGTGGTCGAGGCCGAGGCGCGCGGCGAAGGGGTCGAGCACCTCGTGGAAGCCGCCGGACACGACGCCGACCGTGCCGCCTGCGGCGTGGACGCCCCGGACGAGCTCCTCGGCTCCGCGCGTGACGCGGACCGCCTGCTGCGCGCGGGTGCAGACGTCGGCCTGGAGGCCCGCCAGGGTCGCGACCCGCTCCCGGAGGCTCTCGGTGAAGTCGATCTCGCCGCGCATGGCGCGCTCCGTCACCGCCTGCACCTGTGGCCGGGTCCCGGCGTGGTCGGCGAGCAGTTCGATGACCTCGTCCTCGAGCAGCGTGGAGTCGGCATCGAGGACGACGAGGAAGCGTTGCACGGACCAACGGTACCGACAGCAGGAGGCGCGGCCGACGTCTGTGACGTCAGCCGCGCCTCCAGGCCGGTGCGGCGGGGTCAGGCCTCGACGCGGACGCCCTTGCCGACGTCGGTAGGTGCAGCCCGGACTCGGCAACCGTCCCGGACTAAGCCTCGACGCGGACGCCCTTGCCGACGTCGGTAGGTGCAGCCCGGACTCGGCGACCGTCCCGGACTAGGCCTCGACGCGGACGCCCTTGCCGACGACCGTGATGCCGGACTCCGTGACGGTGAAGCCGCGGGCCTCGTCGGTCTCGCGGTCGACGCCGACCTGCGCACCGGGCGCGATGACCACGTCCTTGTCGAGGATCGCGCGGTTCACGACCGACCCGGCGCCGATGGACGCCCGTTCGAACACGATGGAGTCGAGGACCTTCGCGCCCGAGTCGATCCCGCACCACGGACCGATGACGCTGCGCTCCACCTGGGCGCCGGAGAGCAGGCACCCGAGCGCGACGATCGAGTCGACCGTCGAGCCGGTGTTGCCGTTCGCGTCGCGGACGAACTTCGCCGGCGGCAGGTTCGTCTGCTGGTTGAAGATCGGCCAGTCCTGGTTGTACAGGTTGAAGACCGGGACCGGCGCGATGAGGTCCATGTGGGCGTCGAAGAACGAGTCGATCGTCCCCACGTCGCGCCAGTAGTACCGGTCGCGGTCGTTCGAGCCGGGCACGTCGTTGCGCTGCAGGTCGTAGACGCCGGCGTCGCCGCGGGCCACGAAGTCGGGGACGATGTCGCCGCCCATGTCGTGCTTGCTCGACTCGATCTGGCCGTCGCGGAGCACCGCGTCGACGAGGGCGTCGGCGTTGAACACGTAGTTGCCCATCGACGCGAGGATCTCGTCCGGCGAGTCGGCCAGGCCGACGGCGTCCTTCGGCTTCTCGAGGAACGCGTCGATCCTGGTCGGGTCGTCCTGGTCCACCTGGATGACGCCGAACTGGTCCGCGAGGCCGATCGGCTGCCGGATCGCCGCGACCGTGGCACTGCGGCCGGAGGCGATGTGCGCCTCGATCATCTGGTGGAAGTCCATCCGGTAGACGTGGTCCGCACCGACCACGACCACGATGTCCGGGCGCTCGTCGCGGAGCAGGTTGAGGGACTGCAGGATCGCGTCCGCCGAGCCGGCGAACCACCGCTTGCCGAGTCGCTGCTGCGCCGGCACCGACGCGACGTAGGACCCGAGGAGCCCCTCCATGCGCCAGGTCTCGGCCACGTGACGGTCGAGGCTGTGCGACTTGTACTGGGTCAGGACGACGATCTTCTGCAACCCGGAGTTCACGAGGTTGGAGAGCGCGAAGTCGATGAGACGGAAGTTGCCGCCGAACGGGACGGCGGGCTTCGCGCGATCGGCCGTGAGCGGCATGAGCCGCTTGCCCTCGCCGCCGGCGAGGACGATGCCGAATACCTTCTTTGGTGCCATGTGGTTCACAGTAGGCGTCCGGACGGCGAACCCGTTACGTTGAGTCCGTGCGAGTCGATCTACTGACCAGGGAGTATCCGCCGGAGGTCTACGGCGGAGCGGGTGTCCACGTGGCCGAGCTCACGGCTGCGCTGCGGTCGGGGACGGACACGGACGTCCGGGTGCGCGCCTTCGGGGCGTTCCGTGACGAGGAGGGCGTGTGGGCGTACCGCACGCCCGAGGGCCTCGAGGACGCGAACGGCGCGCTCCAGGCGCTCGGTACCGACGTCCGCATCGCCGCCGACGTCGCGGGCGCCGACCTGGTGCACTCCCACACCTGGTACGCCAACGCCGCGGGGCGCATCGCGCAGCTCACCCACGGCATCCCGCACGTGGTCACGGCCCACAGCCTCGAGCCACTGCGCCCGTGGAAGGCCGAGCAGCTCGGGGGCGGCTACCGCCTGTCGAGCTGGATGGAACGTGAGGCGTTCGAGCAGGCCGACGGCGTGATCGCGGTGTCGAAGGCCATGCGGGCGGACATCCTGCGCTCCTACCCGTCCATCGACCCGGCGAAGGTGCACGTCGTCTACAACGGCATCGACATCGACGAGTGGAAGCCGACCGTCGACGAGGACGCCGTGCGCGCGCTCGGCATCGACCCGTCGCGCCGCTCGGTCGTGTTCGTCGGCCGGATCACCCGGCAGAAGGGCCTGCCGTACCTGCTCCGCGCGGTGGCGTCGCTGCCGTCGGACGTGCAGATCGTGCTGTGCGCGGGCGCTCCGGACACGCCGGAGATCATGGCCGAGGTGACCGGACTCGTCGAGTCCCTGCGCGCGGAGCGCGACGGTGTGGTCTGGATCGACCGGATGCTCTCCCACCAGGAGGTCGTGAACGTCCTGTCGTCGGGGACCGTGTTCGTCTGCCCGTCGATCTACGAGCCGCTCGGCATCGTCAACCTCGAGGCCATGGCCTGTGGCATCCCCGTGGTCGGCACGCGCACGGGCGGCATCCCCGAGGTCGTCGCCGACGGGCTGACCGGGCGCATCGTCCCGATCGACCAGGCACAGGACGGCACCGGCACGCCGAACGACCCGGACCGCTTCGTGGCCGACCTCGCCCGGACGCTGGACGAGGTCCTGGCCGACGAGGGGCTCGCCAAGCTCATGGGACGCGCAGGACGCCTCCGCGTCGAGAGCGAGTTCACGTGGGACGCGATCGCGCACCGCACGCGGCAGGTCTACGACGAGGTGCTCGCCCGGAAGCCGTAGGCTGGAGCCATGCCCTCGGTCGTGCGCTTGTCAGACGTCTCCGTGGTCCGCAACGGGGCCACCATCCTCGACGGGATCTCGTGGGAGGTGCAGGACGACGAACGCTGGGTGGTGCTCGGTGCCAACGGCGCCGGCAAGACCACGCTACTGCAGGTGGCCGGTGCCCAGACGTTCCCGACGTCGGGCAGTGTCGAGGTGCTCGGCACCGAGCTCGGCGGCGCGGACCTGTTCGAGCTGCGTCCGCGCATCGGCTTCGCGTCGACCGCCCTCGCCCGCCGGATCCCGGTGACCGAGAAGGTCGTCGACGTCGTGCTCACCGCCGCGTACTCGGTCACCGGTCGCTGGAACGAGGAGTACGAGGAGCTCGACGTCCGCCGCGCCCAGCGTGTGCTCGACGAGTGGGGCCTCGGTGACTTCACCGACCGCACGTTCGGTGAGCTGAGCGACGGCGAGCAGAAGCGCGTGCAGATCGCGCGCGCCGTGATGACCGATCCCGAGGTGCTGTTCCTCGACGAGCCGGCTGCGTCGCTCGACCTCGGTGCGCGCGAGAGCCTGGTGCGCACGCTCGGCGGCTACGCGCAGAGCAGCGACTCGCCGGCGATCGTCATCGTCACCCACCACGTGGAGGAGATCCCCGAGGGCTTCACGCACGCCCTCGTGCTCGCCGACGGTGGGATCCAGGCCGCCGGCCCCATCGACGAGGTCCTGACGGCTCCCACGCTGTCCCAGGCCTTCGGCGTGGAGCTGACCGTGTCGAAGGACGCCGGTCGGTACACGGCGCGCGCGGCCTGACGCTCCCGATCCTGCCCGTCGTCTGGTAACGTGGACGGCTGGCGCACGCCGCAGACTTCCCGCGCGGGGGTCCCGATCGAGTCCGCTCGAACCGGCCGTCCGCGCATCTCCCACCATCTCCAACCGAGGAATCTCCATGAAGACCGACACCCACCCCGAGTACAACGCCATCGTCTTCCGCGACCTGGCCTCCGGTGAGACGTTCCTGACGCGTTCGACCGCGACCAGCGACAAGACCATCGAGCTCGACGGTGCGACCTACCCGGTCATCGACGTCGAGATCTCGTCGGCGTCGCACCCGTTCTACACGGGCAAGCAGCGCATCCTCGACTCGGCCGGTCGCGTCGAGAAGTTCAACCAGCGCTTCAAGGGCTTCAGCAAGTAAGTCTGCGTTCGCGCTCGGACGGGCGGCCCTCCTTCGGGAGGGCCGCCCGTTCTGCGTTGCCCGGACGGTGCTGCCGGGGGTGGGGCGCCGGGTCCGGGTACGGCGCGCTGTGATCGGTGAGAACGCGAGACGCGCCCTGCTGCGGATGCTGTGCCCCGGCACACCGGGGCGCAGCATCCGGGACGGGGCACGACAGTGCACGGGCGGCGCGGGCGCGGCGCGGGCGGCGCTCGGCGCTCGGGGCGGCTCGGCCGTCAGCACAACGAGAAGCACGTCGCGCCACGCGGTTCCGTGGCGCGACGTGCTTCCGGTGGTGCGCGAGCACCCAGCACCACACGCCGCCTCCGCGCCACCTCCGCCCCGCGAGCACGCCGGACACCCCGCGCCCGCCCCACCGCACCCCACCCCCGGTGGCGCACCATGTCCTGACAACCGCTCGAGTCGGGGCCGCTACGATCGAGGGACACCACGACGGGTCGAGGGAGATCATGGGAGACGGCAGGTCCGCCACCGCAGACGGCAAACCGGCGACCATCTACGACGTCGCCGCCCGCGCAGGGGTCTCGAAGTCCCTCGTCTCGCTCGTGCTCCAGCGGTCCCCGAAGGTCAGCGACCAGCGCCGCGAGGCCGTCCTGCGGGCCATCCAGGAACTCGACTACCGCCCGAGCACCGCGGCCGTGTCCCTCGCCGGCACCCGCAGCCGCACGATCGGCGTCGTCCTCGACGACTTCCGCAACCAGTGGTTCGTCGACCTGCTCACCGGCCTGCGCGAGGCGCTGCAGGACCAGGGGCACCGCCTCGTCGTCGCCGACCGCTTCCTCAACACCGGGCTCGACGCCTCACCCGTCGAGGGTTTCCTGTCCATGCGCGTCGAGGGCATCGTCATCGCCGGCGAGCCCGACACCGACCTCGCGATCCCGGCGAGCATGCCCGTCGTCGTCGCCGGCGGTCGTGCGGTGCTGCCCCGCGCCGACACCGTCGCGAACGACGACCGCGCCGGTGGTCGGATGGCCGCCGAGCACCTGCTCGCGCTCGGCCACACGCGCATCGGCTTCGTCGGCGGGCGCTCGGCTGCGTCCGCGGAGCGGCTCACCGGCCTGGAGGCACGGATCACCTCCGCCACGTCGCCCGCCTGGCTCGCCACCCACGTCATGCCCGTGGAACCCACCGAGGAGGCCGGCGCCGAGGCCGTCGGGCACCTGCTCGACGCCCACCCCGACGTCACCGCGGTGTTCGCCGCGAACGACGTCATGGCGCTCGGTGCGATGTCGGGGCTCGCCGCCCGGGGCTTGCGCGTCCCCGAGGACGTGTCGGTGATGGGCTACGACGACACCCCGCTCGCGGCGTCGTCCTACGTCGGCCTGACGAGCATCGACGACCGCAGCGTGGAGATCGGCCGTGGCGCCGGGGAGCGCCTGCTCGCCCGGATCGCCGACCCGACCGCTCCGGCGCAGGAGACCCTGGTCGAGCCCCGGCTCGTCGCCCGCCGCACGACCGCTCCGCGCTGACGCGAGCAAGCCCGCCCGCGCCGCCCGCGCGCACGAGACTCGTCTGAGCGGACACGTTCGCGGCCCCGGCGTCGCGAACGTGTCCGCGGAGCCGAGTCTCGTGCGCAGCCCCGCCGGCCCGGCGGCCCCGGCGGCCCGGCGGCCCCGCGGCCCAGCGGCGAGCGCGTCAGTCCGTGGGCAGGACCGCGTGCTGGACGACCCAGGCGTGCATGACGATCGCCGCCGCGGCCGAGGCGTTGATGCTCCGCGTCGACCCGAACTGCGTGATCTCGAGGTGGGCGTCCGCACCCGCGACGGCCTCGTCGGTGAGCCCGGGTCCCTCCTGCCCGAACAGGAACACGCAGCGCTCCGGGATCGCCGCGGTCTCGATGCGCTCGGCACCCGGGGTGTTGTCGATCGCGACGACCGGTCGTCCCTCCTCGTGCATCGCAGCCAGGAACGCCGCGACGTCCGGGTGGTACCGCACGTGCTGGTACCGGTCGGTGACCATCGCCCCGCGCTTGTTCCAGCGCCGCCGACCGATGACGTGCACGGTGCCGGCGAGGAACGCGTTCGCACTCCGCACGATCGACCCGATGTTGAGGTCGTGCTGCCAGTTCTCGATCGCGACGTCGAAGGCGTGTCTGCGGGTGTCGAGCTCGGCGACGATGGCGTCCATCGACCAGTACCGGAAGCGGTCGACGACGTTGCGGGTGTCCCCGGCGGCGAGCAGCTCCGGGTCGAGCCGGGGGTCCTCCGGCCAGGGCTCGGGGTGCGGCCCGACGCCGTTGGTCGTGGCCTCGTGGGTCGGTGGCAGCGTGGGACCGTCCGGCTGCGCCGGCCCCGTCGACGGGACCAGGGGGTCGGACGGGAGGCGCTCGGTCACGTGACCAGCGTAGGGCGCGTGCCCCGCGCCTCCCGTCCGGCGACCGCCGTCAGCCGACGGTCAGTACGACGTCGGGTACGTGACCGACGGCTCGGACATCGCGACCGCGACGAGCGCGATGAAGAGCACGGCGTAGAAGACCGTGATCACCCCGCCGACGATCACCGCGGCGAGCGCCAGGCCACGGCCGCCCTCGTCACGCTTCTTCGCCTGGGACATCGCGACGAAGCCGAGGACGAACCCGACGATCGGCGCGACGAACGCCGCCACGAGCGCGATGATCGCGAGGGTGTTCGTGCGCTGCGGGGCGGCCGGCGCCGTTGCGTACGGCTGGTACGGGTGCTGCTGGGGCTGGACGTTCTGTTCTGACACGGCTGACGAGCCTAGGAGCGCCGCGTTTTCGTGGAGAAGTGCCAATCTTCGTCCGGCCTCAGGTCGTGCCGGGGCGCAGGAAGTCCTCGGGGTCGTCACCGCTGCCGGTCGTCGTGAAGATGCGCTTGCGGTCGCCGGGGCGGGCCGGGTCGTGGAGCACGGTCACCGTCCCACCGAGCACCGGAGCGGTGCCGTGGGTGAAGCCCTCGGTCCGCTCGACCCAGCGCCGGACGCCGTGCAGGTCCACGAACGAGAAGGTCCACCGCAGCAGCGTGCGCGACGCGTCCGGGGTCGTGCCACCGCTGATCGCGGTGACCTCGCCCGTGGTGCGGCGGCCGTTCGCCAGCACGTCCGTGAGCCGGGCGCGCCGGTTCCCTCGGCCGATCCGCGTGGCACCGCCGGCCACGAGCGCGAGGACGGTCACGACGGTGAGGAGCCCCGGCAGCCACCACACGGCGGTGTACAGGATCCAGCTGCCGACGCCCCACGTCTCGTCGTGCCCGAACGTCGGGTCCACGGCCACGCCGACGCGGTCCGGTGCGGGCCACTGCGTGGTCGTGGCCCACCAGGTGCACGCGGTGGCACCGACGAGCCAGAGCGGCAGCGGCCCGAGCCCGACCAGGTCGGTGGTGCGCCCGGACCACCGGTGGTTCCACCGCGTGTACACGCCGACGGCCACCAGGGTGCCGACGACCGCGCTCGGGGCCGCCCACAGGTGCGTCTCCGGGTCGGGGCTGTCGGAGAAGATGCTGTTGACCGTCATCATCCGGAAGCGCAGGACGAAGTCCGACACCGCGAGTCCACCGATCACCCCCGCGGCGACGACCAGCAGTGCACCGACGACGGTCATCGTCAGGGCGGTGGTCGAGCCGCGGTACCGGGCCTCGCGTTCGCGGCGCGCCTGCTGCGGGTCGACCGTGCTCACGACGCGGTGGTGCCGTGCGTGCGGACGCGGGCCTCGATGCCGGCGGTGATGATCTCGAGGCCCAGGGCGAAGCGGTCGTCGTACGAGTGCTCGCCGAGGATCTCCCCGACCACGCGGTGCCGCTCCGGACGTCCCGCCTCGGAGTCGCCGCGGCCGACCTGCACGCCGGCGTGCCCGACGACGAAGTCGTAGACCACGAAGAACGCGTACATGGCCTCGCGCTCCGGCAGACCCGCCTGCTGCAGCGCCCCGACGACCTTCGCCACGACGGCGTCGGACTCGGTGGAGGCGAGCGGGGCGCGCTGGCTGTGCGACTCGAGCACGAGGGGGTGGGTGCGCATGAGGTCGCGGAAGGTGCAGGCGAAGACGTGGACGACCGAGCGCCAGTCGTCCGGCCAGACGAAGGTGGCCGTGAACTCGTCGACGGTGCGACGGACGAGCTCGGCGTGCAGGTCGTCGAGGCCGCCGATCGTCCGGTGCACGGTCATCGGTGCGACGCCGAGCTTCGCGCCGAGGGCGCGGAAGGAGAGGCGGTCGAGGCCCTCCTCGTTGGCGATGGCGGTGGCGGCGTCGACCACCTGCTGTCGGCTCAGGACGTTGGGGCGACCACGGCGACGGCGGGGTGCGGCGGCGGTGTCGGCCGCCGGCGTCGTCCCGGTGGGGGCGTCGGCCGCTCCCGCGCCGGTACGGTCGTCGGTCGTGGTGCGCGGCTGCGCGGTCGGATTGCCGGGGTCGACGAGCACGGGGAGGCCTCCTTGATCCGGTACGTGTCCCGAAAATCGTAGCCCAAAGCCGAACGCCGGTCGGTGTCCGGTCGGCCAGTCCTCACAGCCGGGTGACCACCGGGTCCGGCGAGCGGCGGCCCCGGTACGCTGGGCCCATGGCGACCCGCGACGAAGTCGAGTGCTGGCTGACCGACATGGACGGCGTGCTCGTCCACGAGAACCAGGCCCTGCCGGGCGCTCCCGAGCTCATCCAGCAGTGGCTGGACGAAGGGACCGAGTTCCTCGTCCTGACGAACAACTCGATCTTCACGCCGCGTGACCTCAGCGCCCGGCTGCGGTGGTCGGGTCTCGAGGTCCCCGAGGAGCGCATCTGGACGTCGGCGCTCGCCACGGCGGACTTCTGCCGCTCGCAGATGCCGGGGGGCTCCGCGTTCGTGATCGGCGAGGCCGGCATGACGACGGCGCTGCACGAGGCCGGCTTCATCATGACCGAGACCGCGCCCGACTACGTCGTCGTCGGTGAGACCCGCAACTACTCGTTCGAGGCGATCACCAAGGCCGTCCGGCTCATCCGCGACGGCGCCCGGTTCATCGTGACGAACCCCGACGCCACCGGGCCCAGTGCCGAGGGGGTCCTGCCGGCGACCGGGGCCATCGCCGCGATGATCGAGAAGGCCACCGGGAAGCAGCCGTACGTCGTCGGCAAGCCGAACCCGATGATGTTCCGCTCGGCGATGAACCGCATCGGGGCCCACTCCGAGAACACGGGCATGATCGGCGACCGCATGGACACCGACGTGCAGGCGGGCATCGAGGCCGGGCTCCACACCGTCCTGGTGATGACCGGCATCAGCGACCAGGCCGAGATCGACCGGTACCCGTTCCGCCCGAGCGAGGTCATCGCCGGCGTGCACGAGCTCGTCCGCGCGGAGCCGATCGAGGTCGAGCTCTAGCGAGGGCGCGAAGGCGCGCTCAGACCGGGTTCGCCCGGAGCAGCCGCTCCGTCGCGATCATCGCTCCGCCCACGACGGCCGGGATCCCGCCGCCGGGGTGCACCGACGCCCCCACCCGCCACAGCCACGGCCGCCAGCGGTCGTTGTACGAGGGGCGGTGGAACGGCCCGCTCTGCCACGGCGGACGGGCCGCCCCGTAGAGCGCCCCGCGCGGTTCTCCCCCGGTGCCGTAGTACTGCGGGTCGAGGACCACGTGGTCGTCGAGCAGGTCGGTGATCGGTCGGTCGAGGCCCAGCGCTGCCGACACCCGGTCGACCTCCCGCCGCACGAAGGGGTGGTCGATCTCGTAGTGCGCCCCGTCCGCGGGTGCGGTCAGCAGCACGCCCACGGTGCCGTGCGGGTTCGGGGAGAGCTCGCCGGCGCGGTAGTGGTTGACGAACACCATCGTGTCCGCCGGCTCGTCGCCCGCCTCGAGGCTCCGGTGCAGTGCGTCCGGCTTCGTCGGCAGCACCACGCTGTGCGTCGCGAGGCCCTCGGGCAGCTCCTCGCGCAGCACGCCGTAGAGCGCGACGGCGGAGCAGGACAGGGCCCGGGGGCGGGGGCGGGGGCGGGAGCGCGGGCGGGGCAGCGCGAACATCGCGGACATCGCGGACGGACCGGACGGACGGGTCAGCGCGGCGAGTCGGTCGGCGTCGAGGGCGCTGACGACCAGGTCGGCGGGGTGATGTGCGGCCTCGGTGGTGACGCCGCCGCGCGCGATGCGGGTGACGGCCTCGCCGGTGCGGACCTCGACGCCGGCGGCCTCGGCGAGTCGCTGCAGCGCGAGCACGACCTCGTAGACGCCGCCGCGGGGCACCCACGCGCCGGTCTCCGCCATGATCGCCGGCATGCTCGCGTAGAGCGCGGGGGTGCGTGCGGGTGAGACCCCTGCGTTGAGGGTGTGGATCGCGATGATCTCGCGCAGCCCGTCCGGCAGCCACGCCAGGCCGTCGAGGTACGCACGCGTGGTGAGCCGCGAGCCGTACACGGAGAGCAGGCGACGGACGGCCGGCAGGGCCGAGCGGTCGAGCGGGTCGGCGAGCAGGAGCCGCGTGACGTCGTCGGCGAGCGGCGCGTGCAGGTCGGCGAAGCGTCGCCACGCCGGGTACCAGGGGTGGTCGGGCGCCACCGGGAGCGCGGTCTCCTCGCCGCCGTGGAAGTACCGGCCGACCTCCGGCATGCGCACCAGGTCGAGGTGCCCGTCCTCGCCGGAACGTCCGCCGAGTCGCCGCAGCAGCTCGTCCCACACCGCCGGGAAGGTGACGAGCGACGGCCCGGTGTCGATCCGGTCCGCCCCGAGCTGGATGCGACGGCTCTTGCCCCCGAGCCGGTCCGACGCCTCGAGCAGGGTCACACGGTGCCCGGCACGGGCGAGCAGGGCGGCGGCGGTGAGGCCACCGATCCCACCTCCGACGACGACGACACGACTCACCGGGCACCTCCGAGCACGATGGACACCAGGAGCAGCACCCCGGCGAAGGACCCCGCGATGTACGGGAAGGCGACCGACAGGCGGTACAGGCGGTGACCGGTCTCCGGCGACGGGGCGCGCAGCAGGCACACGACGAGGACGCCGGCGATGAGCAGGTTGACGGCGGCCACCGGGATGCTCACCACCGCGAACAACACCGTCGACACCACCCACCAGGCGCCGCTCCACAGCGCGGTCCCCCGGGGTCCGAGCCGGACCGCGGTCGTGGTGATGCCCGCGTCACGGTCCTCGACGATGTCCTGCACGGCGTCGAAGGCGTGCTTGGCGACGCTCCAGGCCATCAGTCCCAGCGCGGCGGGCCACGTCGGCTCCTCCTCGAGGGCGAACGGCACGATGACCAGCGGCAGCGCGTACGCCGCGTTGCTCAGCGAGTCGAGGTACGGCCGCGCCTTGAAGCGCACCGGTGGCGCGGAGTAGCAGACGAAGACGACCGCGTAGAGCAGGATCGCGGCGTTCGCGAGCGGCGGCAGCGTCAACAGGAACGCGACGAGGAACGGCACGTTGACCACGGCGACCGCCCAGACGATGAGTCGGACCTCCGACTGCCGGATCCTGGCACCCTCGATGGACCCCTTGCGGGGGTTCGTCGCATCGGTGTCCTGGTCGAAGACGTCGTTGACGCCGTAGATGAGCAGGTTGAACGGCAGCGTCAGCCAGATCAGGATCGGCAGCGCCCGAAGGTCGAACAGCGCTCCGGTGAGCCACACGGCGACCAGCCCCGAGCCGATCGTGTTGATCCACAGGACCGGACGCGAGACGTGCACCAGTCGGCGCACGGTCGCACCGGCCCCGGACCGCAGGGTCCTGGGCAACTGTCCGGTCCCGTCGGTCACCGGCCCGAGCGTACCCGGCGGCGCCCGTGCTACTCCACCGTCACGAGCGTCCCGAGCGGCAGGGCGTCGAGCGCCGCGACCCCCTCCGCGGAGAGCCGCACGCACCCGTGGGACACCGCCCCCGAGGCCGCCGCGTTCCAGTGCAGGCCGATGAGCCCGCCGTCCGAACCGCCGTACGGTTCGTCGGCTGCGCTCGAGTGCAGCGACGTCAGCTGGATCGCGTGGTCGCCCGTCCCTTGCGAGGGGTCGACGTACCGCTGCTCCAGGTACCCCGTCACGCCGGTCGGCGTCGGGGTGTCGGAGGTGCCCACCCCCGCGGGGAAGCTCCGGGTGACCCGTCCGGACGAGGACTTGATGGACACGGTCTGGTCGGCCGTCGAGATGACCACGTGCGACGTCGGTGTCACCTGCTGCACGAGTGCCGTCCGCGGCATCCACGCGGCCGTCTGCGCGGCCGCGTGTCCGTCGGCCGCCGAGGGCAGCTCCCGACGCGCCGGCGTGAGGACGAGCTCCCAGTCCCCCTCGTGCCGCAGTCCCACGACCGTCGTCGACTGGCCGAGGAAGTCGGTGGCCGCGAAGCGCGCGACAGGGCGCTGCCGATCGGACCCGAAGAGCGGTGCGTCGGTGCGGAGGTGGAAGACCTCGGCGGACGACACCGTCCGGTCGACGGGCAGCAGGCCGCCGACCACGGCCGAGTAGCGCGCTTCGGGCAGCGCGGCGAGCGCCGCTGCGGCGACGTCGGGGACGCTCGGCGCCGTGCGCGCCGTGGCCGTGGGGGTGCGGTCCGCCGCGGCGGGGACGGCGTCACCGCCGGTCGCGCCGGTCAGCACCGGGACGGCGATCGCGGCGGCGGCGACCACGACGGCGGCGATGCCGACGGTGGTCCAGGTCTTGGGGTACGGCACGGGGGCCTCCGGTGGTGCGAGGGGGGGTGAGCGGTCAGGGGCGGCGGACGGGAGGCGCGGGGCGGGCCGGTCCCGCGCCTCCCGTCGGGTGGGTGCGGACGGGAGGCACGGGGCGGGCCGGTCCCGCGCCTCCCGTCCGGTGGGTCAGCCGCTGACGACCGGCAGGTGCACGCCGGCGGGGACGGTCCCGGTGGCGCCGGTGCCGCCCGACGTGCCCGCGCCGCCGGTCGAGCCGCCCGCGTTCGACGCCGCGGTCACGGTGATCGCGAGCGGCGTCACGAGCACCGAGACGCCCGACGCGTCGACGAGGTCGAGCGTGTGCGCGCCGACCGGAGCGTCCGCGGGGATCACGACCGAGCCGGTCGCGGTGCCGTCCGGACCGACCGTGAGCGTGCCGACCGTGACCGGGTCGGACCGCAGGACGACCTGCAGGGTGGCGCCGGCGGGGAGTCCGGTGCCGGCGAGGGCGATCGTCTTCCCGGCCTGCACGGAGGTGCCCTCGGGGGCGGTCAGCACGCCGGAGACGACGCGGGCCTGCCCACCGGTCGAGACGACCGTCGCGGTGCCGTCCGCGCCGACGGCGACGGTCGCGCTCGTCGCGGCCGCGAGGTCGAGCCGCTCCCACGAGCCGTTCGCGGAGCCGGACTGGTCGAGGGGGTGACCCGAGGCGATCTCGGTCTGCGCGAGCACCTGCGTGCGCTGCGCGTCGGTCAGGGTCGGGAAGGTCGACAGGAGCAGGTTCGACGCGCCGGTGGGGACCGACGGGGCGAGACCCGCGGTGCCGGTCTGCGCGAAGCCGTAGGTCATGCGCTCGCGGTAGACCTGCACGGCCGAGGCCCGGTCGGTGACGACCTGCGCGGTGCCGCCGGGCATCGCCTGGCCGCCGTAGGGGTCGTCGGTGTAGGGCCGCTCCGCGGCGATGCAGTTCGCGAGGGTGTCGCCGCACGTCGCCTCGAGGTACGCCGTGAGCTGGGCGCGGGCCGGCTCGAGGACCTCGGTGCGGTACTGCGTGTCGGACCAGCGGGCGGCGAGGGCGGCCTCGCCGTCGATGCGTCCACCCATGATGTCGAGCGGGTAGTGGACGCCGAGGACGATGCGGTCGTTGCCGGCCTCGGACGTGCGGGCGAGGATCTCCGGCGCGAGTTCGGGCACGAGCGTGGCGAGGGTGATGCCCGCCTGGTACGCCGTGGTGGTGTGCCCGGACGGGTACGAGCCGCCGGTGCAGATGCCCTTCTGGCCGTAGCCGGCGTCGAGCACGACGTCGTTCGGCGAGAACTCGTGCGTGGTGTCGGTCGTGGCCGGCACCCGCGTGATCGTGAGGTTGCCCTTCGCGTCCGCCCAGGCCGTGCCGGTGCGGTTCGCGGCGAGCGACGACGCGTTCACGGTCGCCGGGTTGCAGCTGGCCGTGTCGTCGCCGGCGGGCAGCGTCGCCGCGGTGTCGGTCGGCAGGTACGGCCGCGGGTAGCTGTAGTGGGCCTTCGCGTCGCCGGTGCCGACGTAGGCGCCGCTCGTACCGTTCGACGAGTTGATGAGCGCGTCGACGAGCGGCAGGTCGCCGTCGTTGCGCCCCTGCACGAACAGCTTGCTCAGCGTCTCGCCGAGCCCCTGCGACACGGTGAAGGACTGGTCGTAGGCGGTGTTCGTCGCGTTGTCGTACTCGGCGTCCTGCAGCGCCCGGAACTGTTGCGCCGTCGTCGCGTGCTGGTTGATCCACGACGTAAGCTGGTCGTTCTTGGCCAGCGTCACCGGGTCGTCCACGGTGCCGTGCAGGTCGTTCTTCCCGCTCGACGTCCAGTACTGGTCGTACCCGCTGAGCAGCGACACCAGGTCGGGCTTGGTGGAGTCGCTCGGGTACGTCGCGGCCTGCGCGGCGAGCGGTGACCCGAGCACGAGTGCGGTCGCGACGGTGGCGACGGTCACGCCGCGGACGGTGGATCTGCGCATGTGGTGGTGGTCGCCCGGGGGCGACGCCCCTTCCTGTTGTACCGGTGTGGCAACAGGGCGAACCTAGGGACGGGTGGTTGCCGGACGGCGAACGGTCCCCCACCCGGGGGTGAACCGGGCCGCAGGCTGTGCGCATTCGCAGCCCGTCGCCCTCGTGGACGAGTCGGCCCGGCGGCACCCGCCGGGCCCGGCACCTGAGCGCGGACGGTCGGGTCAGACGGCGGTCGGGAGGCGCGGCTCGTCCCCCTGCACCGCGGGCGCCCCGACGGGCGGCACCGACCGCCACCGGCGCAGCAGGCGGCGACCCCGGTCGTCCCGCCATGCGACCACGCCGCCGGCGACCACCCCGAGGGCGAGCACCGCGAACGCGAACAGTCCGAGGAGCCCGACGGGCACCATCCGCACCAGGTCCTGCGTCGGCACGGTGGCCGACACCGCGATCGACCCGAAGTCCCAGAAGGCGTGCAGCAGCACGGGCGCGAGCAGGTTCCCGGTGAGCCGGCGGGCGAGGTAGAGCGTCGAGCCGAACGACGCGGCGAAGACGACCTGCACGACGGTCGCACCGACCCCAGCGCCGGCGAGGACGTTGAGGAAGTGCAGCAGCCCGAACAGCACGCACGACGCGATCCACACGCCGAACTCGGGCAGCCGCCGCCGGAGCCCGACGAGCAGCACGCCGCGGGTGAGCAGCTCCTCGAACACCCCCACGAGGAGGACCCCGACCGCGAGCAGCAGGAAGTACCGCACCGGCTGGGCGCCCCACTCGACGAGCGGGAGCCGGGCGACGCACACGGCTGCGATCAACGCCGGGGCCGTGAGCGTCCACCGGAGTGCCGTCCGACGACGGTCGGTGGTCGCGATCGGCCACCAGCCCAGCGCGGTGACGTAGACGCAGAGCACGAACACCGCGATGCCCTCCGGCACCACGAGTGCCCCGAGGACGCCCTCGACGGTCTGCCCGAGCGTGCTGTAGTCGTCGCTCGGCCGCGAGCGCCAGGCGCTGACGGCCGCGAAGGCGACGAGCGGCGCGAGGCCGAGCAGGAGCGACGGGGGCACCGGCCAGCGACGACGTCGGACGGGTGCGGTGGTGGTCACCCGCCGTTTGTACCATTGACGCATGCGCCTGCCCTCCCTGTCCGTCATGGCCCGGAGCGGACACTGCACCACGGCGGTGTCGTGATGCGCCTGCCCTCCCTGTCCGTCATGGCGGAGGACTACGTGAAGCTCGTGTGGAAGTCGACCGAGCGCGGCGGCGAGGGGCTCGCGACGCGGGACATCGCGGCGGCCCTCGGGGTCTCGGCGTCGACGGTGTCGGGGAACCTCCGCAAGCTCGACCGCGACGGCCTCATCGAGCACACCCCCTACTACGGCGTCGTGCTCACCCCGCTCGGGCAGCAGGTCGCCGTGGCGATGGTCCGTCGCCACCGGCTCATCGAGACGTACCTGGTGCAGCGGCTCGGCTACTCGTGGGACGAGGTCCACACCGAGGCCGAGGCGCTCGAGCACGCGGTGTCCGAGACGTTCCTCGAGCGGGTCGACGCCGACCTCGGCCACCCGACGCACGACCCGCACGGTGACCCGATCCCGGCGACGGACGGCTCGGTCCCGTCGTCGGCGGGCACGCTGCTCGGCTCGGTCGAACCCGGTGCCTGCGGGGTCGTGGACCGGGTGTCCGACGACGACCCGGCCCTGCTCCGGTACTTCGACGAGCTCGGGGTCGCACTGGGCACGCACCTGCGCGTCGAGCGGGTCCGCGACTACGCGGGTGTGATCGCCGTCAGCCGGCGGGCTCCCGACGGCGAGGAGTCCCTCGTCGACCTGCCGGCCGCCGCCGCCTCGGCCATCTGGCTCACCCCCGACGCCGACTGACGCCAGCGGCCGGGGCCGCGGCCGCCCGCCGCCCGCTCGCCGAGCGGGCACTTCCTGTCACACTCGGCGGCTCCTGCCGACGGATCCTGCCCGCCCGACGGGACGCGCGCGGCACGTCCTGCCCGTTCGATGCGGCTGGTGCCCACGAACGGACGGGAGGCCCGATGCCAGCCCGCCGCGAGCCTCCCGTCCCACGATTCCCGTCGCACGACATGCCGCTCACCTCCGCCGCCGACGGCACGTCGTGCGACCGGAACGGCCGCCGACGGCACGTCATGCGACCGGAACCGCCGCCGACGGCACGTCGTGCGACCGGAACGGCCGCCGACGGCAGGTCGTGCGACCGGAACCGCCGGCGCGCCCATCGGACGGGAGGCCCGGTGCCAGCCCGCCCCGAGCCTCCCGTCCCACGATTCCCGTCGCACGACATGCCGCTCACCTCCGCCGCCGACGGCGCGTCCTGCGACCTGAACGATCGCCGACGGCACGTCGTGCGACCGGAACGGCCGCCGGCGGCACGTCATGCGACCGGAACCG
>NZ_JAQMHU010000039.1:0-25199 GCF_028307415.1 Curtobacterium uvaldense | reverse complement strand
GGCTCGAACCACGCGTTTGCGTGGTTCGAGCCGCTTCTCGTTGTGCGGGAGCACGTCGTGCCGCAACGCGACCGGACCCGGCGCCGGCACCGGGCGCCGGAGCCGGCACCGGGCGGCGGCCGCCGCGCCGACTCCGCGAGCGACCGAGCGCACCCGGCGCTCAGCCCCCGAGCGCCTCCGTCAGCAGCGCCACCATCGCGTCGAGCTGGATGTCGCCCGAATCGGCGATCTCCTCGTCCGACCCGTCGAGCGCGCGGGCGGCCAGGGACGCCTTCGAGTCGATGAGCTCGGCGATCTTGGTGTCGATCGTCTGCGCCGCGATGATCCGCCACGCGGTGACGGGCTCTTCCTGTCCGATGCGGTGCACGCGGTCGATCGCCTGCGTCTGCTCCGCCGAGGTCCACGACAGCTCGGCGAGCACGACGTTCGACGACACCTGCAGGTTCAGGCCGACGCCGGCGGCGGTGAGCGAGCACACGATGACGGCGACGTCGGGGTCGTTCACGAACGCGTCGATCTCGGCCGTGCGCTGTGCGGGCGTCTGGTCACCGCGGACGGTGGCGGTCTTCAGGTGCCGACGGGCGAAGACCTCCTCGGCCTGGTCCATCACGTCGAGGTGCTTCGCGAAGAAGACCACCTTGCCGACGTTCGAGGCGAGCTGCGCCGCGTAGTCCGCCGCCAGCTGCGCCTTGGCACGACCGATCCGCCGCACCATCGAGAACACGTTCTCGCCGGTCGACGAGGCGTCCTGGTCCTCGAGCTCCCACCGCGCGACCTGGCGGACGAGCTTGTGGTCGATGCCGACGACCGGGTCCTGCCCGGTGCGGGCATCGAGCGCCTGGTGGTACCGACGGACCAGCTTCGCGGTGAGCTCGCGCTCGGCGTCGCGGATGGAGCGGCCCTCGTCGCCGTCGAGCTCGACCGGGATGTCGGCGATCCGTCGCGCGGGGATGTCGGCGGCGACGTCGACCTTGCGGCGGCGGACGATGCCCTGGTCGATGACGGCCTTGCGGGCCTCGACGAAGAAGCCGGGGTCGGCCGGGGTGAGCCCGATGTCCTCGAGCTCGTTCATGAGCGTCGCGCGGGGCTTCTTGTCGTCGATCCAGCCGAGGAACTCCCAGATGGTGCGGAAGTCCTCGACCGAGTTGATCAGCGGGGTACCGGTCAGCGCCAGGAACAGCGGCGACGACACCCGCGCACGGATCTGCTCGGCGAGCTGCAGCACGAACCGGGAGCGCTGCGACTCCTTGTTCTTGATGAAGTGGGCCTCGTCGACGACCATGCCCTTGAAGCCGAAGGCCCCGAGCCAGCCGGCGTGCCGGTCGAGGATCTCGTAGTTCACGATGACGATGTCGGCGAAGCCGTCCAGGTCGTCCCCGTCGCCGTGGATGACGGTGGCGGTGCGGTTCGGCACCCAGCGCTCGGCCTCGCGCGCCCAGTTGGTCTTCACGACGTTGGGCACGACCACCAGCAGCGGGAAGGCGTTCGCGGCGTCGGCGGCGAGCAGCGACTGCGCGGTCTTGCCGAGGCCGGGCTCGTCCGCGAGCAGGAACGTGCGGTGTCCCTGCGCCGCGGCGGCGACGAGCTCCGCCTGGTGCTTCATCAGCGTGGTGCCGGACCGCGAGTGCAGCGAGGTCGGCTCCGGCAACGGCATCGACGCCGCGCCACCGCCGGCGCCGTACTCGAACGACTTGAACAGCGGACCGAACAGCTCCCAGTTCGCCAGGCGACGCGGGTGGGCGACGGGCTGGTCGGCGAGGGCGAAGTCGGGCGCGAGGAAGGGGTTGGCCAGCTGGCGCTGCACGACCGCCTGCGGCACGACCGAGCGCACCGGGGCGTCGACCACCGGGGACGGCTCGGCCGCGATGACGAGGTCCTCGGGCTGCAGTTCCATGCCGCCGGCGATCATCATGTCGCGCTTGACCGTGCGGGTCGCCTCGCTCACCGAGGCCTCCTCGGTCAGCAGCTGGATCACGCTGGTGTCCCGCGCGGCGGTCTTCGCCAGGATCGTGGCGACACCGTCGAGACGCTTGAGCTGCTCGGCGCGCTGCGCGTCGGTGAGCTCCGGGTCGGCCTTGACCCGTGCGCGCTCCTCGCGCATCAGCAGCGCGACCGCCTGGAACTTCGACCGGTTGGACGCCTTCAGCGGTCCGCGCTGCGCCGCCGCCTCCACCTCGCGCACCGCGCGGGCGAGCACCGGGATGACGCCGTCGTTGTCCAGCGGGCGGGTACGGCGCGACGCGGTCCGCGTCCCGCCGGCTGCTCGCCGGGTGCCTGATCGAGCCAACGCTCCTCCTGTTCCGCCCGTTCTCCACGGGCGAGCCGCCGTCGTGGCGGGAAGTCCTCGACCGGCGTCTGGCACGACCCCGGTCCGCGGGCCACCCTGGCCCGCTCGTGCGCCGGTCCCGCCGTGGGACGTCCGGTGGACTCCCGCGGTCCGTGCAGCCGGCACCCCTCGAGTGCTCGACACGACGATCCGCGCCGGGACCCGGCGCCGTCGCACGCACGTGGTGCCCGTCGGACGCCCACGGATCCGGTCCCCACGTCGGTCAAGTGACCGACTGCCACGTCCGGAAACGACGCGGCACGCGACGACACGGTGCGTGCTGGACTCAGTTTACTCCCGCACCCCCGACGGAGGCGACTCGACGGGACCCGCGCGCGTCGCGCCTCCCGTCCGACCGCGCGGTGGAGGGGACGCCACGACGGCCGGGAGGCACTGCCCACCACCACCGCGCGGCCGGCGACCGTCCGACGGCCGGGTCAGACCTGCGGTGCCGACCGCGGACGGAGGGTGCCGGCCGACGGCACCGCCGGCGCCGCCTCGGCGAGCGCCGCACGCGTCGCCGCAAGCAGCTGTTGCGCCGTCCGGATGCCGTTCTCGGACCCTGTCGTCGCCTGCCCACCGGCGTGCGCGAGGAGCTGCGCGCCGATCGCCGGACCGATGCGGTCGGCCTCGGCCGGGTTCCGGGCGACCCAGTCGCGGGCGACCGCGTCGGCGAGCCGCTCCGCCGCTGCCCCGCGCTCGGCGTCCCCACGGGACCGGTGCCACAGGCCGGTGACGACCAGGTGCGCGACGACCGCACCCACGTCGCGGACCGGGAACCCCCAGCCCGCCGTGTCGATGTCGAGCAGGCCGGAGATGCGCCACGGCTCGTCCTCGTCGACGAAGACCTGCTCGAGGTGCAGGTCGCCGTGCACCACCTGCTTGGGGGCGGCCCCCCAACCGATGGACCGCCGCCCGATGCCGTCGTAGAGCTCGTCGATCTCGGCCGCGTCCTGCGGCAGGGCGGCGACGAGCGTGCGCCGGTGCCAGTCGGCGTGGTCCATCGCGTCCGCGCGGGCCTGCTGCGTCATCGGCACCGTCGCGATCCGGCCGGTCAGGGCGGCGAGGGAGGCGACGAACCGCGGGTCGTCGGCGATCTCCGTGATGCGGCTGCCCGCGGGCACCCCGCGGATGCGCTCGAGCACGAGCAGGCCGTCACCCCGGCTCGACAGCACCCGCGGGACCGGCAGCCCGGCGGCGACGAACTGCTCGTGGGTCTCGACGATCGGCGCGACGCGGTGCGGGCGGACGATCTTCAGGAACAGCACGCGCTCCGGGGCGTCGACGCGCACGACCGCGCGCTTCCCCGGGCGGTAGGCGGCGACCGACAGCGTCGGGTCGGTGACCGGCAGGCCGAGGCCGGCGAGGAGCTCGGCGACGGCGTCGCGGTACGTCACCTGCGGCAGCACCGGGAGGCCCGGGTCGTTCGGGTAGGCCCAGACCGAGACCGGCTCGCCCGTGGCGGGGTCGGTGACGACGGCGCTGTTCTGGTCGTGGGCGCCACCCGTGTCGACGTAGGTCAGGACGGTGGCGCGCTGACCGGCCCGGTCGACGGTGTCGACCTCGTAGCCGTACAGGTAGCCGTTGCCCGACGGCTCGACCGAGTGGGCGCGCGCGGCGACCACGGAGGTCCCGGAGCCGGCGAAGGCCTGCGGGATGATGCGCTCGTGGTTGGGCCACACAGGACCAGTCAACCGTGCCGCGGCGGTTTCGTCGCCATCGTGCACGGCTCGGCGTGCGGCTGGTGGCTACCGTGGTCGTCGTGAACCCGGTCGCGCGCCTCCGCAGTTCCAGCCGCACACCGTTCCTGCAGGTCGTGAAGACCGCGGTCGCGGTGGTCGCGGCGGTCCTGCTCTGCCGTGCGCTCATCGACGGGCCGTTCCCGACCTTCGCCGCGATCGCCGCGCTGCTCGTCGTGCAGCCGAGCATCAACCAGTCGTTCGTGAAGGGCCTCGAGCGCAGCGCCGGCGTGGTGCTCGGCGTCGTGCTGGCGACCGCCTTCCACCTGGTCTTCGGTGACGGCGTCTGGGTCGTGCTCGTCGTCATCGTGCTGGCGATCCTGCTGAGCTGGGCACTCCGTCTGACCCCGACGTCGGCGACCCAGGTGGGCATCAGCGGCATGCTCGTGCTCACCGCGGGGGTCGTCACGCCGAACTACTCGGCCGACCGGGTCCTCGAGACCGTCGTCGGCGCCGTCGTCGCACTCGCGGTGAACGCCGTGATCGTGCCGCCCGTGCTCCTCGAACCGGCGCACCTCGCGGTCGCCCGACTGGCCCGGGACACCGCCGCCGCGTTCGAGCGGATCGCGATCGGCCTCACCGAGGGCTGGGACGCCGAGCGGTGGGACGAGGCCCTGCGCCAGGCGCGAGCCCTCCGGCAGCAGCACGCCCGCGCCGAGGCCTCGCTCACCGCGGCGGGCGAGTCGCTGACGATGAACCCCCGTGGTGGCCGGCACCGCACGATCCTGCAGCGGGACACGACGGTCGCGGAGCACCTCCGCGTCCTGGTCACCCGGGTCACCGGGATGACCCGGGCGATCCGCGACAACACGGCGCCGGACCTCCGGTCGGACCCGGTGGTGGGGAGCATCGCGACCGAGGTCGCGCGGATCGGGGCGGACGTCCGAGCACTGAGCGCACGGGTCGAGGCGACGCGGCTGCACCACGCGGAGCGCGACGGCTTCACGGGCACCGCCGCCGACGACACGACGGCCGCGGAGCCCGCGCTGACGGCGCCGCTGGAGGTCGTCCGGCCGAACTCGCGGCACTGGGTGCTCATCGGCGCCCTGCTCGAGGACATCCGACGGGTGCGGGAGGAGCTGCTCGGCGAGGACGACTGAGGCCCGCGCGGCGCGCGGCGTCAGGCCGTGGCGCGGTGTGCGGCGTGACCGGACGCCGCCGGGTGTGCGGCGTCCGCGGCGGGAGCGAGCGTGGACGATCCCCCGCCCACTGCTGCCGGCTCGGACGCGGCGGCCGGTTCGACGGCAGTCGACTCGACGGCAGTCCGTTCGACCTCGGTCGGCTCCACCGCGGCCGCTGCCTCGACGGCCGTGAGGACGAGTCGGTCCCACAGCGCCGTCCCCGACTCGTGCTCGTCGGAGCGGACCCCCTCGAAGCCCTGGATGGTCGCGACCGCGCGATCGGCGCCGGCCTCGTACGCCGCACGGCTCGCGACGTCCGGCACCGCGCTCAGCAGCTCCGCGACGACCCGCTCGCGGCGGGCGTCCTCCAGCTCGCCGAGCACGTCGATGCCGTGCCGTGCCGCCTCGAGCTCCGCGTGCAACCGGACGATGGCCGGGTGGACGCTGTCGTCCGGACGGTACGGACGGTTCTCCTGATCCTGCATGGTGCCCCCTCGGGACACTGCGTCGGGTACGCCGTGTCCGCTGCGGAGCCTAGCAACGCGCTGCTCGCGAGGCCGATACCCCCCTCTGCGGGACGGACCGTTCTGCCCTCGTCCGGGTGGCGTGGCGGGGTCACTGTGACGAGATTCAGCCTCTTCCCACCCGGAACCGCCCACGGACCGCCGTTCCCTGCCACGATGGGGGCCGAGGAGGTCGATCATGCGCCTGTTGGTGGTCGAGGACGACGACGAGATGCGCGCGCTCATGGAGCGTGGGCTCGCGGCAGAGGGGTACCGCGTCACGGCGGTCGAGAACGGTGTCGAGGCGCTCATCGCCCTCGGCGAGCAGGCCTTCGACCTCGCGGTCGTCGACGTCATGATGCCGGGCATGTCCGGCTTCGAGCTCGCCCGCCGGATCCGCGAGCGGGAGGACCCCGTGCGCATCCTGCTCGTCACCGCACGTGACGCCGTCGACGACCGGGTCTTCGGACTCGACGCGGGTGCGGACGACTACCTCACGAAGCCCTTCGCGTTCGCCGAGCTGACCGCCCGCCTCCGCGCGCTCGGTCGCCGCGAGTCGGCTGCCGGGCAGCGGGTCATCGAGGTCGGCGACGTCGCCATCGACTCCGAGGCCCGACGGGTGTCGATCAAGGGGCAGCGCGTCGCCGTCAGCCCGACCGAGTTCGCCCTGCTCCGGCTGCTCGCCCGGTCGGTCGGGACCGTCGTCGACCGCCCGAAGATCCTCGAGGAGGTCTGGGACGGCTCGCAGCACGTGGACCCGAACGTCGTCGAGCAGTACATCTCGTACCTCCGCAAGAAGCTGACCTCGCACGAGGCGACGGTCGCCATCGCGACGGTCCGGGGCCGCGGCTACCGGCTCGACCTGCTCGGGGCGTGACCGGGTCGGCACCCACGACCGGGACGGTCCGCGGCGGACGCGGCCTGCCCCGGCCGCTCCGGGTGCTCTCGCTCCGCGCCCGCATCACGATCGGCTCGACGGCGATCGCGGCGGTCGTGATCCTGCTGCTCGTGCTCGTCATGCGCTTCCAGGTCGTCAGCGTCGTCGCCAGCGCCACCCGCACCCTGCTCGACGCCGACGTCGACCCGTACGTGGCGACGCTCGAGGTCGACAGCGACCCGGACCTGTCCGCACCGGGCAACGCCCAGCTCGTCGCCGTCGTGGCACCCTCGGGCCAGATCCGGCTGTCGACCATGCCGCCCCGGGTCGAGCGGGCGCTCGGCAGCCTGACGTCGACCGAGTCGGGCACGTCGCTCATCACCGTCTCCGGGTCCGAGTACCGCGTCGTCATCGAGCACCCGGTCAACGCCGCCGGACGCTGGACCGTCGTCGCCGCACGCAACTCGCAGGCCGAGGCGATCGTGGTCGACGACCTCACCACCACGCTGTCGCTCACCGGCCTCGCGATCCTCATCGCCTTCGGCATCGCGTCGTGGGCGCTCGCCACCGCGGCGCTCCGCCCGGTGAACCGGATGCGCCGCGAGGCCGAACGGCTCTCCGTCGCCCCCGAGCGCGCCGAGCTGCCGGTCGGTCCGGCGCAGGACGAACTGGCCTCGCTCGCCACCACGCTGAACGCCTTCCTCGCACGCACCCGCCAGGTGACCGAACGCGAGCGTCAGATGGTCTCCGACGCCAGCCACGAGCTGCGCACGCCCCTCGCGATCCTCACCACCCAGCTCGACCTGGCGTCGCTCGACGGCGACGACGCTGCGGCGCTCGCGGCGCACATCGACCGCGCCAAGCGGAGCGTCGCCCGGCTCTCGCGGCTCGCGAACGACCTGCTCACGCTGTCGCGCATCGAGGACGCGGAGGAACGCGAGCAGGACGGCGCGCAGCCGACCACCGCCTGGAGCGACCTGGGCGACGAGGTCATGGCCGCCGTCGACCGGGTGCGCCTCATCGCCTCGGCGAAGGACATCACGGTGGACTTCGACCTCGAACGGACCCCGGACCCGGTCGGAGCGGCGGAACCACGCTTCCGCCTCGACACCGGTGGCATGGCGCAGCTCGTCACCAACACGGCGAGCAACGCGGTCGCCGCACTCCCCCGTGGTGGTGGCGTCTTCGTGTCGTGGCGGGTCGAGGGCGACGAGGGTGTCCTGCAGGTGACCGACGACGGACCCGGTGTCCCGGAGTCGTTCATCCCCGTCGCGTTCGACCGGTTCACCCGGCCGGACGAGGCCCGGACGTCGCGCCGCGACCCGGACCCGGCGACGGGCGGGGTGCCGGTGCCGGGCGGCTCGGGCCTCGGGCTCGCGATCGTGCGCGCGATCGCGGAACGGTCGGGAGGCACGGCTGCCCTCCGCAACGTCCGGTCCGGTGGCCTCGAGGTCACCGTGCGCATCCCCGTGGTGCGCGAGCAGACCGGGTCCTGACCGGTCACTGGAAGTCCCGCGACCGGGTCCGCACCGCCAGCGGCAGGTGCTCGATCCGGTCCGCCACCAGGTTCACCACGCCGTCCGGCGACCGCTCGAGGATCCCCCGCACCACCACGGCCGGCGACTCCCGTGCCACCCGCCGGTACCGTCCCCACACGCCGACGCTGCAGATGACGTTCACCAGCCCGGTCTCGTCCTCGACGTTCAGGAACGTGATGCCCGACGCCGTCGCCGGGCGTTGCCGGTGCGTCACGATGCCGCCCACCTCGACCCGTCGTCCGGTCTCCGCCGTCGCGGTGTCCTGCACGCTGAGCACCCCGCGGGCCCGCAGTCGCGGGCGGACGTGGTGGACCGGGTGGTCGTCGGTCGACATGCCCGTCGACCACATGTCCGCGATCAGGACGTCCCCGCTCGTCATCTGCCCGAACAGCGGCGGCTGCACGGTGACCTGGGTGTCGGGCAGCTGGTCGGGTCGTTCCGCAGCCGCCTGCGCCGCCGACCACATGCCGCTGCGCCGGTCGATCCCGAGCCCGGCGAAGGCGTCCGCTGCGGCCAGGGCCTCGAGCTGCGCGGTCGTCAGCCGGACACGACGGGCCAGGTCGGACATGTCCGTGAAGGGCCCGTGCGCCGCCCGCTCCGCGACGATCGCCTCGGCGCTCCGCCGGCCGAGCGAGGCGACCTCGGCCAGGCCCAGGCGGACGGCGAAGGCCCCGTCGCGTCGGTGCTCCGCGGTGTCGTCGGGCAGCGAGCCGTCGAACGGCAGCACGGGCGGCTGCTCCCCGGCCAGGCAGGCGTCGGCCCCGGTCGCACCGCTCTCGGCGTCGGGCAGGGGCTCCAGCGTCGCGTCGACCGCCGAGCGCAGGATGTCCGGCCGCAGCACCCGCACCCCGTGCCGCCGGGCGTCGGCGACCAGGGTCTGCGGTGAGTAGAACCCCATCGGCTGTGCCCGGAGCAACGCCGCCAGGAACGCCCCCGGGTAGTGCAGCCGCATCCAGGCGCTGGCGTAGACGATGAGCGCGAAGCTGATCGAGTGGCTCTCCGCGAACCCGAAGTTCGCGAACGCCTGGATCTTGGCGTAGATCGTGTCGGCGTCCTCGCCGTGGATGTCGTTCGCCGCCATCCCCGCGTAGAGCTTCTCGCGCAGCCGCTCGATCTTCTCGAGGCCACGCTTCGAGCCCATCGCCCGGCGGAGCAGGTCGGCGTCGTCCCCGGAGCACCCGCCGACGGCGATGGCCATCTGCATGAGCTGCTCCTGGAAGAGCGGGACCCCGAGCGTCCGCTCGAGCACGGGTTCGAGCGACGGGTGGATGTACGTGATCGGTTCCTCGCCCGTCCGGCGCCGGATGTACGGGTGCACGGCACCGCCCTGGATCGGACCGGGACGCACGAGCGCGACCTCGATCACCAGGTCGTAGAACCGCCGGGGCAGCAGCCGCGGGAGGGTGCCCATCTGTGCGCGGGACTCCACCTGGAACACCCCGATCGTGTCCGCACGGCAGAGCTGGTCGTAGACGCCCTGCTCCTCCTTCGGGATCGAGTGCATGTCCCAGCGCTCCCCGCAGTGTTCGTCGGCCAGGTCGAACGAGTACTGCAGCGCCGCGAGCATCCCGAGCCCGAGCATGTCGAACTTCACGAGCCCCATGAAGGCGCAGTCGTCCTTGTCCCACTGCAGCACGGTCCGGCCGTCCATGCGGGCGTGCTCGATGGGCACGACCTCGCCGACGGGCCGGTCGGTGAGCACCATGCCCCCGGAGTGGATGCCGAGGTGCCGTGGGAACCCGAGCACCTGCTGGGCCATGTCGACCACGGTGTCCGGGATGTCGTGGTCCTGGCTCTCGGTGACCGACCCCCACCGTTCGACCTGCTTCGACCAGGCGTCCTGCTGCCCGGGGCTGTGCCCGAGCGCCTTCGCCATGTCCCGCACGGCGCCCTTCGGCCGGTAGGTGATGACGTTCGCGACCTGCGCCGCGTTGAACCGTCCGTACTTCTCGTAGACGTACTGGATCACCTCCTCGCGCCGGTCCGAGTCGAAGTCGACGTCGATGTCGGGCTCCTCGTCGCGCATCGCCGACAGGAACCGCTCGAACGGCAGTCCGTACCGGATGGAGTCGACCGCGGTGATCTCGAGCAGGTAGCAGACGGCCGAGTTCGCCGCCGAGCCGCGCCCCTGGCACAGGATGCCCCGCTGCCGGGCGTACTGCACCATGTCCCGCACGATCAGGAAGTACCCCGGGAAGTCCTTGTCCGCGATGACGGACAGCTCCCGCTCGATGCGTTCACGCTTCTGCGGGTCGACACCGTCGGCGCTGCCCGGGTAGAACCGACGGGCGCCCTGCCAGGTGAGCTCGCGCAGCCACGACATCGTCGTGTGCCCCTCGGGGACCTCGACGTCGGGCAGCCCGGGCTTGGCGGTCCGGAGCCGGAACCCGAGTTCGTCGGCCAGGTCGACGCTCGTCTCGACGGCGCCCGGCCAGCGCGCGAAGCGCGCGGCCATCTCGGCACCGGACCGCAGGTGGGCGGTCGGGGCCGCCGGCAACCAGCCGTCGATCTCGTCGAGGCTCCGCCGTGCCCGCACGGCCGCCAGCGCGGTCGCCACGGGGAAGCGGTCGGGGGTCGCGTAGTGCACGTTCCCGGTCGCCACGACGGGGAGTCCGTGCCGTGCCGCGAGCGTCGCGAGGACGTCGTTCCTGGCGGTGTCGAGCGGTTCCCCGTGGTCGGTCAGCTCGACGACCACCCCGGCCGTGCCGAACCGGTCGAGCAGCGCACGCAGGGCCTCGTCCGCCGCCGACTCGCCCCCGCGCTCGAGGGCCTGGCGGACGGTGCCCTTCCGGCAGCCCGTGAGGACCCGCCAGTGTCCGTCGGCCTGCGCCGCGAGCTCGTCGAGGTCGTACTGCGGCCGCCCCTTCTCGGCCCCGGCTGCCAGGTTCGCCCGCGTGACGGCCGCGGCGAGCCGGTGGTAGCCGTCCTGCCCGTCGGCGAGCAGCAGCAGGTGTGTGCCCTCCGGGTCGGGGACGCCGTTCTGCGGTTCGGTCAGCCCGAGGGACAGCTCGGTGCCGTACACGGTCGTCACGGTCGGGTACGCCTCGGCCACCTCGGCCATCCGGGCAGCGCCGTAGAACCCGTCGTGGTCCGTCAGCGCCAGGCCGTGCAGGTGCAGGCGTGCAGCTTCCTCGACCAGGTGCTCCGGACCGCTGGCGCCGTCGAGGAAGCTGAAGGTCGAGTGCGCGTGCAGCTCGGCGTACGGCACGACCGGGGCGTCGTCGTCGGCGGCGGGTGTCGGCGGGACGTACCGGGACCGCTTCCGCGACCAGGCCGGGCTGTCCCCGCCGTCGCCGGCGTGCGCACTGTCCGGCCGCTTGTCCGACAGGGCGCGTTCGAACTGCGACCACGGGATCGGTGGGTTGCTGTAGCCCATCAGGTCTCCTTCACGTCGCGACCGCCTCGGCCCACCACCGGTGGTCGGCGAGCACCAGGTACCAGGCCCGGCCGTCGTCGTCGACGACCTGCAGCCGGTGCAGTCGCCGCCCGCCGGCCTCCCACCAGCGCACGACGAGCGGCCACGGCCCCGCCCACGCGGTCACGGACGCGAACCGGCCGCCCCGCTCACCCTCGGCCCGGAACCGCTCCGGCACCGCGGTGAGTGCGCCGCGGTCGTCGACGTCGACGGTGTCACCCCCCGCAGCGACGACGTCCACCGGACGGGGTCGCTCGAGCACGGTCGCGGGTGGCGGCCCCGGGAGCCTGCCGGGCCACGGCCGGTCGCGGACGGTCGCCAACGCCCGCTCGCCGCCGACCGGGGCGTCGCCCCAGGGCACGAGCACGACGCGCTCGGCCAGCGTGCGGCCCCCGCCGATCCGCGGGGTGACCACGCCTTCGTGCCCGACGAGCCCCTGCACCCGGGCGAGGGCGTGGTGCACCCGCTCGTCGGGTCCGGTCCCCCAGAGCCCACGCTCGTGGTTCGACGCGTCGTCGACCGCGACCGGCTCGAGCACCACCTGGACCACGGGCGCCTCGAGCCCGGAGGGGTCTACACCGCCGGCGAGCTGCCAGCGCACGCGGTCGACGACGTCGGCGGCGTCGAACCAGCGCGGGTGCACCCAGGTCCGTTCGAGCAGGAGGTCGCGCTCGTCGACGATGCCCACCCGGATCGTGGTCGCGACGAGTCCGGCCGCGCGCAGCCGTGCGGCGAAGTCGTCGGCCGAACGGCGGAAGGCGAACGCCACCTGGTCGGCACGGTCGAGCGGTGGCTCGAAGGACGCCTCGACCCGGAGCTCCGGCGGGACCGCCCGCGCTGCGACCTCGCGCGGGTCGCGACCGCCCGCCAGCCGGTGCAGGAACGCCCCGGCGACACCGAACCGGTCGCGCACCTGCTCGTCGCCGAGCGCGGCGAAGTCGCCGAGCGTGGCGATGCCGAGCCGCCCGAGCACCATCGCCAGGTCAGGGTCGCCGAGCACGCCGAGCGGCAGGTCCGCCAGGAACAGGGCCGAACCGCCGACCGGCACGATGCGCACCCGCTCCCCCGGGCGCACGGGACGCGACCGCGCTGCCTGTTCCGCCGCGAACGGGGTGTCCGCCACCCCGGCACGCACACCGGGCGCACCGTGGTCGGCGGCGATCCCGGCCAGCGTCGCCGCGGCCGCCCGCTCGCCGCCGTAGTAGCGCGCAGGCCCCCGGGAGCGCAGGGCGATCGTCCCCGGTCGCAGGACCTCGACCCCGGGGACCGCTTCCTCGATCGCGCGGATGACGGGTTCGAACGCGCGGTGGTCGAGTGCGTCGTCGTAGGGCTCGACCACGAGTTCCGGGCAGCGCGCCTGGGCCTCGCGCACGCGGAGGCCCCGCACCACCCCCTGCTGCCGGGCACTGGCCGAGCTGGCGAACACCACCCCCTTCGCCACCAGGGCGAACGGGTGCTCGGGCGGCGACCCCGCGGCCCGGGCGGCGGCGATCACCGGCCAGTCCGGGCACCAGAGCACGATCGTGCGCGCAGGCGGTGGTTCCGGCAGGGCGCCGCCACGGGCCAGGGCATCGGCACGCACGGCCCCCGGCCCCGGCACCCCGGCGCCGGCGGTCCCCCTGGTCGTGCCGCGCGGCGAGGCGGCACGGGCCCGTCCCCGCGGGCTCACGACGCCACCGCGACCGGGCGGAGCACCCGCGACTCCCCTGCGCCGTCGACGGCCGCGCTGCCGACGCCGCCCGGAGCGCCCGTGTCCGTCCCACCGGCCCGGGTGACCAGGGGCGCGGCGGGTCGCACCGCACCGTCCGCCGCCGGGAGCAGCAGGTCGGCGCTGACGGGTCGACCTGCTCCCGCGCGGCCGGACGCCGTCACCGTGGCACGCCGCTCCGCCAGGTACCCGTGGCCGTCGCCGATGCCGGTCCACACCGAGCCGCTCACCCGCAGCGTGACGTCGGCGCCCGGCCAGGTGCCGAGGGCGACGAGCGCTCCACCGCGCTGCCGCAGCCGCGCGGACAGCCGCGAGACGTCGCCGGGCACGACCCGGCCGAGCGGTCGCGTCAGGACGATCTGCGCCACGTCGGCGAGGGCTGCGGTCACCGTGAGCCACTGGTCGCCCGGGTCGGGCACGAGCACGAGTCGTTCGAGGTCGATGCCCATCGCCGCCGCCGCCTCGACCCCGAAGGACGGCACACCGACCACGGCGCACCAGGCCCCCTCGGCCGAGGCCGCCTGCAGCATGGTCATCGCGAGCAGCACGGACTCCTGCACGGCGTAGGAGCCACCGACCCGGATCGCGCCACCGGGCAGCAGCGACCGCAGGGCGTCGGCGGTGGGGAGCCCCTGGACGTCGACGCGGGGTGCTTCCATCTCGGACACTCGGGAGCGCAGCGACGTGATGCGTTCGAGCGCCGCCCGGGCGTCCCCCAGGTGGTCGACGCGCTGGGTCGGTCGGGACGCCCCGGAGCGGCCCCCGGGGCGAGCGGGACCGTCGGGCCCGGTCGCCCCCTCGGGCCCGGGCGACAGGAGTGCCGCCGCCGTCTGCATGCCCTCATATTCGAACATGTGTTCGATGATGTCAACCGGGTCCGACATCCGGTGGACAACGACTTCGAACACCCGTTCGACATGCCCGACCGGTGCCGGGACGCGGTCCCGACCCGCGCCCGGGCACCCTGCTCACCAGCGGGCCGAGACCCCCAGTGCTCCGAACACCGACCGGGTCTTCGTCTCGACCTCGTCCGCCTCGTCCGACGCAACCGACGACCACGTCACCGCGCCTCCGGCCCCGAACGTCCGGACGCGTTCCGCTCCCCGGTCGTCCAGCACCGTCACCAGTGTGCGGATGGCCACCGACAGGTCGACCGCACCGTCTGCGGAGAAGTAGCCAACGACCCCCGAGTACACGCCCCGCGGTGCCCCCTCGAGCCGGTCCGCGATCGCCATCGCGCTGATCTTCGGCGCCCCGGTCATCGATCCCGGCGGGAACGCAGCGCGCACGAGCGCTGCACGGGACGCCCCGGCCGGCAGCACGGCGGACACCGTCGACACGAGCTGGTGCACGGTCGCGTAGGTCTCGACGTCGCAGAGCCGCTCGACGTGCACCGACCCGGGCACCGCCGAGCGGAGCAGGTCGTTCCGCAGCAGGTCGACGATCATGACGTTCTCGGCGCGGTCCTTCGGGCTCGCCGCGAGCGCCGCGCGCGCCGTGGCGTCACGTCGCGGGTCCGGGTCACGCGGCCGCGTGCCCTTGATCGGCTCGGCGACGACCGTGCCGTCGGCACCGACCCGCAGGAACCGCTCCGGCGAGCGGCTCGCGACCCGCAGCGTGCCGAGTCGCAGGTAGGCACCGAACGGGACGGGGTCCGCCCGCCGCAGTCGCAGGTACTCGACCAGGTGCGGGTCCGTGGCGGGCGCGGGCAGGGCCTCCCGTCCGGATGCACCGACCGCGAAGGCGGTCGTGAGGCACACCTGGAACGCGTTCCCCTCACGGATCTCGGCGCGGCACGCCTCGACCGCTGCCTCGTACGCGTCGCGGGACACGCGCCCGTCCGCACCGGCCTGGAGGCCCGTGGTGCCGTCCGTCGCGTCGACGGACGGCCGCCCCGTGTGCGGCCCCGCGAGCCACGCCCGGTTCGCCGCACTGGCCGTCGGTTCGTCGTCGGTCACCAGGGCGAGCGCCCAGGCACGACCGTCGGCGTGCACGACGAGCGCGCGGTCCACGAAGCGCAGGTCGGCGTCCGCGTGTGCCGCGGCGCGGTCGGGGCCGCCGGACTCGCGACCGAGCTCGTACCCGAGGAACCCGACCCAGCCGAGCGCGAACCCGCAGCCCGGCACGGGGGCCTCGAGCGCCGGGGTCCGGGTCAGCAGGTCGTCGAGCACGGTGAAGGCGGCACGCGCCTCGGTGCGGGACGGCCCGAACCACCGCTGCGCAGCGGACGGGACCTCGAGCACCGCGTGTCGGTCCTCGTGCCGGAACCGCGTCGCGAACGGCCCGTCCGTGTGGGCGAGGACCGACCACCGGGCGCGTCCACGAGCGGCCTCCGGCGCACCCTCGGGCAGCCCGGAGTCGAGCCAGACGACGTCGGAGCCGGTGGCAGCCGCCAGCGCACCGAGGTCCGGGGCGACGTCGAGGCGACGCGCGAGGACCCGCGCTCGGGTCAGACCGCGGCGATCGTCCACGAAGCGGCGTGCGCGGCACCGGGTGCGAGCACGACGAGCCCGGACTCCTCGCCAGCGTTGAAGGCGTCCGGCGCGCAGGTCATCGGTTCGACCGCGAGGCCGACGCGGTGGTACTCCGGCACGACGTGGTCAGCGGTGTGCACCTGCGCCCAGCCGCACTCCGGCCCGAAGGACACCCGGACCCCGTGGCCGTCCGCCGCGGTGAGCACGATCGTCGCCAGCCCGTCGCCGTTCCGGTCGAACCCGGTGAACGCGTGGTCGATGAAACGGTCGCCGATCGCGGTCGCGGTGCGCAGGTCGAACTCGTCGTGCACGGGGGCGGTGCCGGTCGGCACGAGACGGTCCTCGGTGACCTCGAGCACCTCGGCGGCGGGCAGGGTGAGGGTCCAGTCGTCGACGCGACCGGCGCCGGCGACGAGGTACGGGTGCGGCCCGGTCCCCCACGGTGCCGCGTCCCCACCGGTGTTCGTCCCGGTGACGGTCGTGTGCAGCCCGTCGGCGTCGACGCGGTACTCGACGAGCACCTCGACGCGGTAGGGGTACCCCTCCTGCGCGGGGACGGTCGTGGCGAGCACGGCACGGTCGGGCTCGTGGGCCACGATGCGGAAGTCGGTCCAGGCGACGAGGCCGTGCAGCGCGTGGTGCCGCTTCGGTTCGGTCAGGGCGAGCTCGTGGTCCTGTCCGCCGAAGGTGTACCGGCCGTCGACGACCCGGTTCGGCCACGGAGCCAGGACGGCGCCGCGGAAGGCCGGACGGACCTCGTCGGCGGCGAACGGGACGACCAGGTCGCGTCCGTCGGCGCGGAGTGTCCGGAGCGACGCCCCGACCGAGGCGATCTCGGCGGTGTACCCGCCGGCGGTGATCGTCAGGGCGGACCCGGACAGCGGGGATCCGGCCAGGTGAGGACCGGTCGGCTGGGAACCGGTCACGGGGGCGTCGTTGCTCATGCGCAACAGCGTACTGGGGTGCGGCGGCCCGGAACGACGAAGCCCCGCCGGGTGTCCGGCGGGGCTTCGTCGTGTTCTTCGGTGGATCTGAGGGGACTCGAACCCCTGACCCCCTGCATGCCATGCAGGTGCGCTACCAGCTGCGCCACAGACCCAGATCGTGTTGCTCCGTGCCCCCGTTCCCGGCGGCACCATGAAAGCGTACACCACGCGAACGCCGGGTGACGAAATCGTCTCCGCCACCCGGGCGCGTCGCGACTACGCCGTGTGGTCGACGGGCAGTTCGAGCGGGATCGTCGGGCAGTCCGACCAGAGGCGCTCGAGCGAGTAGTACTGACGGTCTTCCTCGTGGAAGACGTGCACGACGATGTCGCCGAAGTCGATGAGGACCCAGCGGCCCTCGGTCCGGCCCTCGCGTCGGAGCGGCTTGGCGCCGGCAGCGATCAGACGGTCCTCGACCTCGTCCGCGATGGCGAGCACGTTGCGCTCGTTCCGGCCGGTCGCGAGCAGGAACACGTCGGTGAGCTGCAGCGGCCCGGTCACGTCGAGGGCGACGAGGTCTTCGGCCTGCTTCGCGTCGGCCGCCTGGGCGGCGATCTGCACGAGTTCCAGTGCGCGTGAGGAGGCGGTCACGGAGTCCTTCCGGTCGTCGGCACCGCGCTCTGCGGGTCCGTGTGGTGGGTCCTGATCATAGGCCACCCCGCCGACAGCGGCCAGGCCGGTGGGCCGGGTCGGGCGACGGGGCGACGTTCGACGAGGGGTCGGCGGGCGATCAGCCGCCGAGGTGGGTGGTGAGCAGGGCGACGATGATGACCCCGGCGGCCGCCAGACCGACGGCGCCGACGGTGACGCCGAGGATGACCGGGGTCCGGGACTCCTTCGGCTTCGCGGCGGCGAGCACGACCTGACGGGTGGACGTGTGGCTCGACACCGCACGGCTCGCCCGGACGGGGCTCGCGTCCGTCTCCGGCTGCTCGTCGTGCTGCTCGAGCAGACGGTCGACCTCGGACCCGTCGATCGGTCGGTGTGACCCGGTGGAGGACAGCGACGCGGGCAGGTCGATCGAACCGGTCAGGATGACCTCACCCGTGGCGTTCAGGGCCCCGGTCGGGTCGGCCAGCGCCGAGTTCGGCAGCACGATCGAGTTGGTGTCCTGCACCGCGACGCGGCGCGTGCCCGTCACGTCGTGCACCTCGGCGTCACCGGCGTCCCGCGCCTGCTGGGTCCAGTGACCGGCCGGCGGTTCGAAGGCCGTCGTGACCGGCTTCGGCTCGGGGCTCCGACGGAACGCGGCGGGGACGCGGGGGGCGTCGCCGACGGCGTCGGCACCGTCGTCGGGACGGGAGTCCGTCGCCGGCGTCGGGCGCTGGATCGGGACCTCGTTCGTGTCGTCGTCGAGCGACAGCGGGAAGACGACGGGCGTCGAGGACGAGGCCATCGGCGCCGACGACGGCGACACTCGGGGAGCATCGTCGTCCGCGGCACCGTCCGAGCGCCGTGCGTCGTCGTCGGTCTGACGGTCGTCGGTGGCCTGGCCGTCGTCGGTGGCCCGGGCGTCGTCGGTGGTCGGGGCGTCGTCGGTCTCCGGCGGCGCCCAGGTCGTGCGGTGGCGTCGGGGTTCCTCGGCGTGCGCCGCGGCCTCGCTCAGGGGCTCGATCGCGTCCGGGGAGCCGTCGGCCTCGGTCGCCTGGGCCACCGCAGCGGCGTCGAGCATCTCGGTCTCGGCGGCAGGCTCCTGACCGGGTGCGTCCGTGGCGTCGCCGGTCCCGTCCGTCGCCTCGGAGGCGTCGACGACCGGGGTCGGGGCGAGCGGGACCTGGGCGGACCGGACCGGGTCCTGCGCCGAGGTCGGACGATCCGCGGACGCCGGGACCGGACGCGGCGGGGTCGACGACCCGCGGTCTGCCGAGGCCGGACGCGGTCGCTCGGTGTCCTGGTCGAGGTGACCGACCGACCCGATGACGTCCTGGACGGTGCGGTCGGAGGACTGCGGGGTCGGCGCGCGCAGCGGCACGGGCTGCACCGCCTGCCCCTCGGCCTCGCGCATCAGGCGGAGCTGACGACGGGTGAGGCCGCCGGTCCCCGGCACGATCTCCGTCGCCGAGGCCGGAGCCGGGGTGAGCGGGAACACCGCGCTGGCGGGCTGCGGGGCAGGAGCGGAGTCGCCGGAGGTGGGACGGGCTGCCGACTGCGCGGGGCCGCTCGGCGACGGCGCGACGTGCGAGCCCGGTCGACGACGGGCCTCGGGCTGGTCGGATGGTGCTGCGACGGTCGGCGGCGGGGTGACCGGCTGCCCGCCGGCTGCGGCGGCACGCTCCCGCTCGCGCGCCTCACGCCGCGAGAGAGGCGGCTGCGCGTCGGACGAACTCATGCAACGCTCCGATACAGGTGGTGCTTGGAGATGTACTGGACGACCCCGTCGGGGACCAAGTACCACACGGGGTGGCCGCGCCTGACCCGGTCGCGGCAATCCGTCGAGGATATCGCCAGTGCAGGGACTTCGAGCAAGCTCACGTCTCGTTCGGGGAGTCCGGTGATGCTCAGATCGTGGCCCGGACGGGTGACCGCGACGAAGTGCGCGAGGTCCCAGAGACCATCATGATCCTTCCAGTCGAGGATCTGCTGAACGGCGTCCGCGCCCGAGATGAAGACGAGCTGCGCATCCGGTCGCTGGTCACGCAGGTCGCGGAGCGTGTCGATCGTGTAGGTGGGCCCCGGACGGTCGATGTCGACCCGGCTGACCGTGAACATCGGGTTCGACGCCGTCGCGATGACCGTCATCAGGTACCGGTGTTCGGCGTCGGTGACGTCCGACTTCATGTACGGCTGACCGGTGGGGACGAAGACGACCTCGTCCAGGTCGAAGGCGCGCGCGACCTCGGACGCCGCCACGAGGTGCCCGTGGTGGATCGGGTCGAACGTGCCGCCCATCACGCCGATGCGTGGGCGCCCCGTGCTCTCGAGCATCGAGCGGCGTGTCAGAGCTTGGTGTGACCGAACTCGTCGACACCCGTCTCGTGGTGGCGGGTGGCCTCGAACTTGTGCGAGTGACGGTACGCGACGTCGCGGAAGCTCCAGGTGACGAACCCGAGGAACGTGAAGAACAGCGCGCCGCACATCGGGAAGACGAACGCGGGCACCCCGGAGGCGTGCTCAGCAGCTTCTGCGAGGAAGGTCATCGGTCCGGTGCTCCGTTCGATCGGGTGGGAAGTCGCGGCCCAGTCTAGCCGCGGATCTGTCCGTGCCCGCGCACGATCCACTTGGTGCTGGTGAGCTCGGGCAGTCCCATCGGGCCGCGCGCGTGCAGCTTCTGCGTCGAGATGCCCACCTCGGCGCCGAAACCGAACTCGCCGCCGTCGGTGAAGCGCGTCGACGCGTTCGCCATCACCACCGCGGAGTCGACCTCGGCCAGGAAGCGCTCGGCCGTGTCGACGTCGTCGGTCACGATCGACTCCGTGTGGTGCGTCGACCACCGCGCGATGTGCGCCATCGCCGCGTCGACGTCGGGTACGACCCGGATCGACAGGTCCAGGTCCATCGACTCCGTCGCCCAGTCCGCATCGGTCGCGCGGAGCACGCCGGGGACGATGGTCCGGGTGGCATCGTCGCCGCGCAGGGTCACGCCGGCGGCTCGGAGGCGGTCGGCCAGCACCGGCAGCAACCGCTCGGCAGCCGCCTCGTGCACGAGCAGCGTCTCGAGGGCGTTGCAGACACTCGGCCGCTGGACCTTGCTGTTCAGCACGATGTCGACCGAGCGCTCCAGCGGTGCCGACGCATCGAGGTAGACGTGCACCACGCCCGCACCGGTCTCGATCACGGGCACCTGCGACTCGGTCACGACGGTCTGGATGAGCGAGGCACTCCCCCGCGGCACCAGGACGTCCACGAGCCCGCGAGCACGCATCAGGTCGGTCGCCCCCTGGCGCCCGAACTCGTCGATCGTCTGCACGAGGTCCGCCGGCAGCCCCACCGAGGCCACCGCCCCGCGGATGCGCTCGACCAGCTCGGCGTTGGTGCGCTGCGCTGCGGATCCGCCACGGAGGACGACGGCGTTGCCGCTCTTCAGCGCGAGCGCGGCGATGTCGACGGTCACGTTCGGGCGCGCCTCGTAGATGGCCCCGACGACCCCGAACGGCACGCGGACCTGGGTGAGCTGGAGTCCGTTCGGCAACCGGGACCCGCGGACGAGGTCGCCGACCGGGTCCGGCAGTCCCACAACGTGCTCGACCGCCCCGGCGAGGGCGTCGATCCGTGCGGTGTCGAGGCGCAGGCGGTCGAGCAGACCGGAGGAGAGCCCGCCGTCCTCGCCCGCGACGAGGTCTCCGTGGTTCGCCGCGACGATGGCGTCCGTCCCGGCACGCAGGGCGACCGCGACGGCGCGCAGTGCCTGGTCCTTGACCGCCGTGGTCGCCGTCGCGAGCGCCGTCGAGGCGGCACGCGCCGCGACCAGCTTGTCGGTGAGGGTGGGGGCGGTGACGGTCGGCGACATGGTCCGATACTAGGTCGGCCGCCGGGCTCGTGACGCTGGTGGGGTCATGCCTGTGGAGACGGCCGGGAGGCGCGACTCCGGTGCAGGACTCGGCTCACGTCCGCGAGTGTCCGGCACCGCTCGCGATCCTGCCGCCGGGGCGGAGCGTGCCGCGGTGGGACGCCGCCGTCGGCGCGGGACGGTCCGGTGCCGCCGAGACGGACCCGCTTCCGGCGGCGTCTCACCCGCTCCGCGGCGTCTCGACCGAACGCCGACGTCTCGACCGCAGGCCGACGTCGCGGGCCGGCACCGTGCCTCCAGGCCGACCGAGTCCCGTCAGCGCCGCGGCGCCGCGTGGAACCAGGTGCCGACGTGCTCCCCGGCCAGTGCCCGGTCGACGAGCGCGGTCCCGGTGACGAGCACCGACGTCCCCGCCTCGGCCGCGAGCCGGGCCGCGGCGACCTTCGTGCCCGCTCCGCCGGTCCCGACGCCGGCCGCCCCGACCGACCCGAAGGTCACGCCGGCGAGCTCGTCGCCGAACGGGACCTCGTCGATGGGCTCGGCCCCCGGGTGCTCCGGCGGACGGGTGTAGAGCGACGCGACGTCGGACAGCAGCACGAGCGCGTCGGCCCCGAGGAGCCGCGCGACGAGGGCCGCGAGCCGGTCGTTGTCCCCGAAGCGGATCTCGTGGGTGGCGACCGTGTCGTTCTCGTTGACGATGGGGAGCACCCGCAGCGCGAGCAACCGGTCGACCGCCCGCTGCGCGTTCACCCGGTGCGTCGGGTTCTGCATGTCCCCCGCGGTGAGGAGCACCTGTGCCGCGACGATGCCGTGCCGGTCGAGCTCCTTCTGGTACCGGAACATGAGCACGTTCTGCCCGGTCGCGGCCGCTGCCTGCTGGGTCGCCAGGTCCTCGGGGCGTCCCTCGAGCCCGAGGAACGGGAACCCGGTGGCGATGGCACCGGAGGACACGAGCACGACCTCGGTGCCACGCGCATGTGCCGCGGCCAGGGCGTCCACGAGCGCGGCGATCTGCCCGGTGTTGTCACCGCTGACCGACGACGACCCCACCTTGACGACGAGCCGACGCGCACGCGGCACGTCCTGCCGCCGGCTGACGGGCCCGAGGTCGGTGCGTGCGCGCGCGTCGGTCATGCGTCGGTCAGTCCTGGTCGTCCCGGTCGTCGTCGGCCCACAGGCCGGACACGCGCTCCTGCTCGAGCTCGGCGCGCGCAGCCGCCTTGGCGTCCATGCGCTCGAAGTACTCCTCGCGGCGCTCGTTGCGCGTCGGGCGCGACGATCCGCCGACGCGGGCGTCCGTGCCGCGGGCGCTCGTGATGAGCTCGGCGGTCGACGTCAGCGTGGGCTCCCAGTCGAACACCATGCCGCCGTCCCCGCCGATGACGACGGTGGACCCGGCGACCGCTCCGGCCTTGAACAGGCCGTCCTCGACGCCGAGCTTCGCGAGCCGGTCGGCCAGGTAGCCGATCGCCTCCTCGTTCGTGAAGTCGGTCTGGGTGACCCAGCGCTCCGGCTTGTCGCCCCGGACGCGGTAGAAGCGGTGCTCCTCGCCGCCCTCGGCGCGCACGGTGAAGGGCTTCTCGTTGACGGCCTTCGGGCGGAGGACGATGCGCTCCTGCTCGGGCGCGGCGGGACGATCGGCACGCGCCTGCTCGACGACCTCGGCCAGGGCGAACGTCAGCTCGCGCAGACCCTTGCGGGACGCGGTCGAGATCGGGAACACGCGGTAGCCGCGCTCCTCGAGCTCGGCGGTGACGAAGTCGGCGAGCTCGGCTGCCTCGGGCACGTCGACCTTGTTGAGCGCGACGAGCTGCGGACGCTCGAGGAGCGGGGTCTGGCCCTCCGGCACCGGGTAGCGCTCCAGCTCGCCGAGGATGACGTCGAGGTCGGAGAGCGGGTCGCGGCCCGGGTCGAGCGTGGCGCAGTCGATGACGTGCAGGAGCGCCTCGCAGCGCTCGACGTGCCGGAGGAACTCGAGGCCGAGGCCCTTGCCCTCCGACGCGCCCTCGATCAGGCCCGGGACGTCGGCGACGGTGAAGCGGACCTCGCCCGACTCGACGACGCCGAGGTTCGGCGTCAGGGTCGTGAACGGGTAGTCGGCGATCTTCGGCTTCGCGGCGGAGATCGCGGCGATGAGCGAGGACTTGCCGGCGCTCGGGAACCCGACCAGGGCGACGTCGGCGATCGTCTTCAGCTCGAGGCTGACGTCGCCGGTCCACCCCGGGGTGCCGAGCAGCGCGAAGCCGGGGGCCTTGCGCTTCGTGGTCGCGAGCGCGGCGTTGCCGAGACCGCCCTGACCGCCGGGGGCCACGACGACGCGCATGCCGGGCTCGGTCATGTCGGCGAGGACCTCGCCGTCCTCGTCGTGCACCACGGTGCCGATCGGGACGGGGAGCTCGAGGGTCTCGCCGCTGACACCGCTGCGCATGTCGCCCATGCCCGGCTGGCCGTTCTTCGACGAGCGGTGCGGCGAGCGGTGGTAGCCGAGCAGGGTCGTCACCTGCGGATCGGCGACGAGGACGATGTCCCCGCCGTCACCGCCGTTGCCGCCGTCCGGGCCGGCGAGGGGCTTGAACTTCTCACGGCGGACCGACACGCAGCCGTTGCCGCCGTTCCCCGCGGTGAGGTGCAGGGTCACGCGGTCGACGAAGGTCGCCATGGGTCCACTCCTGGTTCTGACTCGAGCGCGCGGACGGTACCGCGGCGCTCGAGGTCGTGCACGAAAGAACGGGAGGGGCGGGCACGTGGCCCGCCCCTCCCGCAGAGTCTGTCGTCGCTGGTGTTACGCGTTGACGATGTTGACGACCTTGCGGCCGCCCTTGGTGCCGAACTCGACCGAACCGGCCGAGAGGGCGAACAGCGTGTCGTCGCCACCGCGGCCGACGTTGGCGCCCGGGTGGAAGTGGGTGCCGCGCTGGCGGAGGATGATCTCGCCGGCGTTGACGACCTCGCCACCGAAGCGCTTCACGCCGAGGCGCTGTGCGTTCGAGTCACGACCGTTGCGAGTGGAGCTCGCACCCTTCTTGTGTGCCATCTTCTACTCCCGCCTTACGCGATCGAGGTGATCTTGACACGGGTGAGCTCAGCGCGGAAGCCCTGGCGCTTCTTGTACCCGGTCTTGTTCTTGAACTTCTGGATGACGACCTTCGGGCCGCGGAGGTCCTCGAGCACCTGGGCGGTGACGGTCACGTTCGCGAGCTCGGAAGCCGCCGACGTGATCTTGTCACCGTCCACGAGGAGCACCGGGGCGAGGTCGATGTTGCCCTTGTCGTCGGCCTTGGCACGGTCGATCGTGAGGATCGTGCCGACCTCGACCTTCTCCTGACGGCCGCCGGCGCGCACTACTGCGTAAACCACGTGGAATTCCTTACGTACTCTGCTTGAGGGAAGTCTCGGGTGCCCACTTCTGCACGAGCGGCTCCCGGAGGCCGGGCCCGATCGGCGACGCAGGCAGAACGGCCCGCTGACACCAGGGATCGAGAATACTCGATCCCCCCGGGTCCGGTCAAACGGCGACACACGTACGATGACTCGCGTGACCGTGCTGATCGACCCGCCGACGTGGCCCGCCCACGACACCGTCTGGTCGCACCTCGTCAGTGATGCATCCTACGACGAACTCCACGCCTTCGCCGAACGGGCCGGGATCCCCCGCCGCGCGTTCGACCACGACCACTACGACGTACCGCGTTCCCGCTACCACGAACTGGTGGCTGCGGGCGCGACGGCGGTGACCGGGCGCGAGCTGGTGCTCCGGCTCATCGCGAGCGGCCTGCGGGTGGCGCAGCGCGACAAGCGCGGTCGGGACCGGCACGCGCACTGACCGTCCGCGCAGGCCGCGCGGACGGTCGGCGACGCGCTCCCTCCGTGGCGCGTCGCACGGGTCCGCGGCGCGACGGCCGGGAGGCGCGCCCCGCCGCAGCCACGCAGCGTCGCGCCCGGTGGCCCACCCGGCAGGACGCGGGGTCGCCGCGGTCCCGTCGGCCATGGCACGACGATCGATGCGACCCGCCGTAGCGTGCGGTCGGCGGCCAGCCGCCACAGCGGACGGCAGCAGCGGGAGGC
>NZ_JAQMHU010000038.1:0-27060 GCF_028307415.1 Curtobacterium uvaldense | reverse complement strand
CTCCGACGCCCGGCCGGGCGACGGAGCCGCGGCCGCCCCGGCCGTCCCGGGCGTCCCGGCCCGCTGCGCACGCTCGAGCTCGTCCGCCTCGGCGCCGCCGACCGCCTCGCCACGCGCGACCATGCCGGCCGTGTCCGACAGGCGGATCTGCGGCAGGAACAGTGCGAGCAGGAACGCGATCGCGATGAACGGCAGCAGGTACCAGAACACGGGCGCGAGCGAGTCGGCGTACGCGTTCACGATGCCGTCCTGCACCGCCTCGGGCAGCTTCGCGACGGTGGCCGGGTCGATGCTGCCCGCCGAGGACGCCGCGTCGGTGGCGGACCCGCCTGCCGAGGTGAAGACGTCGGTCAGCGCGCTCGTCAGCCGTGCCGTGAACAGCGCGCCGAAGACGGCGGTGCCCAGTGATGCGCCGACCTCGCGGAAGTAGTTGTTCGTCGACGTCGCGGTCCCCACCTGCTCCGCGGGCACGGCGTTCTGCGCGACGAGGACGACCACCTGCATGATGAGCCCGAGCCCCGCGCCGAACACGAACAGGTAGGCGCAGATGAGCCAGATCGGGGTGTCCGCGGCGAGCTGCGTCATGGCGAGCATGGCCAGCGCCACGAGCACCGTGCCGACGATCGGGAACGCCCGGTAGCGGCCGGTCTTGGTGATGAGGTTGCCGGACGCGATCGAGGTACCGATGAGGCCGACCATCATCGGCAGCATGAGCAGGCCGGACACCGCGGCCGAGGTACCCGACGCCATCTGCAGGAACGTCGGGACGAACCCGATCGCGGCGAACATGCCGATGCCGAGCACGAGGCCGATGCCCGTCGCGAGCAGGAACGTGCGGTTGCGGAAGAACGACATCGGCAGCACCGGGTCCTCGACGCGCGACTCGACGAGCACGAGCAGCGCGGCCGAGACGACGAGTCCGGCGAACCAGGCCCACGTCTCGGGGGCGTCCCAGCCGTGGTCCCTGCTGCCGCCGAACTCGGAGAAGAACACGAGGCAGGTGGTCGCGGCGGACATGAGCACGACGCCGAGCACGTCGATCCGCTTCTCGGCCTTCTTCGTCGGCAGGGTCAGCGCGAACCAGGCGACGAAGAACGCCGCGATGCCGACCGGGATGTTGATGTAGAACGCCCAGTTCCAGGTGAGGTGGTCGACGAAGAACCCGCCGAGCAGCGGGCCGCCGATCGCCGACAGGCCGAAGATCGCGCCGAGCGGGCCGAGGTACTTGCCGCGCTCCGAGGCGGGGACGATGTCGGCGATGATCGCCTGCGACAGGATCATCAGGCCACCGCCGCCCAGGCCCTGCATCGCGCGGAAGACGACGAGCTGCGTGAAGTCGCCGGCGAAGGCGCAGCCGGCGGACGCGATCGTGAACAGGGCGATCGCGACGAGGAACAGGTTGCGGCGCCCGAGGACGTCGCCGAACTTGCCGTAGATCGGCATCACGATGGTCGATGCGAGCAGGTAGCCGGTGGTGAGCCAGGCCTGGTGCGCGACGCCGCCGAGTTCACCCACGATGGTGGGCATCGCCGTCGACACGATCGTCTGGTCGAGGCTCGACAGGAGCATGCCGGCGATGAGGGCGGAGAAGATGATCCAGATGCGTCGCTGCGTCAGCAGCAGCGGTCCGTCGGATCCGGGTCGGGCACGCTTCGTGCCCTGCGCGGTGGCGCTCATGCGGTGTGGTCCTGTCCGGTGGTGGTGATGGCCGCCCTGAGCTGGCGGAGGTTGTCGGTGAGCAGCGCGTCGAACGACGGCCCGGTCGACTCGTCGAAGGCGTCGTCGAAGTAGGTGCCGGCGGTGACCTTGAGCAGGCCCGCGGCCGCCTCGGCGACCAGCTGGGCCCGTCGATCGTCCGGGTCGGTCCACCCGAAGCGCTCCCGCACGGCCTGTCCGACCGCGGCGAGCTGGACGTCCGCGGCCGCCAGGAACTTCGCGACCATCAGCGGCTCGGCGTCGAACACCCGACGGACCAGGGCCTCGTCGGCGCGGTCGAGCCCGACGACGTGCATCTGCTCGATCGCGAGCGCGACGATCGACCCGAGCGGGTCGAGGTCCGTCGGCACGAGCGAGCCGTCGGCGTACGCCGCGAGCAGTTCCGACATCGCGCCCTGCTCGATGCCGAGCACGGCGTCGTCCTTCGACGCGAAGTGGTTGAAGAACGTGCGCCGGGAGACGCCGACCGTCTCGCAGAGCTGCTCGATGGTGAAGCCGTGCAGACCGTGCTCGATCGTGGCCCGGCGTGCCTCGACGACCATGCGTCGGCGCAGCGTGCGGGTGCGTTCGGTGGGGCTCACCGAGCAAGAATTGCACTCTGATGCTGAGAGTGCAACAGGAGGACGGGTTACAGCGCCTTCGCGAAGCAGAACGACCAGGGCATGGTCGCGGCGTACGGCTCGTAGACGTCGATCTGCTGCCACCCCGTCTTGCGGTACAGCGCGACGGCCTCGGGCTGCTTGTCGCCGGTCTGCAGGATCACGCGGGACACGCCCTGCTCGCGTGCGACCTGCTCGCCCTCGGTGAGCAGCGCGGTGGCGGCGCCCTTGCCGCGGGCGGCGGCGAGGACGATCAGGCGCTTCAGCTCGACCTCGTCGCCGAGGTGCCGGACGGCGATGTGCCCGAGGGCGGAACCGTCCTCGTCGATCGCGAGCAACGAGGTGATCACGGTCGCCGGGTCGACGGCCAGCACACGGTTCCGCTCGGCGGTGACGGCCGGGTCCTCGTCTGCGTGCCCGTCACCGTAGCGCTCGTGCATCTCGTCGTCCATGGTGGCGCGGAGGGCAACTCCACGAGGGTCGTCCCAGGCAACGCGCTCGATCGTGATCACGATCGTCCATCCTCGCACGCACCGGGGCGGGACTCAGGCCAGCGCGGCGATCGGCCCCTCGCCCGCCCGGAACGCGGCGAGCACGGCGGCTGCGTCGTCGTACACGGCCGCGGCTCCCGCTCCACGGAGTTCGTCGCCGCCGATCCCGCCGGTCATGACACCGACGCAGGGCAGCCCGACCTTCCCCGACGACTCGACGTCCCACATGGCGTCACCGACCATCACCGCGCGATCCGCAGCGACGCCGACCTTGTCGAGCGCGACCTGGATGATCCCGGGGTCCGGCTTCGCCTGCTCGACGTCCTCCGAGCTCGTCTCGGCCGTCACCCACGCGGACGCGTCGAGCAGCTCGCGCAGCACCGACAGCTCCGACTCGGGCGCACTCGTCGCCAGCACGACCGCGTGGCCGGCGTCGGCGACCGCCTCGAGCAGTTCCCGCGCCCCGGGCAGCAGCCGCAGCTGCGGCATGTGCTCCGAGTAGTAGGCGGTGTGGAACTGCTTCGCGGTGTCACGGACCTCGTCGGAGGCGTCGGGCAGCAGCTCCTCGAGCAGGCGCCCGGAGTCCATGCCGATCGCGCGGTGGATCCGCCACGCGTCGACGGACTCGCCGGCGGCGCGGAACGCTCGCCACCATGCGTCGACGTGCGCGTAGTTCGAGTCGGCGAGGGTGCCGTCGATGTCGAACAGGACGGCGGTCGAGGGAGCATCAGGCATCCACCCAGCCTGCTCCCACGACCACCGGTTCGACCCAGGGTCGCGCGATCAGACCTCGATCGACGAACCGACGGGCAGGATCGACGCCGGGACGCCACCGAGGCCCTCGGTGCCGAACATCCGGACGTTCATCTCCTGACCACCCTCGCTGAGGAGCAGCTCGTGGATCTGCACCACGTGCTCCGGTGCGACCGCGCGGACGTAGTCGACACCTTCGCCGGTCTTCGCCCACGGCCCGCTCGTCGGGACGAGCAGGGTCCGGACCGGGACGTCCGGCACGAGGTAGGCGTCGCCCGGGTGGAAGACGGCGTCGTTCACCAGGTAGCCCACGTTCGCGATGGTGGGGATGTCGCGGTGGATGACCGCGTGCTCCTCCCCGAAGACCCGGGCACGGAAGGGCCCGACCTCGACCGTGTCGCCCGCGGCGACCGCGCGGACGCGGCCGTCGTGGTCGCCGAGCTGCTCGACGACCGACGCCGGACCGTGGACGACGACGTCGGCGCTGCGCTCCAGACCCGCACGGATCGCGTCGACGGCGAAGTGGTCGGCGTGCTCGTGCGTGACGAGGACGACCGTGGCCCCGGCGACGAGGTCGGCGGACTCGGGCGTGAACGAGCCCGGGTCGATGACGAGCGAGGCGCCGTCCTGCTCGAGGACGACGGTGGCGTGGTTGTACTTCGTCAGCTGCATGTCGCCAACTGTACAACACTGTTGTACAAATGGGACCGGTTGTCGGAGGGACCCTCAGTCAGCCCGGCGCGCCAGACGCTCGAGGATGTCGGGCAACCGGGCGAGGAGCGCGCGCTCGTCGTCGTCGAGCTCCGCACGCACGGCCGTCGCGAGCCAGTCCGCGCGCCCGTCCATGTCCCGCTGCAGCGCGGCGCGGCCGGCATCGGTGATGCGGATCACCGACGCCCGTCGGTCCGTCTCGGACACGGTCCGCTCGACGTACTCCTGGCTCGTCAGCTCCGCAACGGTCCGGGACTGTCCCTGGTGCTTCACGCCGCGTCGCCGGGCGAGCTCCGCGATCGTCATCGGCCCCTCGCGTCCGAGGAACCCCAGCGTCGTCGAGTGCGCCGGCGGCAGGCTGTCGCCCTCGCGCCGGGCCGCCCGCACGACGCGGCCGATCGACTGGCGCAACTCGGCGGCGAGTTCGTCGATCGGGTCCATGGGCCCCGACGCTACCGCGGAACGGACGGGAGGCCCGTGGCGGCGTCGCCACGGGCCTCCCGTCCGTCACGGGGTGACGTCAGCTGCTGCGCACGTCGTCCGCAGCACCCTTCGCGTGCTCCTGGACGTCGGACGCGGCGCCCTGCGCCTCGTCCTTGACGGTCTGCGCGGCATCCTGCGCGGTCCCCTTGAGGTCCTGCGCGTGCTCCTTCGCCACGTCGCCCAGCTGCGAACCGACGTCCTTCGCCTGGGACTTGACGTCCTCGACGAGGGGTGCCGCCTTGTCCTTGAGCTCACCGGCGAGCTGCTCCTCCTTGTCGGACGTCGGGATGAGCGACGAGGCGAGCCACCCGGCGCCGAACGCGATGAGCCCGACCGCGAGCGGGTTGCCCTTGGCCTTCTGGACGCCCTCGTGCGCGACGTCCTTCGCCCGGTCGGTCGCACCCGAGGCAGACCCCGAGACGCTCGAGCCGGCGGAGTGCGCCGAGCCCATCACCGAGTCGCGGACGCCCTGGAAACGGTTCTTCACCCGGTCGGTCTGGCGGTGCGCGATCGAGGACGGGTTGACCTTGTCGGCCAGGGCGTCGACGTCGGACCCGAGGGCACCGCGGGTGCGCTCGATGTCGGCACGGATCTCTTCTGGGGTGCTCATGGCTTCCTCCCGGTGTTCGGCTTCAGTGCTTCGGGGACTTCCTTGACGGTCTCGACCGTCTGCGGGGCGCCCTGGATCTCCTTGATCTCCTTGCGCCCCCGGACGGCGAGGATCGCGGCGACGATCGCGTAGACCACGGCGATCACGACGGCGGACCACGCGTTGCCGATGAGGTACCCGAGACCCCACCACGCGGCGATCGACAGGAACAACAGGGCGAACAGGGCGGTGAGCCCGGCGCCGCCGAACATGCCGCCGGCCTTGCCCGCCTTCTTGGCGGACTCGGTGAGCTCCGCCTTGGCGAGGGCGACCTCCTGGCGGAACAGCGACGACAGGTCCTTGGACACGTCGGTCAGCAGTTCGCCCAGGGGCGTCGTGGCGGCGCGTTCCTCGGGCGTCGGCTCACCGAGCGGGGTCGCGCCCGGGACCGTGTGGCTCATACGCCGCTCCCCGTGCCGGTCGAGGTCTCGCCGGCCTCCTTCTCGTGCTTGACCTCGGTGGCGAGGGCCTTCGTCAGGCGTCCGGCGAGGATGCCGGCGCCCGCGGCGAGCGCGATGAACGTGCCGGGACGCTTCGCGGCGAAGGACTTCACCTCGTCGAGGAGCGAGCCGGGGTCGCGGTTCTCGAGGTACCCGGCTGCGGAGCCCGCGCGGTTCGACAGGTCGCGGACGACCTTCGCGGCGATGCCCTGCTCGTCGTCCTTGTCGGCCATGCGGCCGAGCTGCTCGCCGAGGCTGCGGAGCCCTCCGGCGGCGCGCTCCTGCTGCCCGGCCGCCTGCTCCTTGAGCGTGTCGGAGGCCTGGGAGTAGAGCTGCTTGGCGTGGTCGGTCGCCTCGGAGGCGACGTTCGACGCCTGCTCCTTCGCGGTGCCGGCCACGTCCGCGGCCTTGTCCTTCGCGTCACCGGCGACGTCCTGCGCGGCACCCTTGGCTGCGTCGGCCTTGCCGCCGTCGCTGCTGCTGCCGCCGCCGGCGCCGGCACCGGTGCTCGTGGCGGTGGCCCCGCCGACGGGCGGGACGGAGCCGGTGGAGGTGCCCGTGCCCGTGCTCGTCGTCGTGGAGTCGTGCAGCGGTGCCGACGCGCCGGCGGCGGACGGCGTCGCCGGGAGCTGCTCGTCGGCGGGCAGCGCGTCGAGCGGCTCGACGTCGTCGAAGCCGTCGGGCCGGAGGACGTCGTCGAAGTCGCGGTCGGTGTCGCGCGGCGCGGGGACGCCGGTGCCGAAGGAGGGCACCGTCACGCCCGGGTGCACCTCGTGTCCCTCGGCAGCCGCGGTGCGGTCGTGGATGGGCGTCCCGGAGTCGTTCCCGGGTGGGTTCGTGGTCATGGTCGGCCTTCCGGTTCGGTCGCGGCGGGTACGGCACCCGTCGCGCTGGCCCCGACCGTGCGCGACCGGCGCTGCGTTGCAGCACAGGAACGTCGATCTGCGCGGTCGGTCCGTCCACGGAACGCGGAGGGGCTGCCGTGGTCGACCGCGGCAGCGGGGCCGACGGTCCGCCCAGCGCGCCTCCGGCAGGATCGGCAGGGTGCCGCAGGTCTCCGTCGTCGTCCCCGTGCTCGACGATGCCGAGCACCTCGCACGCTGCCTGGACGCGCTGGCCGCGCAGACGCACCCCGTGCACGAGGTCCTCGTCGTCGACAACGGCAGCACCGACGACAGCGTCGAGGTCGCCCGGGCCGCGGGCGCGACCGTGTTGCACGAACCGGTGCGCGGCATCGCCTCGGCCTCGGCTCGTGGGTACGACCGCGCCTCGGGGGACGTCATCGCGCGGCTCGACGCCGACTCGGTGCCGCCGCCGGGATGGATTGCCGAGTCGGTGCGCCTGCTCGAACGGCCGGGCGTCGTGGCGGTCACCGGCCCCGGTCGACCGCGCGAGGGCGGCCGGGTCCTGCGCCGCCTGTGGGACGGGCTCTACATGGGTCCGTACTTCGTGCTGATGTGGTCGGCGCTCGGACGTCCTCCGCTGTTCGGCTCGGCGATGGCGATGCATCGTGCCACGTGGCTCGCGGCCCGTTGCCGGGCACACCGTGACGACCCGGAGGTGCACGACGACGTCGACCTCTCGATGCAGCTCGACCCCGCGTGGCACGTGGTGGCCGCCCGGTCGCTCACCGTCGAGGTGTCGGCGCGGCCGTTGTCCGGTGCGGCCTCCGTCGCGCGGCGGACCCGGCGCGCGTTCCACACCTTCCGGGTCAACGGCCGGCGGGCGAACCCGGTGCGGCGGTGGGCGCGACGGGGCCGCGTGGCGCTCCGGGACCGGGTCACCGCTCGCTGGACGCTCCGGCGCTGACCGGCGCACCGAGCGGCGTCGACGACTACCGTCGGCAGCACGAGGTCGGGTGGACACCTGACGACGCACCCGGGGGCGGAACGATGCGGCACACACGCACCACGACGCTGCTCGCCACGATCGGACTCGGGGTGGGCCTCGCGCTCACCCTGTCAGGGTGCACCGGCGCCGGCGGTGACGGCGCCACCCCGACCGCGAGCACGTCCTCGTCGTCGACGACGTCGGGTGCGCCGACCCCGACCGACGGCGCCACCCCGGCACGGACGCCCGGCTCCGGGGCGACGCACACGTCGTCACCGCCGTCGAGCACCGCACCGGCCGCCGCGACGGGCACGGTGCCGGAGACGTGCGACGACCTCGTGACACCGGGCGCGTTCGAGTACACCGACGAGGCAGCCCTGAACGACCCCGCCGTCGTCGGTGACCTCGAGGTCCCCCGCACCGCACTGACCCCGGCACGGCAGTCGAGCGGGCAACGGTTGTACTGCGTCTGGCGTGACCCCGAGGCCGACCTCACGAACCTCACCATCCAGGTCGAGAACGTCGTCCCGTCGCGTGCCACGGAGGCGCTCCGCGGACTGTCCGGCTTCGACTGCGCGTCCGTCGACGACGGGCTCCGGTGCCAGAAGGTCACGCAGAACCCGCAGTACCCCGTGACCGACGGCGACACCTACTTCACCCGCGGCGACATCGGCATCCGCATCGCCCAGTCGAACGTGCCGACGGACGGGCTCCTCGAGGACGTCGTCGGGCACGTGTTCGGCTGCGCCTCAGCCCGCCGGCCGTGACCGCACGTGGGCCCGCTCCCCCTGCGGCCCGTACAGGCAGAGCACCTCGGTGACCTCGTCCGTGGTGTTGCCGATCCAGTGCGGGGTGTGCGTGTCGAACTCGACGACCTCGCCCGGCCCGAGGTCGAAGTCGCGGTCGCCGAGCAGCAGGCGCAGGCGTCCCGACAGCACGTAGAGCCACTCGTAGCCCTCGTGCGTCTTCAGGCTCCGGTCGCCGTTCGCCGGCATCGGCGGGATGAGCTGCTTGAACGACCGCACGCCCCCGGTGCGCTTCGTCAGCGGGATCACCACGCGACCGCCGTGCCGCTCGGGCTGCAGGTGGACGCGTGGGTCGCCGGTCTGCGGTGCGCCGACGAGGTCGTCGAGCGGCACCTGGTACGCCCGGGCGAGGGGCAGCAGCAGCTCGAGGGTCGGTCGACGCTGCCCCGACTCGAGCCGCGAGAGCGTCGACACCGAGATGCCGGTCTCCGCGGCGAGCGCCGCGAGCGTGACCTGTCGTCGCTCCCGCAGCGACCGCAGCCGCGGGCCGACCGCGTCGACGACCTGCGCCGTCGTCGGTGGGGTGATCCGTTCCTCCCGGCCGTGCACCATGCCGCCATGTTGCCACACCGGCAAGATTCGTTGCCGTTGTCGCCGACCACTGTCCATGATGCGGTCATGCGTGATCACTACGACGTCATCGTCATCGGCGGCTCGGCCGCCGGCCTGTCCGCCGCACTCATCACGGGGCGGTCGCGCCGTTCCGTCCTCGTCGTCGATGCGGGTGAGCCCCGGAACGCGCCCGCCGAGGGCGCCCACAACTACCTCGGGCGCGAGGGCGTCGCACCCGCGGAGCTGACCCGGATCGGCCGTGAGGAGGTCGCCGCGTACGGCGTCGAGGTCGCGGCCGGGAGGGTCGTGGCCACGTCCGCCACCGAGGGCACCGGTGTCGACCCCGTCGGCTTCTCGGTCACCCTCGACTCCGGAGCGGTCGTCACGTCGCGCCGGCTGGTCGTCGCCTCCGGCGCCGTCGACGTGCTGCCGGACGTCCCCGGCCTCGCCGAGCAGTGGGGACGCGGCGTCGTGCACTGCCCGTTCTGCCACGGGTGGGAGGTCCGCGACGGCCGCATCGGTGTCCTCGTCACCACACCGAACGGTGCGCACCACGCCCAGATGTTCCGCGCGCTGAGCGACCGGGTCACGGCGTTCGTCACGGACCCCGCACTGGTCGACGACACCGCGCTCGCCGGTCTCCGGGCCCGCGGCGTCGAGGTGGTCGAGGCGTCGATCACGCGGGTCCGCTCCTCGGACGGCGTCCTGACCGGTGTCGAGCTCGACTCCGGGGAGGTCGTCGGGCTCGACGCGCTCGCGGCGTCGAGCACGGCGGAGCCACGCGTCGGGTTCCTCGAGTGGCTCGGGCTGCACGCGGAGGACGTCGTCGTGAACGGCTTCCGGTTCGGCGGTGGGCTCACCGTCGACGCGGTCGGCCAGACGGGCGTCCGCGGGGTGTACGCCGCGGGCAACGTCACGTCACCGATGGCCACCGTCATCGCGTCGGCGGCTGCGGGGACCCAGGCCGGTGCCGCGGTGCACGGCGACCTCGTCCAGGCCGACATCGCGGCGGCGCTGGCCGCCGACGCGGAGCCCGCCGGTCACTCCACGCGGTAGCCGGCCTGCGCTGCCAGGAGCGGCGCGAGGGCGAACAGCTGGTCGGTGCCGATCGTCGCCCCGCGGAGGCCCTCGAGCCGCTCCACCCGGTCGAGGTCGGCGTCGCGCAGGTCCACGTGCTCGATGCGGGTGCCCGAGCCCTCCACGGAGCGGATCCGGGTGCCGGGGAAGGCCACGCGCAGCAGCCGGGCGTCGGCGACGTCGAGCTCGTCGACCACGCAGTCGCGGAACACGACGTCGGTGAGCGTCGAGCCGCGCAGGTTGACGAACCCGAGCTTCATGCCGACGAACTCGACCCCGTTCAGCGTCGCGTCGTACAGCTCGGCGGAGCCGACCCGGCCACCGGCGACCCGGACCTCGCGCCAGGCGCTGCTCGAGGCGCGGAACACCGGCGCGTCGAGCGTCTCGACCACCGAGTCGCGGATGCGCAGTCCGCGCAGGTCGGTGCCGTCCGCCCGGAGCGTGTCGACCACGCACTCCTCGAGCTCGAGGTCGGGCAGGCGCTCGCCCGCGAGGTCGAGCACGTCGATGCGCCTGCCGTCGATCCGGTCCCCGGTCAGGACGTCACCGGGCGCCGGTGCCCAGTCGTCGAGATCCCGCGGTTCGATCGGGGTGATCCGTGGGGCGGCGGTACCGGTCGCGGAGCGTGCCATGCGCTCAGTCTGCCGTGGTGGACCGACGCTGCAGGACGCTGTCGAGCCGGTGGTCCTTCGCCGGGCCGCGTGCCCGCCACCGGACGGTCCAGCGCTCGGCGTCCCCGTCGAGCACGCCCGTGTAGTCGTCGGGCGCGCACGCGTGCTCGACCGTGGTGCCCCACACCCAGTCGTGGAAGACCCGGCCGTCGGCGAAGTGCACCGTCCAGTGGTCGTCCGGGCCCCGGCGCACGACGAGGGTCCGGGAGACCGGCACCACGCGGCCGTCGAACGTCATGGTGCCGGACTCGTCCCAGCGCACCTCGTCCGGGGTCGTCAGCGTCAGGGTCGTCGACCCGGTGACGGTGCCGGTCACACCCGCGAGGCGGTCGTCGACCGTCCGGCGGAGCGTCCAGTCGCCCAGCAGGTCCGTCGGCAGCAGCGGGCTCCTCGGCAGCACCCGGCCAGGTTACGCGCGGAGCACCTCGGCCCGGGCGTCCCGGCGCTCGTCGTCGGTGATGAGGCCGCGGCGGTGCAGGTCGTCGAGCTCGGCGAGCCGGTGCTCTCGGGAGACCGCCGGAGCGAACGCTGCGCTCTGCATCGCCCGGTACGCCAGGTCCTCCTGCAGGGTCAGGGGGTCCTGTCCACGAGCGGCCATCCGTCGGGACCGGTGCACGACGAGGACGATCACCGCGACGACGCCGAGGAGCGTGACGATGCCGCCGACGGCCACGAGGGTCCAGACCAGGTCGTACACGGGCGGGATCAGCGGGTTGTGGGTCTCCCCGCCCGGGACCCCGAAGTCGTCGATCGCCATGTCAGCCCCTCCCCTGCCGGGCACGGTCGCGCCCTGGGCTGGAGCGTAGCGCGCCCGGTGCTTCCCAGAACAGGTGCCACGGCAGGGGCTTCCGGGCGTACCTGGTGGAACCGTCCCACCAGGGACGCCCGATTCCACCAGGTACGCCCGATTCCACCAGGGACGCCCGGTCCCACCAGGTACCCCGGGTCCCGCCACGGGCCGGGCCCAGCGACCCTCAGCCGCGCAGCGGTCCCGACGCCTCGACGTTCGCCCCGTCCGCGAACCCGCCGACGAGCTCGCGCAGCGCGTCCTCCGCCGTGTGCTGCGGCACCCACCCGAGCTCGCGCCGAGCCCGGTCGGTCCGCATGATCGGCACCCCGGCGGCGATGTCGAGCCATCCGGCGTCCGTCGGTTGGAGCCGGAGCCGCCAGGTCAGCGTGACGATCCCGCGCAGCAGTCGGAGCGGTACCCGCACCGCCCCGAGCATCCCCGCTGCCCGGGCCATGCGTGGCGGGGTGAGCACCGGCGTCGCCGCGATGTTGAACGCCCCGGCCGCACGTCGGTCGATCGTCCGCCAGAACGCGTCCGCCAGGTCGTCGGCGTGCACGGCCTGGAACACGAACGGCAGCGGCAGCGGCAGCACCGCGAACCGAGCTGCCCGGACGATCGACATCGGCACGAGGTGCCCGAGGAACAGCCCCCGGAGCTCGGCCGCGACCCCGCGCTGGAACACCAGTCCGGGTCGGAGCCGCGTGACGACGACCCCGGGATGCTGCGACGCGAACACGTCGAGTGCGGCTTCGTTCTCGGCCTTGTGGATCGAGTAGGTGGCGGTCTGGATGCCGGTGGCGGGGAACGACTCGTCCACCGGGGTCCGCTTGCCCTCGACGTCGACACCGCGGTAGGCGCCGACCGACGACGCGACGACGACCTGCCCGACGCCGGCCCGGGCGACCGCCGCGAGCACGTTCGCCGTCCCGGTGACGTTCGTCCGGTGCTGCGCCGGGATGTCGTGCGTCGGCTGGAGTGCCCACGCCAGGTGCACCACGGCGTCGGCGCCCTGGAACACCGCCGTCAGCTCGTCCACGGCGCGCGGACCACCGACGTCGACCGCGTGCCACACGGCGACGTCGTACGGCGCGACCCGGGCGTCCGGCACCCGGCGGGCGACGCCGACGACCTGCAGGCCGTCCTCGTCGCCCGCGCGGCCGTCACCGGTGAGCCGCGCAGCCGCGAGCCGTCGGAGCACCGCGGTCCCGACGTTGCCGGTCGCCCCGACCACGACGACGCGCATCAACGCACCCGCAGCGGACGGGCGGTCATCAGGCCGCGGCCATCGACGGGTCGAGCACGACCTTGATGCAGCCGTCCTCCTTCTTCTGGAAGACCGAGTACATCTCCGGGGCGTCCTCGAGCGAGACCCGGTGCGTGGTGAGGTCGAGGGTGCCGAGCGGGTCCGAGGGGTCGGACACGAGCGGCATGAGGTCGTCGACCCAGCGGCGGACGTTGCACTGTCCCTCGCGGATCGTGATCTGCTTGTCGAAGAGGGTCATCATCGGCATCGGGTCGGCCATGCCGCCGTAGACACCGGACAGCGAGACCGTGCCGCCGCGGCGGACGAGGTCGATCGCCGCGTGCACGGCTGCGAGCCGGTCGACGCCGGCGGTCTCGATCGCCTTCTGCGCGAGCTTGTCGGGCAGCAGCCCGGCCGCGCGCTGTGCGAACCCGGCGACGGGGTTGCCGTGCGCCTCCATGCCGACCGCGTCGACGACACCGTCCGGGCCGCGCCCGTCGGTCAGGTCGATCAGCTTCGACACCATGTCGTCGTCGAGGTCGAACACCTCGATGCCGTGCTTCGCCCCGAGGTCGCGGCGGACCTGCTCCGGGTCGACGGCGAGGACCCGGTACCCGAGGTGCTTGCCGATGCGTGCGGCGAACTGGCCGACCGGACCGAGACCGAGCACCGCGAGCGTGCCGCCCTCGGGGACCTCGGCGTACTGCACGGCCTGCCACGCGGTCGGGATGATGTCGCTCATGAAGAGCCACTGGTCGTCGGCGCCGGTGTCCGGCACCTTGATGGGCCCGTAGTCGGCGTGCGGCACGCGGAGGTACTCGGCCTGGCCGCCGGGGACCTGGCCGTACATCTTCGTGTACCCGAAGAGCGAGGCGCCGGTGCCGTACTCCTTGACCTGGGTGGTCTCGCACTGCGACTGGAAGCCGTGCTGGCACATCCAGCAGTGCCCGCAGGAGATGTTGAACGGCACGACGACGCGGTCGCCGACCTTGAGGTTCGTGACGGCGGAGCCGACCTCCTCAACGATGCCCATGGGCTCGTGGCCGAGGACGTCGCCCTTGTCGATGTACGGGCCGAGGACCCGGTACAGGTGCAGGTCGGAGCCGCAGATCGCCGTCGAGGTGATCCGCACGATCGCGTCGGTCGGCTCCTGGATCGTCGGGTCGGGGACGGTCTCGACGGACACCTTCTCGGTGCCCTGCCAGGTGAGTGCGCGCACGTCGCGTTCCTCTCGTCGTTGCTTCGGGCCGGCCGGGAGGCACGGCTCACGTGACCTCCTCGGTACGCGCCCGCCCCGTGGTGGCCTCCCAGCCCCGTCCTCCACGCGCGCTGCGGGCGGCGGTGGGGCGGGCCTCCCGTCCGCACCGGTGGCCGGTCGGCCACCGCGACTCCTCCCGCGTGCGGATGCGCCGGCGCCCGGCCGGTCGGCAGGCTGGAGCCGATGGACCACAGCACCACCCGCCGGACGATCCTGGCCGGGGCGACCGGCACCCTGGCGGCCGCGGTCCTTGCTGCCTGCTCCGGTGGTGACCGGCCCGCGGCGCCGACGCCCTCCGCCCCCACGCACACGACGGCCACGCCGACACCCACGCCGACCCCGACCCCGACCCCGACCCCGACGAGGCCGGCGCTGACGCGGGTCCCCCTGCCCGGCGGCACGGTCACGGGTCTGCCGGAGGGCACGCCGGGGATCGCGTGGACCGTGGACGACGGGGCATCACCCGAGGTCGTCGAGGCCTACGCCCGCTTCGCCGCCGAGACCGGGACGCGAATGACGTTCTTCGTGAACGGGGACCGACCGTCGTGGACCGAGCACGCCGACCTGCTGCGGCCGCTCGTCGACTCCGGGCAGGTGCAGCTCGGCAACCACACGTGGAGCCACCCCGCGCTGACGAAGCTCGGCGACCAGGCGATCCAGGACGAACTGATGCGCAACCACGCGTTCCTCGAGCGGACGTTCGGCGTCGACGCCCGCCCGTACTTCCGACCGCCCTTCGGGTACCACGACGCGCGGGTGGACCGTGCCGCGGCGGCCGTCGGCTACTCGACCCCGCTCCTCTGGTACGGGACGCTCGCGGACTCGGGCGACATCACGGCGGAGCAGATCGTCGGCTTCGCGGAGCAGTGGTTCCAGCCGGCACACATCGTCATCGGGCACGCGAACTTCCCCGGCACGATCGGGGCACTCCCGAGGCTGCACGAGTTGCTCGAGGAGCGCGGTCTGGCGACCTGGACGCTGGACGACGTCTTCTCGCACTGACGCCCGGCGACCCGGCCGTCCGGCCGGGTTCCGCCGGTTCCGCAAGACGCAACGTCGGCGGCTGCTCGCAACGGTGCAGCGCTGCGAGCAGTCGCCGTCGTTGCGTCTCGCGAGGGTGCGTCGTCAGCCGCGCAGGCGGTCCCGTTCGGCCGGCGGCAGGTGCTCGGTCGCGGTCGCCCGGGCCGCCGTCGACAGGAAGCGGCCGTTCCGCTCGAGGAAGGCCACGAGCGCCGACTCCGAGGCGCGCTTCCCCGTCTCGCGGAGGACCCTCCCGAGCGCGGACTGCACGGTGTCGCTGCGCTCCCGGACCAGCCGACCGGCGATCGCGAGCGGCACCTCGGCGTCCCCCTGCTTGACGAAGGCGAGCGTCGCGACGACGGCGATCCGGCGGACCGTCGCCACGTCGGACTTCGCGAGCGCGAACAGCGGGCCGGTCGAGGTGCCGACGAGCGGGACGCCGACGAGCTCCTCGGCCGCGACGTCCACCAGGACCGTGTCCTCGAACCGCTCGGCCTTCGCCGCGGCGAGGTACTCGTCGGTCAGCTCGGGGTCGGGGTGCGCGCGCATCGCCTGCACCAGCAGCAGCACGGCGACCAGCCGCGCTCCCGCGTCCTCGCTCCACAGCAGCGCCGAGCGCTCCCCGGCGTCGACGTCGGCGAACCGTCGGGCGACGCGCCGGGCACCCGCGACGTCGCCCGGGGTCCTGGCGAGGGCGGCGAGGACCGACTCGGCGTCGTGGCGCTGCATCCGCCCAGCCTAGGTCCGCGCAGAGCGGGGCTCAGCGGAACGACAGCAACGACAGCGGGTCCTTCAGCGTGCCGTTCACGCGGGTCTCGACGTGCACGTGCGGACCGGTCGACTGGCCGGTGTTGCCGGACTTCCCGATTTGCTTGCCGCTCCCGACCACCTGCCCCTTGGTGACCGAGATCTCGCTGAGGTGCGCCGTCAGGACGGTCGTCAGCCCGTAGGTGACCACGACGTAGTTGCCGTAGCTGGCGTTGTCCCGGACGACCGTCGTCACCGTTCCCGGGCCGGACGAGTACACGGGTGTCCCCACCTTCACCGGTGCGTCGGTGCCCTGGTGGTAGCGCGGCACGTGCCCGGCCCCGCGGTCGTCGCCGTACCGCCCGGAGATGGTCGTGCCGGTCACGGGCCAGAGCAGCCCGGTCACAGGTCGTGACGACCAGGTGCGAGCGCCGGAGCTGCCGTAGAGCACGACGTTCTGGTCCACCTGCACGAGCAGCTGACCGGCGCCGCGGCCGAACGTCCCGGACGACCACAGTGCGCGGCCGCCGTCGGGGCTGTAGACCACGAGGTTGCCGTCCGTCTGCACGGCCGCCGTCGCCCCGGGGTTGCCGAAGGTCTGCGACGACCAGACGGGCTTGCTGCTGACGTACTGGACGAGGTTGCCGTCCGCCTGCATGGTGAAGGTCGTGGTCGAGCCCGCGCCGGCGCGCAGGACCGTCCCCGGCAGGAGGACGTTGCCCGAGACGACCCGCGACTGTGCGACCTTGGTGCGCCAGAGCGGACCGTTCGTCGGCGTCCGCATCCGCAGCTCGCCGTCCAGCCGGACACCGAAGTCCTTCGCCGTCCCGGCGGTGCCCCACCTGGCGACGAGCCGACCGCTCCGGACGAGCGCGAGGTACCCGTCCTTCTGCACGACGGCAGCGGCCCCGGGCTGGTTCGCGGTGTTCGACGCCCAGAGCACGACGTTCCCGATGCCGTACTCGACGAGGTTGCCGTCGCCCTGCATGACGAGCCGGAACTGCCCGTTCGTGGACGTGACGGTGTCGCCCGGCTGCAGCGTGGTGCCGGCCTTGACCGTCCCCTTGTAGGTGGTCGCGGCCTGCGCCGGCGACGCGGTGGCGACGAGTCCCGCGGCCGCGATGACGACGGCGGTGACGGCCGCAGCGAACTTCGCCCGTGCCCTGATCATGTGGTGGAACCCCTGCTCGTGGTGCCGCGGGCGTCGGATGCCGGCGCGGTGCGTGTCTCGGAACGGCGGGCCCCTGAAACCCACCGAGGGTCGATGTTCGCAGGAGGCCCTCGGTCGGGACAGCCCCCGGACCGGGGGCATGACACCGGGCGGGAATCGTGCAGACGAGCGCCGGCGGTCGGCGGAACTGTTACACACCGGAAACACACTGTGTACAAACGAGCGCTGTCAGTCGTGATTGTATGCAATCACCGCACTCCTGAGCGTGACTCCACAAGGGTCACCACGCACACCAGCAGCTCCAGGAACACGATGTCCCAGACTCCCGCTCGACGCCGCCGGACACTCCTCGCCGTGCCCGCCGTCGCCCTGGCCGCCTCGCTCGCGCTCACCGCCTGCGTGCCGGTCCAACGCTCGAAGGCCGGTGGCGCCACCGCCGGTACCGTCACGACCGTCGCGATCGGCGACCAGCAGGTCCGCGAAGGCGGTGACCTCGTCATGGCGCTCTCCGCCGAACCGGACCGGCTCGACCCGACCACCTCGTCGTCGCTGTACACCCGGTACGTCATGGAGACGATGTGCCAGAAGCTCTTCGACATCGACGCCGAGGGTGCGATCATCCCGATGCTCGCGACCGAGCTGCCGACGGTGTCGGACGGCGGGAAGACCGTCACGTTCCCGGTGCACACCGGCTACCGCTTCGCCGACGGCACCCCGTTCGACGCGGACGCCGTCGTGACGACGCTCGAGCGGAACCTGACGAAGGACGACTCGAGCCGGAAGAGCGAGATGGGTCCGGTCTCGAGCATCGACGCGGTGGACGACCACACCGTCCGCATCCGCTACTCGACCCCGTTCGCCCCGATCACCGCGGCGCTCGCCGACCGTGCGGGCATGGTCATGTCGCCGACGGCACTGGAGCAGGAGGGCGACGGGTTCGGGGACGCCCCGGTCTGCATCGGCCCCTACAAGTTCGTCGAGCGCGTGCCGCAGACCTCGATCACCGTCGAGCGCGACCCGATGTACCACGACCCGGCGAGCGCCCACTTCGACCGGATCACCTACCGGATCATCACCGACGCCAGCATCCGCGCACAGAACCTGAAGTCCGGGGACGTCCAGGTCGCCGACACGATCTCCACGCAGGACGTCGACGACCTGATGGAGCGGAAGGACCTGGAGGTCCTGCGCACCGGCTCCCTCGGCTACCAGGGCATCACGATCAACCTCGCCAACCAGGACGGCGTCGGCACCGACCCGGAGCCACTCGACACCCCGCTCGCCACCGAGCGGAAGGTCCGGCAGGCCCTGTCCATGTCGATCAACCGCGGCGAGCTCGTGCAGAGCGTGTTCCGCGGGTGGGCGGACGTCGCGTGCTCCCCGATCCCGGACACGAGCGCCTTCGCGACCGACGCGAGCACGGCGTGCCCCGAGTACGACCCCGACCACGCGAAGGAGCTCCTCGAGGAAGCGGGGGTCGAGCAACCGTTCCCGATCGAGATGGAGGTGACGAACACCCCCGACACCGTCCGGTTCGCCCAGGCGCTCCAGGCCCAGGCCCGCGCCGGGGGCTTCGCGATCACGATCACCCCGGTCGAGTACACGACGCTGCTCGACGACCAGACCCGCGGCGACTTCCAGGCGCTGCAGCTGGGCTGGTCGGGCCGTGTCGACCCGCACGGCAACATCGGCTCGTTCCTCGGCACCGGCGGCGGCAACAACTACCCGGGCTACAGCGACCCCGAGGTCGACGACCTCATCGCCCGGGCGGCGCAGGCCACCGACCAGCAGGAACGCGCCGACCTGTACGGCCAGCTGGTCACGAAGGTCCAGCAGGACGACCCGATCATCTACCTCTACCGGACCCGCAGCATCACCGGCGTCAGCTCCGACGTCGCCGGGGTGTCCACCTACGCCGACGGCGTGGTCCGGCTCAGTCAGGCGGCGTTCGTGGAAGGCAGCGACAAGTGACCCGGTACGTCCTGACACGGCTCTGGCAGGCGGCGCTCACGCTCGTCCTCGCCTCGATCGTGGTCTTCTTCGGGGTCCGGCAGCTGCCGGGCGACCCGGCCTTGGCCCTGGCCGGCGAGGAGGCGAGCCCCGAGCGGCTCGCCGCCGTCCGCGCCGACCTCGGCCTCGACGACTCCCTGCTCGTGCAGTACTGGCGCTTCGTCGTCAACGCACTGCAGGGCGACCTCGGACAGTCCACCCGCACCGGCACCCCGGTCACGGACCTGCTCGGCTCGACGCTCCCCGTCACGCTGTGGCTCGCGCTCTACGCGATCGTGGTCGCGGTCGTCGTGGGGGTCGCCCTCGGCACCCTCGCCGAGCGCTACCGCGGCCGGTGGCCCGAGTGGATGGCGAACGCCGCCGCGCTCGTCGGCCTGAGCGTGCCGAACTTCTGGCTCGGCATCCTCGCGATCGTCTGGCTCGCGGCGGGCCTCGGCTGGTTCCCCGCCTCGGGCTACGTCCCGGTGACGCGGGACCCGCTCGGCGCGCTGCACCACCTGACGCTCCCGGCGCTCATCCTCGGCACGTCGCTCGCGGCCGTCATCATGCGCCAGACCCGCGCGTCGATGATCGAGACGATGAAGACCGACTTCGTCCGGACCGCCCGCGCGAAGGGGCTCAGCCGCCCGCGGGTGCTCTTCCGCTACGGCCTGCGCAACTCGATGATCGTCGTCGTCACGATCGTCGGCCTGCAGCTCGGTGGCCTCATCTCGGGCGCGGTCGTCACGGAGCGCATCTTCGCCCTGCCCGGGTTCGGCAAGCTCACGCTCGACGCCGTGTTCACCCGCGACTACCCGGTCATCCAGGCCGTCGTGCTCGTGATCACCCTGGGCTACGTCCTCATCAACTTCGCCGTGGACGTCCTGTACTCCGTCATCAACCCGAAGATCCGCGTCGGAGGCACCGCATGACCACCATCACCGCTCCCTTCGACCTGGGCTCGAGCCGCGGTCGCATCTGGAAGCAGGTCCGGACGAACCGGCTCGGCATGACGGGCGGCATCATGCTCGCCGTCGTCGTGCTCGCCGGGATCACCGCACCGCTCGTCGCACCGCACGACCCGACCGCGACGCACTTCGACCTGCCGTTCCAGGTGCCCTTCACCGTGGGCTTCGGGTTCGGCACCGACGACCTCGGCCGAGACATCCTGTCCCGCACGCTGTACGGGATCCAGGTCTCGCTCGTCGTCGGCGTGCTGTCGGTGCTGCTCGCCGTCGTGGTCGGCACCCCGCTCGGTCTGCTCGCCGGGTACTGGCGCTGGCTCGACGCGATCATCTCCCGCCTGACCGACGTCGCCCTCGCGTTCCCGTTCCTCATCATCGCGGTCGGGCTCGCGGCGATCAGCGGGCCGAGCCTGTCGAACGCCGTGATCGCGATCGGCATCTCGCACGTGCCGGCGATGATCCGCATCGTCCGCGGTGAGACCCTGCGGATCACGAGCGCCGACTTCGTGACGAGCGCGAGGACGCTGGACGCCGGCGGCGCGCGCATCATCGCGCAGCACGTCCTGCCGAACTGCGTCTCGGCGATCATCGTGCAGGCCACCGTGATCATGCCGGTCGCGGTGATCGGCGAGGCACTGCTGTCCTTCCTCGGGCTCGGCATCCAGCCGCCCACGCCGAGCCTCGGCATCATGCTCTCGGACGCGCAGCAGTACCTCGGCCAGGCGCCGTGGGCCGCCGTCGTGCCGGGGGTCGCGATCGCCGTCATCTGCCTCGGCTTCAACCTGTTCGGGGACGCCCTGCGCGACGCCCTCGACCCCACCGCCTCGGACCGGAAGTAGCACCAGCACCATGAGCACCAACCCCGCCTTCACCACCCCGCCGACGGAGACCACCCGTCCGGACCTGCAGGGCACCTTCGGGATGGCCGCGTCGACGCACTGGATCGCGACCGCGACGGCGCAGTCGGTCCTCGAGCGCGGCGGCAACGCCTTCGACGCCGCCGTCGCCGGCGCCTTCGTCCTGCACGTCGTCGAACCGCACCTGAACGGACCCGGTGGCGACGTGACCGCGATCTTCGCGACGGCGTCCGACAGGGCACCGACCGTCCTCGTGGGCCAGGGACCGGCCCCGGCCGGCGCGACGCCGGAGCACTTCCGGTCCGAGGGCCTGGACCTGGTCCCGGGGGCGGGCGCGCTGGCGGCCGCCGTCCCCGGTGCCGTCGACGCGTGGCTGCTGCTCCTCGCCGAGCACGGCACGTGGGAGCTCGCCGACGTCCTCGCCCCCGCGATCGGGTACGCCCGTGACGGCCACCCGGTCGCGCCCCGCGTGGTCGCAACCATCGCGACCGTGCAGGACCTGTTCCGCGACCACTGGCCGTCCTCCGCCGAGCGGTGGCTGCCGGGAGGCTCGGTGCCGGCCGCCGGGTCGATGGTGCGCAACGAGACCTGGGCCTCGGTCCTGGAACGGCTCGTGCAGGCAGGGTCCGGCACCGTGGAGGGCGAGGGCGCGCGCGTCGCGCGCATCGAGGCCGCCCGCACCGAGTGGGCCGAGGGCTTCGTCGCGCAGGCAGTCGACGCCTTCGTCCGCGCCCCGCACCGCCACGCGTCCGGCACCGACCACGCCGGGGTGGTCCGCGCGAGCGACCTCGCGGCGTTCCGCGCGTCGACCGAGCCCGCGACGACCGCGGAGTTCCGGGGCCACACGATCGCGAAGACCGGGCCGTGGGGCCAGGGTCCGGCGCTCCTGCAGACCCTCCGCCTGCTCGACCCACTGGACGACGAGCGGCTCGACCCGTCGACCGTCCTCGGCGCGCACACGATCGCCGAGGCGCAGAAGCTCGCGCTCGCCGACCGCGAGGCGTACTACGGCGACGGCGACGTCCCGATGGCCGAGCTGCTCTCCGACGCGTACTCCGACGCGCGTCGCGCCCTGATCGGTGACCGTGCGTCGCACGAGCTGCGACCGGGGTCGGTCTCGGTGCCCGCGGGTGCGATGCCCCCGCTGCGTGAGACGTACACACCGCGCGGCGAGTCGATCGCCGGTGTCGGCGAGCCCACCGTCCCCGGCGCCCGCGGCAACGCGGTGGCCGCACCGGCCGAGGATGCCCCCGTGCACGAGGACCGCGGTGAGCCGATCGTGATGGAGACGGGCGAGACCCGCGGCGACACGTGCCACATCGACGTCGTCGACCGCTGGGGCAACATCGTCAGCGCGACGCCCTCCGGCGGGTGGCTGCAGTCGTCGCCGACGATCCCGGAGCTCGGGTTCTGCCTCGGCACCCGCATGCAGATGACCTGGCTCGAGGAGGGCACGGCGTCCACGCTCACCCCGGGCGCCCGACCCCGCACGACGCTCACCCCGACGCTCGTGCTCCGGGACGGCGAGCCGGTGGTCGCGATGGGCAGCCCGGGCGGCGACCAGCAGGACCAGTGGCAGCTGCTCTTCCTGCTCCGCACGATCGTCGGCGGGTGGTCCCCGCAGCAGGCGATCGACGCACCCGCACTGCACACGACGTCGTTCCCGGGGTCGTTCTGGCCCCGCACCTGGACCCCGGGCGGCCTCGTCGTCGAGGACCGCCTCGGTGACGACGTCATCGCCGGGCTCGAGGAGCTCGGCCACGTCGTCACCCGCGCCGGCGACTGGTCGCTCGGCCGTCTGTCGTGCGTGACGCGCGACCCCGACACCGGCGTCATGGGCGCCGCCGCCAACCCGCGAGGAGCACAGGGCTATGCCGCAGGACGCTGAGGACCGGACCATGCACGACGGCGACACGACCACCGGGGCCGCACCGCGCCTCCAGACCGACCAGACCGACCGGACCGACACCCTGCTGTCCGTCCGCGACCTGCGGGTCGCCTTCGGTGACCGCGAGGTCCTGCACGGCGTCGACCTCGACGTCCGCCGCGGCGAGCGCGTCGCGATCGTCGGCCAGTCCGGCTCGGGCAAGTCGACGCTCATCGCGGCCCTGCTCCGGCTCCTGCCGGGGGCCGGGCACATCACCGGTGGTGGGATCCGCCTCGGCGACGACGACATCGCCCACGCCGACGAGGCGCTCATGCGACGCGTCCGTGGCGCACGGATCGGGCTCGTGCCGCAGGACCCGTCGACGAACCTCAACCCGTCGATGCGGGTCGGCGCGCAGATCGCCGACGCGCTGCGGGCCGGCGGGCTGCGGGGACGCGCGGCGATCCGGCAGCGGGTGGTGGCGCTGATGACCGAGGCCGGGATCCCCGAGGCGTCGCGGCGGGCGGACCAGTTCCCGCACGAGTTCTCCGGCGGGATGCGGCAGCGCATCCTCATCGCCGTCGCACTCGCCCGCCAGCCCGAGCTGCTCATCGCCGACGAGCCGACCAGCGCGCTCGACGTGACCGTGCAGCGGCAGATCCTCGACCACCTGCAGACCCTCGTCGACCAGCACGGCACGACGCTGCTGTTCGTGACGCACGACCTCGGGGTCGCGGCGGACCGGACCGACCGCGTCGTCGTGATGCTCGACGGCGAGATCGTCGAGCAGGGTGCGCCCGAGGCGATCCTCCGCGACCCGCAGCACGAGTACACGAAGCGGCTCATCGCGGCGGCGCCCGCGCTGTCCGGGGTCGCGCCGGAGCCCGTGGCCGCGGGCGAGCCGATCCTCGTCGTGTCCGACCTGGTGAAGGAGTACCGGCTCCGCGGTCGTGGTGCCGGAACGCTGAAGGCTGCCGACGGGGTGTCGTTCGCGGTGCGTCGCGGCACGACCACCGCGGTCGTCGGTGAGTCCGGCTCGGGCAAGACGACGGTCGCGCGGATCGTGCTCGGACTCGAGACGCCGACGTCGGGCACCGCCCTGGTCGACGGGAAGTCCATCGGGACCGCCCGTGGCGCCGAGCGGCGGGAGATCCGACGCCGCGTGCAACCGGTGTTCCAGGACCCGTACGGGTCGCTCGACCCGACCTCGACGATCGAGCGGATCATCGACGAGCCCCTGCGCGTCTTCGGCATCGGTGACCGGGCGTCGCGCACCGAGCGGGTCGCGACGCTCCTCGACCAGGTGGCGCTCCCCCGCGAGGTCGCGCAGCTCCGGCCGAACGAGCTGTCCGGCGGGCAGCGGCAGCGCGTCGCGATCGCCCGGGCGCTGGCGCTCGAACCCGAGCTGATCATCCTCGACGAGGCGGTCTCGGCGCTCGACGTCCTGGTGCAGGAGCAGATCCTGGCGCTGCTCGAGGAGCTCCAGGACCGGCTCGGGCTGAGCTACCTCTTCATCACGCACGACCTCGGGGTGGTCCGGCGGATCGCCGACGACGTCGTGGTGATGCGCCGGGGTGAGGTCGTCGAGCGGGGCAGCGTCGCAGCGGTGTTCGACGACCCGCAGGAGCAGTACACGAAGGACCTGCTCGACGCCATCCCGGGGAGAGCCCTCGCCGAGGCGGCTGCGTGACGGCGTCCCGGGTGGGCGACCGGCGCGGTGTGGCACGATCGGCACCGTGCTGAACGGGACGAGCGTCATCGACGCCATCCGCCACGACATCGTGACCGGCGCCCTGCAACCGGGCACCCGGGTGACCGAGGCGTTCCTCGCGGAGCGGCACGGGGTCTCCCGGGTGCCGGTCCGCGAGGCACTCCGCGGGCTCGAGGGCGAGGGCTTCGTGGTGTCGCGCCCGAACGTGGGCTCGCGCATCGCCGACATCCCGTTCGACGAGGCCGACGACCTGTTCGCGGTCCGCGAGTCGCTCGAGACCGCCACCGCCCGCCGCGCCGCGACCCGGGCGCGCACGCTCTTCGACGCGGAGGCCCCGCCGGAGGACTGGTGGCGCGTGCGCCGCGAACTCGGGGCCGTCCTCGACGAGGGTGACGCGGCCGTCGAGCGGGACGAGCTCGACCTGCTCGTCGACCTGAACGAGCGCTTCCACCTGCTGGTCGCCGAGCTCTCCGGCAGCACGACGCTCGCGACCCTGCTCCGGCAGCTCTCGCGGAAGATCGAGTGGCTCTACGCGCTCGACACCTCGTCGCGCGGCAAGCGGCTGTGGCCCGACCACCGGCGCATCCTGGCCGCGATCGACGCGGGGGACGTCGAGCAGGCCGCCGAGCGGATGGCCTGGCACGTCCGCGAGAGCCGCATCGGGTACGCGGCGCGCTCCTCCCCGGAGCAGGCCGACGCCCTGCGGACCGCGGGCCCCGCGGTCTGACCGCCCGCGCCGGCCCGGCCCGCACGGGCCGCACGGGCCGCACGGGCCGCGCGGCCGAGGCTCGCGCATGCGGACACGTTCGTGGCCCAGTGGCCGCGAAACCGTCCGCCCAGCCGAGCCTCGGGCAGCCGCTCCGCCGCGGCCGCGCCGCGGCCGCCGCTACAGCGTCGGGACGACCACCGCGCGGCCGGACAGCTCGCCGGCCTCGAGCTTGCGGTAGGCCTCGAGCGCGTCGGACAACGCGAACCGCTCGACGTCGGGCTCGATCTGCCCCGCTCGGTACATCGCAACGACCTCGTGCAGGTCCTCGATCGTGCCCCAGTAGGTGTTCGTGATCGTCGACTCGTACGGCGTCGTGAAGAAGTTCCACTCGACGGTCCCGCCGGCGATCCCGACGACGGTCAGCCGTCCGCCGATCGCCATCGAGGCCTTCGCGGTCGCGATCGTCGGCGTCGCACCGACGAAGTCGAACGCCGCATCGACGCCCTTGCCGCCGGTGAGCTCCCGGATCGCGGTGGCCTGGTCCGGCCCGGCGGGAACGGTGACCGCACCGCGGGCCGCGGCACGGTCCATCGCGTCCTGCTTCGTGTCGGTCGCGATGACCGTGGCGCCGGTGAGCGCCGTGAGGATCTGCACGGCGATCTGCCCGAGACCGCCGAGCCCCACCACGAGCGCGTACCTGCCGCCACCGGCCAGGTTCGGCATCGCTGCCTTGATCGCGTGGTACGGCGTGAGTGCGGCGTCGCTGAGCGGTGCCGCCGCGATCGGATCGGCGTCACCGAGCGAGACGAGGTTGCGCGCCGGGACGGTCACGTACTCCGCCATGCCGCCGTCCCGACCGAGACCGATGGCCGCGTACGGGTTCGTGGCGGCGTTCTCGCAGTAGGTGTCCTGGCCCTTCGAACAAGACGAGCAGTGCCCGCAGCCGACCGGCCCGTAGACGAGGTAGGCGTCGCCCTCGGTGAAGCCGCTCACCCCGTCACCGACGGCCTCGACCCACCCGGAGGTCTCGTGCCCGAGGACGAACCCGGGGGCCTGCGCGCCCGGCTGCCCCTCCTGGAACTCGCGGTAGACGGCGACGTCGGAGTGGCACGCCCCGGCACCGGCGACCTTGAGGAGCACCTCCCCGGGTCCCGGGACGGGCTTCTCGACCTCGGTCAGGACGGGGAACGTCCGGAACTGCTCGAACACGACGGCGTGCACGGGTTCTCCTTCGATCTCCGTCAAAACTACACCTGTCGCGCATCTCGGTCGCCGGACATCCTGCGTCTTCCCCGAGAGCCGGTTGCGAGAACGAGCGTTCTCCGATTGACTGGCGTCGGCCCTGAACGGGGCCTCCCCCAACGAAAGGAGCGGCTATGCCCACGCGCACCGCACGCACCGCCTGGCAGGGCGGCCTCAACGACGGTTCCGGCCAGGTCGAGCTGTCGAGCTCGAAGGTCGGCACCTACGACGTCTCCTTCCCGAAGCGCGCCGCGGACGAGGCCGGTGGCACCACCAGCCCCGAGGAGCTCATCGCCGCGGCCCACTCGGCCTGCTACGCGATGCAGTTCTCCGCGATCCTCGGCGAGGCCGGCGGCACCGTCGAGGCCCTCGACGTCAAGGCCGACGTCTCGCTCGGCCCGGACAGCGCCGGCGGCTTCAAGCTCACCGGCATCACCCTCACCGTCAACGGTGAGGTCTCCGGCATCGACGAGGCCGCCTTCCTGAAGGCGGCCGACGAGGCCAAGGCGACCTGCCCGGTCTCCAAGGCGCTCACGGGCGTCGAGATCGAGCTCAAGGCGACCTTCGAGCAGTAGTCGTCACCGACGGACGGACGGGAGGCGGGGGGGCCGCGGGGCCCCCCCCGCCCCCCCCCCCCCCCCGGCGGTGGGGGGGAAGGGCCCCCCCATACCCACCCCCAACCACCTCGTAAACTGGGTGGGCGGCATCGTCCC
>NZ_JAQMHU010000037.1:0-28063 GCF_028307415.1 Curtobacterium uvaldense | reverse complement strand
CTTCGTGCGAGGTTTACGAGCGCGTAGGGCTCGTCGTCCCACCGGAGCGGCCGCGTGCGGGACGTCTTGCGACCGCAACCGACCGCACCCCCCGCGGCCGCGGCCGCGGCCGCGGGCGGAGCCGCGCCGCCGCCTACGCGGCCGGAACGCCGGCGGCGCCGGCCCGCCGGAACGGGGCCCGCAACGTCGGCACGATGTCCTTCCGGTTGATCCACAGCACCACGAGCGCCGCGACCACGTGCACCCCGCTCAGCACCCACCGCCCGCTCGTGTCCGTCACCACGAACTGCACCGCGAACAGCGCCACGAGCGCGATCGCCGACCACCGGTGGAAGCGCAGCGCGATGATGATCGCCACGCCCAGCACGGTCTGCGACGCGGTGAGCACGAACTCCTCGACCTGCCGACCGTCGAGCGGCAGCCCGCCCGTCGTCCCGCCACCGAGCACGTGGGCGATCGGCAGCGACCCGACGAGCAGCGACCACTGGTTGACCTTCGACGCGATGAGCGTCCCGATCGCCGCGCCGCCCATCCCGCGCAGGGCGAAGAGCGCTGCGACGATGAACTCGGGCGCCTCGGTCGCGAGCGGCGCGAGCCACTGCACGAGGAAGTAGCTGTCGATGCCGAGCGCGCTCCCCGACTCGACGAGTGCGTCCGCGAACGGCTCCGCCGACGACAGGATGACGGCGGCGGCCACGACGAACAGCGCGACGATCGTCCAGCGTCGCGCACGCTGCGGCATCGAGGCGATGTTCCCCGCCATGCCGACCATCTCCTCGTCGCCGCCGTCGTCCGGCGCCTGCGATGCCCGCCACAGGTACGCGACGAAGGCGGCGAGCAGCACGAACCCGAACCAGAGCGGGATCGAGCCCATCAGCGGGATGAGGAACGCGACGACCGCCAGGAGCGCCAGGAAGCCGATGTCCAGCCGCGAGGACTGCTCCAGCTGCAGCACCGTCGTCGCCGACCGGGGCAGGGTGCCGGCGCGGACGTACCGGCGGGCGACGAGCAGCGAGATCACCACGACGAGGGGCCAGCCGAACCCGAGCAGCAGCCGGTTCGAGCCGGTCATGTTCGCGGCGGCGAACTGCTCGTACGACGGGTCGTACCCGGAGCGGAACGCGTAGTACAGGTCGACGGCGTACTCGGGCAGCACGGCGATGAGCGCGAGGATCGCGATGGCGAGCGCGCCGGAGATGTCCTTCTGCGCGGCCTCGGCGGCCCAGGCGAGCAGGAACGAGGCGGCGACCACCGCACCGCCGAAGACCAGCAGGTCGACGACGGGGTTCGGGGCGGAGCCCGTGACGCGGAAGACCACGGCGGGCAGGGCGATCACGATGCAGATCGCGATGCGCCCCCAGGCGCTGCGGCCCATGCGGGCGGGCGGTGCGTCGGCATCGACGACGCGGACGGGTGAGATGTCGATCACGGGATGGTCCCTTGGTCGGGCCGCACCGATCGCGCAGGGGTGGGGAGCGCTTCGGCACGGCAGAACGGCCGAAGGTCTCGCTCGCCCGCCGGGTGGGACCGGCAGGTGGTGCACCGGGCCGATCGTCGTGATGGCCAGTGTGTCGATGCACGCGCTGGGAGCTACTCCCCTTCGCCGTCCACCTTGGCGCGCTCCGATCCGCGTGCGCAAGCCGATCGGGCCTGTTCGTCGACCCGAATCCGGGTCTTCCGCGGCCCGCCCCGGAACGGCGGGACGCGCTCGTGGCGCACCGCGCGTCGGACGGGAGGCCCGTGGCGGCGCAGCCACGGGCCTCCCGTCCGTCAGGTGGTCACCCGGAGGCGCGTTTACCGCGTCCGAGCGCCATCTCGCGACGGGCGCGTTCGAGTGCGAGCGCCGACCCGGCGTCCGGGTCGGCGAGCAGTCGTTCGGTCTCGTCGACGTGCGCGCGGACGGCCTCACCGCGACGATCGGACGCGTCTGCCAGGACGGGGGCGACGACGTCCTCGCCGAGGGAGACCAGCGCACGGCTCAGCGCGAGTCGGGTCTCCCGGTCACCCTGACCGAGTTCGCGGGCGAGGCGTCGGGCGAGGGCGGGACCCTCCTCGGCCGGAGCGAGCAGGACGGCCGCGCGCCAGGCCGTCCGACGCACACCGGGGTCGTCGTCGCCGAGCCGGTCGGCCACCTCGGGGTACACCGACCCGTCGCGGATCTTCGACAGGGTGTGGAGCGCCTGCGAGCGCGCCTGCGCCTCGGGACGGTGCAGCTCGTCCGTCAGCCGGGGCACGACGGTCTCTGCCGGCAGCCTGACGAGCGCCCACGTCAGGGCCTCGCGCACCTGCAGGTCCGGCTCGACGGCACAGCGTTCGACGAGCACCTCGAGGTCGGACGGCCTCGCCTCGGTGCCGGCGGCCATCACGGCACGGAGTCGGACGGACGAGCGGGGGTCGGTGAGGTCGTCGGCGAGGGTGGTCATCCCCTCATGCAACACCGGGTACCCGCTGGTCACGTGCACGCAGGCGAGGCATAGCGTGGACGGGACCCGTACCGCACCGGAAGGACTCCCCATGCCCCGCATCGGAACCAGTGACCTGCACGTGTTCCCCCTCGCCCTCGGCGGCAACGTCTTCGGCTGGACCGCCGACGAGCAGACCTCGCACCGGGTGCTCGACGCGTACACCTCGGCCGGCGGCGACTTCGTCGACACCGCGGACGTGTACTCCGCGTGGGCGCCGGGCAACGAGGGCGGCGAGTCGGAGCGCGTCATCGGCTCGTGGCTCCGCGCGTCCGGGAAGCGCGACGACGTCGTGGTCGCGACGAAGGTCTCGCAGCACCCGCAGTACAGCGGGCTGTCGGCGTCGAACGTCGCCGCGGCTGCCCGCGCGAGCCTCGAGCGGCTGGGCACCGACCGGATCGACCTGTACTACGCGCACTTCGACGACCAGGACACCCCGCTCGAGGAGACCGTCCGTGCGTTCGACCAGCTCGTGCAGGAGGGCCTCGTCCGGTACACGGCGATCTCGAACTACTCGCGTCCGCGTGCCGAGGAGTGGATCCGCATCGCCAAGGAGAACGGGCTGGCGCTGCCCGTCGCGATCCAGCCGCACTACAACCTCGTCACCCGTGAGCCCTACGAGTCGGACATCGCCCCGCTCGCAGCGTCCGAGGGCCTGGGGGTCGTGCCCTACTTCGCCCTCGCCGCCGGGTTCCTGACCGGGAAGTACCGCACGAAGGACGACTTCGCCGGCAAGGACCGCGAGGGGCAGGTGTCGGGCTACTTCTCGGACGAGGGACTGGCCGTGGTCGACGCGCTCTCCCGCATCGCCGAGGCGCACGAGGCCGAGATCGCATCGGTCGCCCTCGCCTGGCTGCAGGCCCAGCCGGACGTCGTCGCACCGATCGCGAGCGCGCGGAACACCGAGCAGCTGCCGGCGCTCCTGGCGTCCGCGGACCTCGAGCTGGGCGCCGAGGAGCTCCGCACCCTGGACGAGGCGTCCGCGCGGGTCCCCGCCGCGTCCTGACCGGCGCCGCCCACCCCGCCCTGCGCCCCCGCGCCCGCGGCCCTGCGGCGCGGCTACCCTCGCGAAACGCAACGTCGGCGGTTGCTCGCAGCGGTACAACGCTGCGAGGAACCGCCGACGTTGCGTCTTGCGGAGAGGGGATCGGGTCAGGTGCCGCTCGGGGCGAGCGAGCCGGTCAACGGCTGGCCGCTCGAGCGCGTCGCGAAGCACGAGATGAAGGTGTTGCCGCGGTCCCAGGTCTCCTGGTCGGGCGCGTAGGTGCCCTGCACCTGCACGTCGCCGTACCGCGCCGCCGCCGCGGTGTCGACTGCCTGGGCGGTCTGGCACACCTGGGCCGCCTGCGCCGCCAGGTCGTCCGGCCCCGGCCACGCTCCGGCCTCGACCTGGATGCGGGCGGTCAGCTGCCCGGCGTGCGCTGCCGTGCAGTCGACCACCGTGAAGGACTGCGCCCAGGCGTCGGTGAACGGCGACAGGCACTCACCGCCGGCGAGCTCGTTCCAGGCGTGCTCACCCGGGGCGGCCTGGGCGGTCGCGAACTGCAGCGGCGGCGCGGGGGCCGCGGCGGCCTCGGTGGACTGCTCTGCCGAGGGCTCGTCCGAGGGAGCGGCCGACGCAGCGGCGGACGACGCGCCCGCCGCGGGAGCGCTCTCCTCGCTGATGGAGTTCCCGAGGATCCAGCGGGTGAGCCCGAAGACCGCCACGAGCAGCACCACGATGAGCACGACGGCGCCGATCACGAGCAACTGCTTGCCGCGCTTGCCCTCGCCCGCGAGCCGCCCGAAGCCCTCGTTGATGAAGTTGTCCCGTCCGCCGCCGTCGCCGGGAGCCGTGCTCCCCGAGGCCGTGCGGTCGGGAGCCGTCCCAGGGGTTGCTGCGCGTGCACCGGGCGTCCCGTCACGACCGGGAGCGCCGGCCGGAGCGGCGACCGCGGGCATCATGCGCGTCCCCGAGTCCTCGGGGTCGTACCCGGTGTCGCCGAGCTGCCCGACCGCAGCCGTGCCGAACAGGTCCTTGATGACGCTCGTGTCGCTCGTCTCGCGGCCGTCCCACTCGTCCTGGTCGAGGTCGTCCGGTGCAGCGGCGGGCAGGCGCTCGACGGGGTGCTCGTCGTACCGCTCGTCGTGGACGTCGTCATCGTCGCGGCGGTCGTTGCGGGCGTCGCGATCGCCGGCCAGCCCCCGGAGGTCCTGGCCGACGGACGGCGGGAGGTGCGCCGGGTACGCAGCGGTGGCGTCCGACGACGCCGGTTCGATCAGCGGCGGCGCCGCGGTCGGCGGCACGGTGGCGTCGGGCTCCGCCCACCAGGGGGTCGCCGCTGCAGCGACGGGCATCGGCGCGTCCGCAGCGGAGTCGTCACGTCCGACACCGCCCACGGCCGGCAGCGCCGTCGTCCGTGCATCGTCGTCGCGGTGTTCGCGGTCGCCCCGGTCGTCGTCCTGCACCGACGGCAGCGCCGTCGTCCGTGCCACGTCGTCGTCCTTCGCATCCTCCGGGGCCGACGTCGGCACCGGAGCGGGTACCGGCAGCGGTGCCGGCACCGGTGCCGGCACCGGCGCCGCGAGCAGCCCGCTCGGGAGCCCACCGGCAGGCGTGTCGACCTCGCCCGCGACCACGTCGTCGTCCGCCTCGTCCGCGAGCGACCACGACCCCGCCCCGAGTGCCGTGGTGTCGAACCGGCCGGTCGTCAGCGTCGTCGGGACCTCGCCGGTCTCGTCGTCCCGGATCGCCCAGTCGAAGGGTCGTTCCGTCGCGCCGGCCGGGGCAGCGTCACCCGCTCCCTGCAGGCGCAGCAGCTCGGTGAAGCTCGGCGGCTCGTTCGTGGGTGCCGGCGCGGGCGGCAGGACGTTCTCGACCCCGAGCGGCTGCGCGACCGGCCCGGTCGGCGTCGGCGCGGGCGTTCCCGGCTGTGACCCGGTGACCCGCCCGAGCCAGTCGACGTCGCTGCGCCCCTGGCCGAACGGGTCGGCACGTCGTCGCTCGTCGTCGACGGCGCGGTTCTCGGCAGCGCGCTCGTCCCGGTGGCGCATCGCGGTCGGCAGCGAGATCGAGGACGGGTGCGAGACCGTGCTCGTCGGCGGCACCGGCGCAGCGGGCGGGATGCGGTCCCCGAGCGTCTCGCGCTCGTGCTCGACCGTCGCCTGCGGGTTCTCCGACGGCTCGCGGAGCTCGTCGCCCATGTGGATCGCCTGGGTCGCCCCGGCATCCTCGTCGGACTCGGATCCGGACGCAGCCCCGGACGTGGACCCCGGCCCGGACCCGGCCTCACGGTCGCCGACGGGCGGCGCCGGCACGACCGGTGCGGGCGCGACCGGTGCGGGATCGACGGCCTCCGGCTCGAACGGCTCCGGCAGCGGCGCGCCGGTCTCACGAGCGGCCCGCTCCGCCTCGCGCCGCTCGCGGCGCGAGGGCCACTCGTCGGCACCACGCGGCGCACCGAAGATGTCGGCGGCACTGCGGAGACCGCGGAACGGAGCGTCCGAGCCGGACGCGCGCAGGGCCTCCCGGTCGTCCGACCCGTCTGTCGGGCCGGACGGACGGTCGGGATCGCGCGCGTCGTCCGGACGCTCCCCGGTCACGCGCTCAGCCCCAGGTCGGCCAGTCCGATCGCGGCGAAGTAGGGGTAGCCGGCCGCCTCGATCCGCTCCTTCGCGCCGGTGTCGCGGTCGACGACGACGGCCACTGCGGCGATGATCGCGCCCTCGCGCTCGAGCGCCTCGGCGGCCTTGAGCGGCGAGCCGCCCGTCGTGGAGGTGTCCTCGAGCACGACGACGCGCTTGCCGCGGACGTCCGGACCCTCGACCTGGCGGCCGCGGCCGTGGTCCTTCGGCTCCTTGCGCACCACGAACGCGTCGTAGGCGAGGCCGCGCGCCGCGGCCTGGTGCAGCACGGCACTCGCGATCGGGTCGGCGCCCATGGTGAGGCCACCGACGGCGTCGACGTCCGGCACCTGCTGCAGCAGGTCCGTCATCACCTGACCGATGAGCGGAGCGACCCGGTGGTCGAGGCTCACCTTGCGCAGGTCGATGTAGTACGACGCCTGCTTGCCGCTGGTGAGCGTGAAGTCGCCGTGGAACACCGCGTCTGCGGAGATGTGCTGGATCAGCTGGTCGCGCGTGTCGGTCACAGCCCACAAGGGTAGTCGCTCGGCCCCGGAACGCCATCGCCAGGCGGCGTCACGGCTCGCTCGGTACGCTCCGCTCATGTCACCCGTCGCGCCCGGCCCGTCCGGCCGCGCTGCGGTCCCGGAGCCGGTCGCGATCGCTCCGGCGGGTCCGCCGTCGCGCCGCAGGTGGGTCGCGTCCGGCCAGGAGGCACTGGGCGCCGCCGTCGCGCTCGCCCTGTCCGTCATCGCCCTCGGCCACGTCCTGGTCACCGAGCGGGTCGCCCTGCTCTGGTACGACGGCGACTCCGTCCTGCTGCCGCTCGTCGAACGGTCGATCCGGCTCGGGCAGCCGTTCGAGTGGGCGATGTCACCGGCCCTGTTCTTCTTCCCCGAGCTGCCCGTCTACCTGCTCTGCTCCCTCGTCACCGCGACCCCGCAGCAGGCGCTGGCGCTGAACGGCGTGCTCGTGCTGCTCGCCGTGTACGCGCTGGTGCGGGCGGCGGCGAACGAGCTCATGCCGGCCGCACGCCGGTCGGCCAGGATCGCGGTGTCCGCCGTCGCACTCGGGTTCGTGACCGCGATCGTGCTCACGGAGTACACGGCAACTGCGACCTCACTCGAGCTCGGATCACTCCTCCTGACGACGACCTACTACTACGGCGCCCTGCTCGCCATGCTCGGCACCGCGGTCCTGGTGCTCCGCGCGGTCCGGACCGGCCGCGCCTCCGTCGTCGTCCTCGTCGTGACCGGCCTCGTCGCCGCGTGCACCACGGCGTCGAACCCGTTGTACGTCCCGTGGTCGGCGGCGCCCGTCGTCGTGACCCTCGTGCTGCTCTCGCTCGCGCGACGCGTCCCCTGGCGTCCGACCGGGTGGATGTCGGCCGTCCTCGTCGCCGGTTCCGTCATCGGGTACCTGCTCCGGATGCCGCTCGCCCCGTTCGTGTCGCTCGACCCGTCGACCTACGTGCACCCGGAGCAGGCGGGCCGGACGCTCGCCTTCTTCGCGGCCCTGACCGACGACCGCGCCGGGTCGGCCCGTGGCGACGCCGAGCTGCTGCTGCTCTTCGCGGGCGTGGTGCTGGCCGTCGGCGGCACGGTCTGGGCCTGGCGGGTGCGGACCGCGCGGACCGTGCTCGTCGCGACCGTGCTGCCGCTCGTGACGGTCGTGGCGGTGTCCGTCGGGGTGGTCGTCGCCGGGTCGGAGACACCGCGGTACCTCGAGCCGATCGTGACCGCACCGCTCCTGGCGCTCGTCGCCGTCGCCGAGCTCGTGCGCTCCGCCGTCCGTCGCACCCGGGTGCACCGGCCGCGCCGCGGCGTGCAGCTCGCCGCGGCGATCGCCGCGGCGGTGGTCCTGCTGGGTGGGGCGGCCGTCGCCCCGACCACGGTCAGCACCGTCGCGACGGCCCGGTACGCGCCGGCGGACTGCCTGGACCGCTGGGCGGACGGACGGCAGGTCACCGGCGTCGGGCAGTTCTGGACCGTCCGGCCCCTGGCGGCGTACGCGTCCGACGACGTCGAGCTCCTGCAGGTCCGGGACACGTTCGAGACCTACCCGTGGCTCGTCGACCTCGGCGCCTACCGGGACGCCAGACCGACCTTCGTGGTGATCGGTGCCAACGACGTCTGGACGACCGCGGTCGAGGACTCGCTCGGGGCGCCGGCGACCATCACGCACTGCACCGGGTTCGACGTCTACGACTACGCGGGCACGGTCGGGGCGGCCGTCCTGCAGCGCGACGTGGTCGGCAGCGCGGACGCCATCCGTCGCGAGCGGGGCTTCTGAGGCGCGGTCGCGGCCCGCGATGCCCTCGGGAGTTCTCCACAGGCGGCGCGGCGGCGTGTCGCGCCGGCTGTACGGATGTATAGGCTCGACCCCGTGACTCGTCCCACAAGCCACCGCGTCCCGCGCCCCGCCCTCCGTCTCCGCATCGCCGCCACCGGCCTGGCCCTCGCCGGCCTGCTCGCGACGGTGCTCGTCGACGCGCCGAGCGCGAGCGCCGCGAAGTACCCCTCGTGGGACGAGGTCATGGCGGCCCGGGGGCAGGAGTCCGCGAAGCAGGAGCAGATCACGAAGATCCGCGGGGTCATCTCCGGGCTGTCGGACCAGGTGCAGGAAGCCGAGGCCGAGGCGAAGCGCCTCGGTGACGACTTCTTCGACGCGCAGAGCGAAGCGCAGGAAGCCGCGGCCACCGAGCAGAAGCTCCGTGCCGAGGCCGACGAGCACGCCGAGATCGCCGAGCGCAGCGCGTCGCAGGCGGGGCAGTTCGCGGCGCAGATGGCGCGGCACGGTGGCGCCGACGTGACGGCGTCGGTCCTGGCCGAGGGCGAGGACGCCCGCGACCTGCTGTACGACCTCGGCGCCCTGAGCAAGCTGTCGGAGCAGGCCGAGCGGGTCGAGGCAGCGGCGAGCGCCGACGCCTCGGTCGCCCGGTCGCTGACCGCGCAGGCCGACCGCGCGTCGAAGGCGCTCGACGAGCTCGCGGCCGAGGCCGAGCGCAAGATGCAGGCGGCCCAGGCAGCCGCCGACAAGGTCCAGGCCGCGTACGACGAGCAGCAGGAGAACAAGGCGCGGCTCGACGCCCAGCTCGCGACCCTGACCTCGGGGCGTGTGCGCACCGAGGCCGAGTTCGCCGAGGGTGAGAAGGTCCGCAAGGCGGCTGAGGAGAAGGCCCGGCAGGAGGCCGAGGCCGCACGGCAGCGCGAAGCCCAGCGGCTGGCCGACGCACAGGCGGCGGCAGCGAACCGCGGTGGCGGTGGCGGCGGCGGTGCGCCCGCTCCGGCTGCCGGCGGTGGCGGCGGGGGCGGCGGGGTCGGTTCCGGCTCCGGCACCGGCTGGGTGCGCCCCGGCGGTGGCTACGTCATCAGCCCGTACGGGTACCGCGTGCACCCGATCACCGGTCGCGTCACGAAGCACGACGGACTCGACCTGACGAGCGGCTGCTCGACGGCGATCGTCGCGGCCTCGTCCGGCACGGTCGAGTACGTCGGCTGGTACGGCGGGTACGGCAACTACGTCCGCATCAACCACGGCGGCGGTGTCTCGACCGCGTACGGCCACATCGTGAACGGTGGCTTCCGGGTCTCCCCCGGCCAGCGGGTCTCGGCGGGGCAGCTCATCGCCCTGGTCGGCTCGACGGGCAACTCGACCGGCTGCCACCTGCACTACGAGGTCCACATCAACGGCGCCACGATCGACCCGGCTCCGTTCATGGCGGCGCGGGGCGTCCGCCTCTAGTCCGGAGCGCACGGCGGGCGGCGCGCGTCGCACGTCGGCGCTGTACGGCTTGCGGCGCGCGTCACGCCGCGACTCCGACATCGCACCTGTCGATCGACGGGTGCGATGTCGCACACCCGGCCAGAATCGTCGGGCCAGCGGCGTCGGGCCGGACGCGCCGGGTGTCAGCTCCTGGTCCGGCGCGAGCGGCGTGCCAGCCGTCACCGGTAGGTTCGATCCCATGCGCGTGGCGACCTGGAACGTGAACTCCGTCCGCACCCGAGTGGGCCGGATCGTCGACTGGCTGGTGCGCGAGGACGTCGACGTCCTCGGCATGCAGGAGATCAAGTGCAAGCCGGAGCAGTTCCCGGTCGAGGCGTTCGAGGCGGCCGGTTACCAGGTCGAGGCGCACGGGCTGAACCAGTGGAACGGCGTCGCGTTCGCCAGTCGCCTGCCGATGGAGGACGTCACCCGCGACTTCCCCGGTCAGCCCGGCTTCCTCAAGGGCCACGAGGGGCCGGACCTGCCGGTCGAGGCACGGGCGATGGGCGTCACCGTCGACGGTGTCCGGCTGTGGAGCCTCTACGTCCCGAACGGCCGGGAGCTCGGTGACCCGCACTACACGTACAAGCTCGACTGGCTCGCACAGCTGGCCGACCGCACGACCGAGTGGCTCGACGCCGAACCGGACACCCCGCTCGCGCTGATGGGCGACTGGAACGTCGCGCCGCTCGACCAGGACGTCTGGGACCTCCGGGTGTTCGAGGGCGCCACGCACGTCAGCGAGCCGGAGCGTGCGGCGTTCCGCGAGTTCGAGACCCGCGGGCTGCAGGACGTCGTCCGCCCCCTCGTGCCAGAGGGCTACACCTACTGGGACTACAAGTCGCTCCGCTTCCCCCGCAACGAGGGCATGCGCATCGACTTCGTGCGCGGGTCGCAGGCGTTCGCGGACGTCACCGTCGGCGCCACGATCCACCGCGACGAGCGCAAGGGTGACGCCCCGAGCGACCACGTCCCGGTGTCGGTCGACCTCGACCTGGAGACCTCGCTCGACGACGATCGTCCGATGATCTTCTGACGCCGGCCCGGTCCCGACCGACAGCCGGCGCCGCACCCGCGGTTGCGGAGCGCGCCCGCCCCTGACGTCCCCGAGCGCGCCCGCCGCTGACGTCCCCGAGCGCGCCCATCCCTGTCGTCTCCGAGCGCGCCCGTCCCTGTCGTCTCCGAGCGCGCTCGAGGCCACCCTGTGCCCGCTCGGACCACCGCGAGCGTGCACGACGTGCCGCGCGCTGGTCACCGACCGGGCTCAATCGGTCGGCCGACCCCGCTGAACGTGACAGGAATGGCCCGGTCGGCATCGACGGACCCGGTCAGCATCGGCAGGCCACAGGCGGCACCGGCAGGGCAGGCACCGGCAGGCCCGGCTGGCGCGCCCGCGCGCTAGGGGTGCAGGAGCGCGGCGATGACGACCAGGACCGGGACGGCGCCGATCGTCGAGACGAGCACCACGTCGCGCGCCACCGGGACGGCCGCCTGGTAGCGCTGGGCGTAGTTGAACACGTTCTGGGCCGCCGGCAGCGCCCCCAGGGTGGTGAGGACGAAGACGTCCTGGTCGTCGAGCCCGAAGACGAACCGGGCGACGACGTACGCCACCGCCGGCATGACGAGCAGCTTGAGCGCCGAGGCCACGAGCACGTCCGGTCGTGTGGCACGGTCACGTAGCGGGGTCGCGCCGTGCAGGCTCATGCCGAACGACAGCAGCACCACGGGCACCGCAGCAGCACCGACCAACGAGAACGGTTCGAGCACGGGCGCCGGCAGCTCGAGGCGGAGCGCGGAGCACACGAGCCCGACGAGCGAGGCGATGATGATCGGGTTCCGGAACGGCCCGACGACCCGGGACCGCCAGCCGCCACCGCCCGCCGTCGCCGCGTCGAGGACCGTCAGGGCGAGCGGGGCCAGCACGACGAGCTGCAGCAGGATGACCGGGACGACCGCGGTGGCCTGGCCGAGGACGTACACCGCGACCGGCAGACCGATGTTGTTCGCGTTCACGTACCCGGACGCCAGGGCCCCGACCGTGGTCGTGGCGACGGACCGCCGGAGCACCAGGCGGAACACCGCGACGGCGACGAGCCCGACCGTGACGGCGCTGACCAGCGACACCCAGAGCATCGGGGAGAGCAAGGACTCGATGTGCGCCGTGGCGATGGTGTGGAAGAGCAGGCACGGCATGAGCACGAAGAACGCCAGACGGCTCATCACGAACTGCGCGTGCGGGCCGAGCAGGCGGACGCGCCCGACCACGTAGCCGGCGGCGATGATCGCGCCGATGATCGCGAACCCCGTCAACACGCCACCCATCGCCCCCATCCTCGCAGCCCGACGGCACGGACGGCGACCAGGACGGCAACACGTGCGGCCGGCCGAGCACACGTGGCACAGCGGGCACGACCGCGGCCGGCCGCGACCGACCGGCGCACATGTGACGTCACTCAGCCGGGAAATGCGTTCGCATCGAATACCGTTGCAGGCACCATGACCTCGACGCCCGACACGCTCTCCCGTTCGACCGACTCCAGCCAGCCCCTCGTGCCGCTGCTCGAGGAGCGCTGGAGCCCGCGCTCCTACGACGACACCGCGACGATGACCGACGCCCAGCTCGACGCCGTCCTCGAGGCCGCTCGCTGGGCCGCGTCCGCGATGAACCACCAGCCGCGCCGCTTCGTCGCCGGCCGTCGCGGCACGGACACGTTCGCGAAGATCAACGACAACCTGCTCGGCTTCAACGCCGCGTGGGCCTTCCGCGCCAGCGCCCTGGTGGTCGGCATCCTCGAGACCACGACCGAGGACGGCGACGAGCGCCCCTTCGCACAGTACGACCTCGGCCAGTCCCTCACCGCGCTGACCGTCCAGGCGCACGCCGAGGGCCTCCACGTGCACCAGATGGCCGGCATCGACGCCGAGGGCCTCCGCGCCGCCTTCGACCTGCCCGAGCGCTTCCTCCCCTACACCGTGACCGCGATCGGCACCGTGGCAGACCCGTCGCAGCTCGACGAGAAGGCCGCCGAGCGCGAGGTCGCTCCGCGCACCCGCCTGCCCCTCGACGAGGTCGTCCTCGTCAAGGAGTAGGGACGACGCGCAGCAGCGCACCACGACGGCCGGGACCCCGCTGCCCACCGGGCCTGACAGAATCGGTGTCATGACCACGCCCCGCCTCGTCGCCTTCGACCTCGACGACACCCTCGCGCCGTCGAAGTCCCCGCTCGACCCGCGCATGCTCGAGACGTTCGCCGCGCTGCTCGCCACCGTGCCCGTCGCGGTGATCTCGGGCGGCAACTTCCAGCAGTTCGAGCAGCAGCTCGTGCATCCGCTCCGCGAGCGCGAGGGCCTCGTGCTCGACGACCTGCACCTGCTCCCGACGTGCGGCACGGCGTACTACCGCTGGTCCGGGTCGGACTGGGCCCTGCAGTACGCCGAGGACCTGACGGACGACGAGAAGGCCCGTGCCCTCGCGGCCGTCGAGTCGCAGGCGAAGGCCGCTGGCTACTGGGAGTCGGAGACCTGGGGCGAGATCCTCGAGGACCGCGGCTCGCAGATCACCTTCTCGGCGCTCGGCCAGTCCGCTCCGGTGGACGTCAAGAAGCGCTGGGACCCGACCGGCGAGAAGAAGGACCACCTGCGTCGGCTCGTCCAGGCGGAGCTCCCGGACCTCGAGGTCCGCTCCGGCGGGTCGACCAGCGTCGACATCACCCGGAAGGGCATCGACAAGGCGTACGGCATGCGTCGCCTCGCCGAGCTGACGGGCATCCCGCTCGACGACATGCTGTTCGTCGGCGACCGCCTCGACCCCGAGGGCAACGACTACCCGGTGAAGGCGATCGGCGTGCCCTGCCACGCGGTGGAGGGCTGGGAGGATACCGACGCGTTCCTCACGGACCTGATCCCCACCCTGCGCTGACGCGCACACGGACGGACGGGAGGCCCGGTGCCAGCTGGCACCGGGCCTCCCGTCCGCCCCGTGGTGGCGTCAGGCGCGACGTCACCCACGGTCAGGGGATGCTGCGGACCGCCTCGACGAAGGAGCGGATCTTCGCGGCGTCCTTGACGCCACGCTCCGACTCGACGCCGCTCGAGACGTCGACGCCGTCCGGGTCGAGCGCCTGCACGGCGGCGACGACGTTCGCGGGCGTCAGACCGCCCGCGAGGATCCAGGCCTCGTCGACCCGATCGGCGAGCGTCGCCGGGTCGACCAGCGTGCCGCTGCCGGGCACCGCGGCGTCGAGCAGCAGCAGGTCGTGGTCGAACGCCGCGCGCTGCTCGGCGGTCTCGCGCAGGTAGTCGTCGGCGGACACCGCGCGGATGGTGAAGAAGCCCGCGTCGCGGGCACGGGCGAAGTCGCTGGCCGACTCGCGGCCGTGCAGCTGCAGGGTGGTGAGCCCGACCTCGGACGCGATGCCCACGACCTCGTCGATCGGCTGGTCACGGAAGACCCCGACGGCGTCGATGCCGTCGGGCACCCGCTCGACGAGTTCCTTGGCCAGGTCGGCCGTCACGGTGCGGGGGCTGCCGGCGGCGAACACGAACCCGACCGCGTCCGCACCGGCGTCCACGGCGGCGTCCACGGTCTCGGGCGTCGACAGGCCGCAGATCTTGATCCAGCGCTGGTCGGTCATGGTCCCATCCTGCCAGGGCGGACCGTCGGACGATGCCCTCGATCTGCGCTGCGGACGAACCCGCTCAGTGCAGCGTGCCCGCGACGTACGCTGCCGCACACGCGGCGAGCACACCGAACGTGGCGAACGAGCCGACGAGCACGTTCCGGCGACGCCAGCGGCGCACCGCCGTGAAGGTCCCGCGCTTCGCGTGCTTGTGCGCCGCGCGGTGCAGCTTGTGGTCACGCTTGTGCTTCGTGCGGTCCGGCCCGAGCGGCACGGGACCGGTGATCTGCGTCGACCCGCCGCGCAACGCGTTCGCGACGGCCACGGCCGTCGGGCGCTTCGCCGGGTCGCGGTGCGTCATCTTGGCGAGCAGGTCCTTCCACTCGACACCCACTTCCGCGGGGACCTGCGGGTCGTTGCGGAGCCGCGCGAGGGCCGCCTCGATGAGGGTGCCGGAGTACTCCTGCTTGCCGGTCAGCGACTCGAGCAGCACCAGACCGAGCGAGTACACGTCGGTCGCGAAGCCGATCGGCTCACCGGCCACCTGTTCCGGGCTGAGGTACGCGGCGGTGCCGATGATCGTGCCGTCGTTCGTCAGGCGGGAGCCGTCGACGAAGTGGGCGACGCCGAAGTCGGTGAGCTTGACCGAGCGGACGAAGCCGGATGCGCCCTCGTCGTTGATGAGGATGTTCGCCGGCTTGACGTCACGGTGCACGATGCCGCGCGAGTGCACGTAGGCCAGGGCGTCGGCGAGCTGTGCGCCGAGGTCGGCGACCTCGTAGTTGTGCAGCGCACCGCCGGCGAGCCGACGGAGCAGCGTCGTGTCGGCGATGAGCTCCATCACGATGAAGCGGTGCGGGCCGTCCTCGAACTCGTGGGTCCCGGCGTCGTAGAGCGGGACGAGGCCCGGGTGCGAGAGCATGCTGAGCAGGCGGATCTCGCGTTCCTGACGGACGCGGTCGGCCGTGGTCATCGAGTCCGGTGTCGCGAACAGCTTCACGGCGACGAGCCGGTAGGTGTGCTCGTCGCGGGCCTCGTACACGGACCCCATGCCACCGGTACCGATGAGCTTGACGAGCCGGTAGCGGCCGGAGAGGACCGTGTCGGCTCGTGCGCTGTCGACCAGGGTCATGGTGCACGTCGTTCCGTCTGGAGCCATCGGGGACCGCGGCACACGCCGCGAACTGACTCGCCGTCAACGGTACGCGTCCCACCTCGATCCCGCAGGGGCGTTACGACATCGTGATGGGGGACAGATGCCCGTGGATCCGCGGATCTGCGGGGGTACGGTCCGGAGTCACGGAACCACACCCACTACGCAAGGAGGACATCGTGGCGCTGTCGAAGGGCGACGAGGTGCACTGGAACACCTCGCAGGGCAAGACGACCGGCAAGCTCGTCGAGAAGAAGACGAAGGACTTCACGTTCGACGGTCAGGACTTCAAGCCGACGGACGACGACCCGTACTGGATCATCGAGTCGGAGAAGTCCGGCAACAAGGCCGCCCACAAGGAGTCGGCCCTCACGAAGAAGTGACCGGTCAGTCGTTCGCGGGCGTCGCACGGCGGCGTCCGCGGGCGGCTCCGGTCGTCGCGCCGTCCTGCGCCGCCGCACGCTGCTCGGCCCGCTCGGCACGGACGCGGCGGATGCGCCGGACCACGAACGTCACGACGACGACCGCGATCGCCACGTAGAGCACGCGGTCGATCCACTCGGTGTACTGCTCGACCTTGTCGTACTGCGTGCCGAACGCGGCCCCGAGCAGCACGAGCGCACTGTTCCAGATGCCGCTGGCGATGATCGTGAAGACCGAGAACGGCACGAGGTGCATCCGGTCGGCGCCGGCGGGCAGCGAGATCAGGCTGCGGACGATCGGCACGAAGCGGCCGAAGAAGACCGCGCTCTTGCCGTGCCGGTGGAACCAGTCGGCGGCCTTGCGGAAGTCGTCCTCGTCGACGAGCGGCAGTCGTCCCAGCAGCCGGACGGTCCGTTCGAACCCGATCACCGCGCCGAGCCAGTAGAGCACGAGTGCACCGAGGTACGACCCGAGCGTCGCCAGCACCAGGACGAGGACGAGGTTCATCTGCCCGGCTCCCGCCAGGAACCCCGCGAGGGGCAGGATCACCTCGGACGGGATCGGCGGGAACACCGTCTCGACGAAGAGCATCAGCGCGACGCCCCACTCCCCCAGCGCGTCGATGAGCTGGAGCACGAAGCCCGACAGGCCACCGAGGTCCTCGGTGCCCTCCGGCCGGGAGCCCGCGGCGGTGGTCGTCACGGGCAGGGTCGGCGGCAGCGTGAGGGCGGTCGTCATGCCCCGAGTCTCCTTGAGCGTCCTGACAGATCACGGTGCGCTCCTGCCCGCGCACGCGCCGGACGCCGGCGTCTCGCGGAGACGCCGGCGTCTCGCCGTCATCGGTGCCGCTCCCGAGACGCCGGCGTCGGACCGAGACGCCTCGTCCCCGCTGAGACTCCCCCGGATCCCGCGGCGTCTCGGCGGCGGGGCGGCGTCTCGCGGAGACGCCGGCGTCTCGCGGCCCGGCGACGCGACCCGGCACGACCCCGCGGTGCGAGCCGCAGGACGACGGACGGGAGGCCCGTGGCGGCTCCGCCACGGGCCTCCCGTCCGTCAGGTGGTGACGCCCGCTACACGGCGGCCGGCGCGCGCTGCCCGACCGTCCCGCCGGCCACCGCTGCCTGCTCAGCGGCCACGGAGTCGGCGGCGGGCGACTTGCGCACCCACTTCTTCAGCCCGACCAGGACCAGCGCGGAGACGACCGTGCCCGCCAGGATCGCGACGATGAACATCAGGACGTCGCCGATGGCGAAGAAGACGAAGATGCCACCGTGCGGGGCACGCGACGTCACGCCGGCCGCCATCGAGATCGCACCCGTGACCGCGGCACCGATCATCGAGGCGGGGATGACGCGCAGCGGGTCGGCCGCGGCGAACGGGATCGCCCCCTCGGAGATGAAGGACGCACCGAGCAGCCAGGCCGCCTTGCCGTTCTCGCGCTCCGGCTTCGTGAAGCCCTTGCGGTACAGCACGGTCGAGGCGAGCGCCAGGGCCAGCGGCGGGACCATGCCGGCTGCCATCACGGCCGCCATGATCTCGAACGGCACCACGTTCGTGGCGGTGCCCGCACCGAGGCCGGCGACGGCGAACGCGTAGGCCACCTTGTTGACCGGGCCGCCGAGGTCGAACGCCATCATCAGGCCGAGGATGATGCCGAGCAGGATCGCCGAGGCGCCGGAGAGCGAGTTGAGGAACCCGGTCAGCTGGGTCATCAGCCAGGCGATCGGGCCACCGAGCACGAGGAGCATGAGGCCCGAGGCGATGATCGACGCGAACAGCGGGATGATCACCACCGGCATGAGGCCACGGAGCCAGCGCCAGGTCGGGATGCGGCCGATCCAGTACGCGGCGGCACCGGCGATGAGACCACCGACGAGCCCGCCGAGGAAGCCGGCGTTCATGAACACCGCGATCGACCCGGCGACGAAGCCCGGCGCGATGCCCGGGCGGTCGGCGATGGCGTAGGCGATGTACCCGGCCAGGGCGGCGACGAGGAACCCGAGGGACACCCCGCCGATCTGGAAGGCCGCTGCACCGAGGTAGTAGCCGAGGCCCTCCGGCGGCAGGTTGAGGAGCGTGGAGTTCGTCAGCGTGTAGACGGCGTTGTTCTGGCCGGAGTCGCCGTGCGGGAGCGCGATGGCGTAGCCGGAGAGCAGGAAGCCGAGGGCGATGAGGAGACCGCCGCCCGCGACGAACGGGATCATGTAGCTCACACCGGTGAGCAGCCAGCGCTTCAGCGCCTGCCCGAAGTGCTCGTCGGCCTTGTTCGACTCGGATGCGGTCGCGGCACCGCCCTGGACGCGCGCGGCGTTCGGGTCGTCGGCGGCGCGGATGGCCTCGGCGATCATCGCGTCGGGCTCGTCGACGCCGCGCTTGACCGGCCCGGACACGAGCGGCTTGCCGGCGAAGCGGCTGCGGTCACGGACGTCCACGTCGACCGCGAACACGACGGCGTCGGCGCGGGCGATGAGCGCGGGGTCGAGCGGCTCGACCTGCGAGGAGCCCTGCGTCTCGACGTGCATCTCGGCTCCGGCGCGCTCCGCGGCGGCGACGAGGGCGTCGGCGGCCATGTAGGTGTGCGCGATGCCGGTCGGGCACGCGGTGACGCCGACGATGACCTTGCGTGCACCGGTGGCGCCGCCGGTCGCGCCGCCGGCTGCTGCGGCCTGCGCGGGCTGCGACGTGGTCGGACGGGAGGCACTGCTCCCGTTCCCGACACCGGCTGCGGCGACCTCGCCGCCCACTTCACGCTGCACCAGGTCGACGACCTCCTGCGGGGTCGAGGCGGCGCGGAGGGCTGCGGTGAAGTCGTCGCGGATGAGGGCGCGGGCCAGGGTCGACAGGACGGTGAGGTGGTCCTTGTCGGCTCCCTCGGGCACGGCGATCATGAAGACGACGTCGGCGTCCCCGTCCGGCGCACCGAACGGCACCTTCCGGGCCAGGCGCGAGAACGCCAGGGTCGGGCTCGACACCGAGGCCGACCGGGCGTGCGGGATCGCGATGCCGCCGGGCACACCGGTGCCGACGCTCGCCTCGCGCTTGATGGCGTCCTCGGCCAGGGTGGCGCCGTCGGCCGCGCGGCCGGTCGCGGCGACGCGGTCGGCGAGCACGCGGATGACGTCGGACGACGTCGCGCCGAGGTCCTCGTCGAGGCCGACGAGCTCGGCGCTGATGAGGCGCTGCGTCGTGTCTGCGGACATGGGGTTGCTCCTTTGCAGTGGCGCCGGGGGCGCGGGCAGTGCTGGTTCGGGGTGGTGCTGCGGGGTGGTGCTGCGGGATCGGTCAGGCGATCGGCGCCGGGACCTGCGTCGTGTGCAGGGTCCGGACCGTCACGCTGCCGGGGTCGGTGTGGTCGAGGGCGGGCACGTCGCTCCCGGGCAGTGCCGCGGCAGCGGCCCCCGTGGCGACGGCCTGGGCGAGGCGCTCGGACGCCGAGGCTCCGGCGACTTCGGCGAGCAGGTAGCCCGCGAGGGACGAGTCACCGGCACCGACCGTCGAGCGGGCGACGATGCGGGGTGCGGCGGCGACGTGGCTGCCCTCGCCGGAGACGAGGACGGCGCCGGCGCTGCCGAGTGTGAGCAGCACGGTGTCGACGTGCTTCTCGCGCAGCCGGTGGGCGGCGGCGACGGCTGCCTCGAGGTCCTGCTCGTAGACCTCGGGGTCACCGCCGACGACCTCGGCGAGTTCCTCCGCGTTCGGCTTGACCAGGTCGATCCGCTCCCCCGACTGCAGCAGCGCGGTGAACGGGATGCCCGACGAGTCGACCGCGACCCGGACGTCGTCGCCGTGGCGCTCGCGCACGGCACGGACGAGCACGGCGAGCGCGTCGTCGGGCAGGCCCGGCGGCAGGGACCCGGCGAACACCACCCAGCGGGCGGACGGCCCGGTCGGGGTCGGTCCGGCGGCGTCGGCGACGAGCGCGGCGAGGTCCTCGAGACGACCCGCGAGCGAGGGCCCGGGCTCGTTGAGCTTCGTCGTCGTGCCGGTCGGCTCGGTGACGGTGACGTTCGAGCGGAGCGGGGCACCGATCGGCAGTGCGGCGGTCGGGATGCCCCGGGTCGCCAGGCCGAGCAGGACGGGGTCGAGCTCGTCGCCGGGCAGGACCGCGAGGGTGTCCCCGCCGCTCGCGACGACGACCCGGGAGACGTTGACGCCCTTGCCGCCCGGCTCGGCCGTGGTCCGGACGGCCCGCTGCACAGCGCCGCGCTGCAGCTCGCCGCCCAGCTCGATCGTGCGGTCGAGGGACGGGTTCGGCGTCACGGTGACGATCCGGGTGCTGGGGTGCACGGTGTGCTCCTGCTGGTTCATGCGACCACGACCTCCACGTCGGCGTCGGCGAGCGCACCGGCGAGGTCCGCCGGGGGCTCCTGGTCGGTGACGAGGGTGTCGACCTCGTCGAGTCGGGCGAAGCGCATGAGCGCCTCGACGCCGTGCTTGGCGGCGTCGGCGAGGACGACGCTCCGTCGCGCCGCGAGGACGTAGGCGCCCTTGACCCCGGCCTCGTACTCGTCGGGCGTGCTCAGCCCGAAGCCGGCGGACAGGCCGTTCGTGCCGACGAACGCGATGTCCGGGCGGAGCGCCGCGATCTGCTCGACGGTGGCCGTGCCGACGGCCGCGCTCGTCAGCCCGCGCACCCGCCCGCCGAGCAGGTGCAGCTCGACGTGCTCGCTGTGCTGCAGGGTGGCGGCGATCGGGACCGAGTTCGTGACGACGGTCAGGGTGGCTCCGGGGGTCGCGGGCTCCCAGCGGACCAGCTCGGCGGCGACGGCGGCGCAGGTGGTGCCGGCGTCGAGGGCGATGGACCCGGTGAACGACGACGGCACCAGGCGCATCGCGGCGCGGGCGATCGCCGTCTTCGCGGTGCCGTGCTGCCCCTCGCGCTCGGCGACGGAGAGCTCGACCACGCTGGAGCGTCCGACGGGGACCGCTCCCCCGTGCACCCGGCGCAGGACACCGGCGGTCTCGAGTGCGTCGAGGTCGCGGCGCACGGTCTCGGTCGTGACGTCGAAGTGCTCGGCGAGGTCGGCGACGGACACCCGCCCGGCCGACTGCAGCGTGGCGGCGATGGCGTCCTGCCGCTCGGTTGCGTACATGCCGGAACTCCTTCGTTCTCGTTGGTTCGAGGAACTGTACGTCCGAAAGCAACACGAACGCAACTGTTTCGCGGCAGAACCAACACGAACGAAGGAACGCCCGACCTGCCGGTGCAGATCGGGCGTTCCTGTGGAGGCCGAATGGAGCGTCAGTCGTCGAAGGGGACCCGGTCGCTCGACCCCACCCCGGCACGCTGCCGGTAGGACAGGTGTCCGCCGAGGTACCCGCCGACGCTCACGACGGTGAGCCCGACGACGCCGAGCGCCTTGCCTGCCGCGGTGTTGCCCTTCCGTCGCTGCCACCACGACAGGCCGAAGAACGTGATGCCGACCCAGTTCACCGCCTGGTGCACCCACCCGGTCCGGCGCTGCTCGAGCGAGAGCTCCGCCCAGTCGACGTAGCCGGCGATCGACGCACTGCCCGCCGATGCGATCCCGACCCCGGTCAGCGTCTGCGCCGCGCGCGCGTTGCCCTTCCCGCCGATCAGGTCGAGGACGGCTGCCGAGATCCAGGCGCCGAGTGGCACCTGCACCATCAGCGGGTGCAGGGGGTGTCCGAACGGCACGCCGTGCAGCAGCTGCCGCAGGGCCTTCGGCTTCGCGACCGCGCGGACGACGCGCGTGTCGAGGTCGACGGCCTTGTCGAGCACGCTGGCGTGCTCGATGGAGTCGGTGAGGCGACGGATGATCGGCAGCTCTGGCATGCCCTGGACGCTAGGCCGCCGGGCCCGGTGTCGGTTCCAGGAACCGGCACCGGGTTTCCCGACCGGTGCGCCCGGCGGACCACGCGACCGGTCAGACCGCTGCGAGCGCCGAGGTGGGCGGGATGCGTGCGGCGCGGGCCGCCGGGTACAGACCCGAGACGCCGCCGATCACCACGGTCGCGGCGAGTCCGCCCCCGACCGCCCACAGCGGGATCGCCACCGGCCACCCCTGCGCGAGCGCGAAGGCGATCGTGACGCCCAGCCCGATGACCACCCCAGCGACACCGCCGAGGAAGGAGAGCAGCAGCGACTCCACCAGGAACTGGTCGCGGATGTTCCGCCGTCGGGCGCCGAGTGCACGCCGGACACCCACTTCTGCCCGTCGTTCGAGGACCGTGATCACCATCGTGTTCGCGACACCGATCCCGCCCACGAGCAGGGCGACCCCACCGATCCCGACCAGGAGCCCGGTGAACGAGTCGTCCGTCGCGTTCTTCGCCGCGAGGGCGTCGGACGGGCGGGTGACGCCGACCTCCTGCGGCGCGTCCGGACGGATGGCATCGGCGAGGACGTCCCGGGCCTGTGCGACGCGCTCCGGATCGACCCGGGTGTAGACGGCAGACGGGTGGCCGTCGAAGCCGAGCGACGCGGCGAGGTCCTGCGGAACGAACACCTGGTTGTCCAGGTCCTCGGCGAGCTGCAGCGGTGCGAGGATGCCGACGACCTGCACCCATTGTCCGCCGATCCACACCTTCGAGTCGGGGCGCACCTCGTCGATCCCGAGGTTCCGGGCCGCGACCGCGCCGAGGACCACCTGCGCCGGTGCGTGCGGCGACGGGTCGACCCACCGACCTGCGGTCAACGAGCCGCCGAGCAGCGACGGCACGTCACCCCAGACCGCCATCACCCCGATGCCCTTCGACTCCGCCGCCGGCACGAACGGGCTGCGGTGGACGCGTCCGTCCTTCGCCTCGCCGACGGCTGCCGCTTCCTGCACGACGGGCTGTCGCAGCGCCGACGCGACGGCCGTGGTCGGCAGGGGCGGGACGTCCCCGAAGCCCTCCGACTTCGTCACGGTCAGGACGTTCGTGCCCAGCGCGTCCAGGACACGGTCGAGTGCGGCCTTGCTCGACGACGAGATGCCGACGACGGCGATCATCGCGGCGATGCCGATCGCGATGCCGAGGGCCGAGAGCACCACGCGCCCCGGCCGGGTGCGGAGCCCGAAGACCCCGAGGCGGAGCAGGTCACCGGCTCCCACCGTCCGCGCGCTCATCGTCCGACCCCGGCGATGGCCTCGTCGAGGAGCCCCGCGTCGGACGTGCTGGAGTCCGCTTCGACCGAGCCGTCGCGCATCCGCACCTGCCGCGGCAGCGACGCCGCCAGGGCGAGGTCGTGCGTGATGACGAGCACCGTCGTACCGCTGTCGTTCAGTTCGCGGAGGAGTGCGAGGATCCGCCGCCCGGACGCACTGTCGAGCGCCCCGGTCGGCTCGTCGGCGAGCAGGATGGTCGGATCGCCGACGATGGCGCGGGCGATCGCGACGCGCTGCTTCTCACCACCGGACAGCTGGTTCGGACGGTGGTCGACGCGGTGGCCGAGCCCGACGCGACCCAGGGCGTCGACCGCACGGCGCGTCCGGAGCCGTCGGGGGACGCCCGCGTAGAGGAGGCCGTCCGCGACGTTCTCGGTCGCGGTCGCCCCGGCCTGCAGGTGGAAGTGCTGGAACACGAAGCCGATGTGGTCGGCGCGGAGCCGCGAGAGGTCGTCGTCGCGCATCGCCCCGATGTCGTGCCCGGCGATGGCCACGCTGCCCGACGTCGGGCGGTCGAGCGTGCCGATGGTGTTCAGCATCGTCGACTTGCCCGAGCCGGACGGCCCGACGACCGCGACGAGTTCGCCCGCCGCGACGTCGAGCGAGACGTCGTGGAGCGCCCGGACGTCACCGTACGACTTCGACACGCCCCGCAGGTGCACGACCGGGTCCGCGTGCACCGGACCGTCGGACGACGAGGCGTCGAGGAGCGTGGCCCTCACGAGGGCACCACGACCTCGTCGCCCTCGTGGAGGTCTCCCGTGACCGCTGCCCGCCCGTCGGCGACGAGTCCGACCGTGACGGCGACGCGCTTCGTCGTGCCGTCCCGGCGGGCGACGTCGACGGCGTACTCCCCGGAGCGCCCGGTCGCGGTGAGAGCCTGCACCGGCACGGAGAGCACGTCCCGTTCGGTCTGGCCCGGCGCCTCGACCTGGACGGTGGCCGCGGCGGGGACCTCGCGGTCACCGGCGTCGAACGCGATGGTGGCGTCGACGCTCTTGCCGCCGGTGTCCGACTGGGCTGCCTCTGCGTCGACGACCTCGCCGTCGATCGGGTCACCGCTGCCGTTGATCCGGATGCGGACCTTCGTGCCGACCGCCAACCGCTGGGCGTTCGCCTGAGGGACCGAGGCGTTCACGACGCGCTTCGTGCTCGTCACCTCGAGGACGTCCCCGCCGACCGGCTGTCCGAGCTTCGCTGCGATCGAGTCGACGCGCACCGGGCCGTCGACGAACACGATGTCGTCCTTCGTCACCGTCCCCGTCACCGTCAGTCCGCGGTCCTTCTGCCAGCGCTGCACGGCGGCGAGGGTGCGCCGGCCGAACCGGTCGTCGACCGCCACGTCGTAGCCGAGTGCGGCGAGGTCCTCGTTGAGCTGCCGGACGTCCGCGCCGCGCTGGCCGTACTCGAGCGAGCGCCAGAGCGGTGTCGATCCGTACATCGCCCGGACCGGGCGCTCGTCGACGGCGTAGAGCGGCTGGTCCTGTTCGATGACCTGACCCGGCTCGGGCAACCAGGTCACCGTGCCCGCCGCAGCACCGGGCACACCGGTGGACGCGCCGTACCCGAGGGTGCCGGCGAAGACCTTCGAGTCGGTCAGGTCGCCCTTCGTGACGGGTGCCGTCACGTGCTGCTGACGGGTCTCGGCAGCCGAGGACTCCGTCGTGGTGCCACCGACGACCGCCCACGTCCCCACCCCGGCGGCCAACACCGCCGCCAAGCAGGCGCTGGCGATCGTCGCGCGCTTCGCGGCGGGGGTCACTTCGTCGCCACCTTTGCGCCCGCGTCCTGGTAGCAGGTGAGGAGACGGTCGCCGAAGGCTGCGTCACCCGCCGGGGCCTCGTAGGAGGCAGCGTCCCGTGCGTCGTCGGGGTAGTCGGCGTACCCGGCGGCGCGCATGCACTTCCCGACCTTCTCCGCGATCGCCCGGACCTCCGGATCGTTCTCGCTCGCCTCGATGTCACGGGCCTGCGCCGGGTCGTGTTCCTGCAGGCACTTCGTGAGAGCGGCCTGCTGCCCCTCGGTGTCACCCTTCGCGGGGAGGAACCGGAAGTCCTCGTCGGTGACGTCGTAGCCGGCGTCGCGCATGCAGGACGCGACCGCGTGGTCGGTGCTGCCGGCAGGTGGGGTGGCGGCCGATGTGGCACCGCCCGCGTCCGCGGACGAGCAGCCGGCGAGGACGCCGGTCAGGAGGAGGACCGCTGCTGCGATCCCGGTTCGGATGGTCGTCGTCGTCATGTCGTGCTCCGTACGGTCGTGGTCGATCGGTCTCGGCGGAGGGTCACTGCTGGACGGACTGCGTGTCCGGCGCGTGCTTCGCCATGCAGTCGTCCCAGGCCTGTTGGAACGCCGGGTCCTGGGAGAGATCGCCGTAGTCGAGGCTCCCGGGCTCCTGGGCCGGAGCGTCGGGGTAGGTCTCGCGGATGCAGGAGTCGACGGCTGCGTACTGGCGCTTCCACTTGTCCTTCTCGGCCGAGCTGGCGCCGCCGACCCCGATCTGCCGACCGCACGTCTGCGCGGCCTGTGCGAAGCGGACCTGGTCGACCCCGGGCGGCGTGATGACCGCGCCGGTGCTGACGGTCTCGTCCGTCGGGTCCTCGACGTCGAAGCCGGCGTCGCGCATGCACGACCCCCACTTCGTGCCGAGACCACCGGAGGCGGAGGACTCCTCCACGGGCGATCCGGACGATCCGGAGCACGCGGTGAGTGCGAGCGGTGCGGCCAGGACGAGCGCACCGACGACGGCGAACCGGAGGAGCCGGTGGCGAGGCGGTGTGGTGGTGTGGTTCATGCATCCAGGACACCGGACGCGGTGTTTCGGGGACGGCTGCCCGCCGATTACACCGACGAAACACCGACGACGGCGCGGAGCCCGCCGTCGGGCAGGGGCTCGAGCCGGAGCGACCAGCCGTGCGCGTCCGCGATCGCGGCGACGATCGACAGTCCGAGGCCGCTGTGCCGCTTCGAGCCCGGGTGCTCCCCGCGACGGAACGGCTCGGTGAGGTGCTGGACCTCGTCCGGGTCGACGAGCACCCCGGTGTTCTCGACCGTCACCCCGTGCACGCCTGTGCGGACGAGGACCGTGCCGCCCGGTTCGTTGTACTCGATCGCGTTGTCGACCAGGTTGCCGACGAGTTGCCGGACGAGCAGCGGTTCGCCGGTCAGCCCGCGGGGCACGTCCTGCTCGTCGACGACGAGCGTGACGTCGGCGTCACGCGCAGCACCGGCGGCCTGCGCGACGACGTCACGGGCGACGGCACCGAGGTCGACCGCCGTCGACCGGTCCTCGAGTCCGCGCTCCGCCTCGGCGAGCACCAGGAGCGAGTCGACGAGGTGCTCGGTGCGACGGTTCTGCTCGAGGAGCTCCGCCCGGACCGCCGCGAGCTCGGCGGGGGTGGCGTCGTCGGGCAGCCCGATCTGCACCGACGCGCGCTGCACCGCGAGCGGCGTGCGCAACTCGTGCGCGGCCTGCGCCACGAACCGCCGTTGGCTCGCGAACGCCGCCTCGAGCCGGTCGAGCAGGGCGTCCACCGTGCGCGCGAGCCTGCGGAGTTCGTCGTCGGGACCGTCGAGCGCGATGCGTTCGTGGAGGGTCGACGCCGAGATCCGGTCGGCGGTGCGCGCCATCCGGTCGATCGGGCGCAGGACCTGGCGGCTCAGGACCCAGCCGAGCAGACCGGCGAGCACCCCCGCGACGGCGATGCCGACCGCCGACCACTGCCACTGCTGCTCGGCGGCGACCTGCACGAAGGCGACCGCACCGGAGGGCACCGCCGAGGGGTCGACGTGCGGATCACGTCCGACCGACGGCGTCGCGGCCGAGGACAGCGCCGTCGGTCGGAACTCGGTGGCTGCGCGGAGCGACCACTGGGACGCGAGCGCGACGAACACGAGCACGCCCGTGGTCAGGGCCATCGCGGAGACCGCGAATCCGACGGTCGTCCGGACGCCGATGCTCCAGAGCCGCGTCACAGTGCGTACCCGCACCCCGGGACGGTCCGGATCGGGTCCGGCGGCCCGAGCTTCTTGCGGAGCTTCGACAGGGTCACCCGGACGGCCGCCGTGAACGGGTCGATGTTCATGTCCCAGACCTTCTCGAGCAGCTCCTCGGACGAGACGATGCGACCGTCCGCGCGGAGCAGCACCTCGAGCACGCCGAGCTCCTTCGACGTCAGGTCGAGCGGTCGGCCGTCGCGGGTGGCGATGCGCCGGTTCGAGTCGACGACGATCCCGTCCCGCTCGAGCACCGGCGCGACCGGCGCGACGCTCCGCCGCCCGAGCGCACGGACCCTGGCGACGAGCTCCGGGTACTCGAACGGCTTCGCGAGGTAGTCGTCCGCACCGAGTTCGAGCCCGTGCACGCGGTCTGCCAGCGTGGTCGCGGCGGTCAGCATGAGGATCCGGGTCAGCGAACCCCTCGCCGCGAGTCGACGCGCGACCTCGTCCCCGTGCAGACCCGGCAGGTCGCGGTCGAGCACGACGACGTCGTAGTCGTTCACCGACAGGAGTTCGTCCGCCTCGTCGCCCCGGTGGGCGACGTCGACGGCCATGTCCTGGCGACAGAGTCCCTTCGCGACGAGATCGGCCAGGGAGGTCTCATCGTCGACCACGAGTACACGCACATTCGACATTTCACATGCGATGTCTATGAATCCGCTGAGTCGAGGTGGACGGTCCCCCGCCGTTCGTCGAACCGCACGACGAACTCGGTCGTCTCCGCGGATCGGGTGATGAACAGGGGGACGGTTTCGACGGTCTGTGGTTCCATGCGACCACCGTCGCGCGTGCACTGTTTCGCGGCCGTAACGCTGCCGGGGGCGACGCAACGACCGGGAGGCCCGGGGGGGGGGGGGCGGGGGGGGGCCCCCCCCCCCCCCCCGCCCCCCCCCCCCCCCGGGGGCCCCCCCCCCCCCCCCACAAACACCA
>NZ_JAQMHU010000036.1:0-29739 GCF_028307415.1 Curtobacterium uvaldense | reverse complement strand
CGTCCGGAGCCGCAGCCGCAGCCGCAGCCGCGACAGCGCCGCGCGCACGGCCTCCGCACAACCAGAAGCACCTCGCGCCATGCGATCGCATGGCGCGAGGTGCTTCCCGTTGTGCTCCGCGACGAACGCGGCGCCCGCCGCGTCCGCTGGGCTCGCCGCGCCCGCCGCACCTACGGCACCCGCCCCGCGCGGGACCGCGACCCCGCGCCTACCGCTTCCGGTTGGCCACCAGTGCGACCGCGTACGACGGGAACCACGTCCCCGCCGCCGGCCCACCGTTGCAGGTCCCGTCGCTCGCCCCCGGGGTCTTCACCCAGAGCAGGGCGTCGAGCCGGGTCGTGCCCGCTGCGACGTGGGGCTTCCCTCCGAGACCGGCACCGGTCGGGTTGCACCAGGTGCCGAGCCACCCACGACCGTTCCTCGACACGTCGACGACGTACCGTGCCCCACCCGTCATCGCGCTGAGCCGCTCGGCGTAGGCCCGCTCACCGTCGACGCCGTAGAAGTTCGCGACGTTCGTGAAGAACCCCCGGGCCTGGGCGACACCGGCTTCCCGCAGGTACGTCGCCTGGAGCTCCGCGGGGTTCCAGTCCTCGTTCCCGCCGTCCAGGTAGGTGGGGACCCCCGCGGCGGCGTACACGCGCACGGCCGCCGCGATGAGGCCCGGCCGTCGGGCTCGCTCGGCGGTGCACGTGCTCAGGTGTGCCAGGGAGTCCGGCTCGACGATCACGACGGCCCGGTGCCCCTGGAGGTCGGCCGCGATGCGACGGTTCCACGCGGCGTACCGGGACGGTGTGAGGCCGCCCGCCGAGTACCCGCCGCAGTCGCGGTTCGGGACGGCGTACGTGACGAACACCGGCGTCGTACCCGTCTTCTCCGCGGCGGCGAGGTTCCGCGCGATCACCCGGTCCAGCGCGTCGCCCGTGTACCACTCGCCGAGCCAGATCGCGATCGGCTGCTGCGCGATGGTGCGGGCCGCTGCGGCCTCGGTCGTCCTCCCCGCCGCGCTGAGCGCCGCCGCGGCCTGGGCGGGCTGGCTGTCCGGCTGCCGGTACAACCCACCGGCGAAGACCTGCCCGGGCGTCGCGGAGTGGAGGGCCGCGCGCGGCAGCGGCGCGGTGGACGCCGCCGTCGCAGCCGCGGGGAACGTCACGGTGCCCGCAGCCACCGCCGTCGCCACGGCGGCGAGCGCGACCATCGTCCTGATCCTCGAGTACATGGTCCCCGTCCTGTGTCCGTCCGCTGTCGGGACGTCCCTGCCGTCCCGCTCCACCTGCCGCAGACCATCAGAACCCGCGGGGCGGCGTCGGGGCGATCTCCAGAACGAGGGACAGGCGACGGACGGCCGGGCGCGTGCGGCGCCTGCGGTCGCGTACCGTTGTGCGGTGACCGAAACCGCAGCTGCACTCGTCGAACGCCTGACCGCCATCGTCCCGGACTTCCCGAAGCCCGGCATCCTGTTCCGCGACGTGACCCCGGTGTTCTCCGACCCCGTGGCGTTCGGACGGGTCTGCGAGGCCCTCGCGGCGCCGTTCGCGATCGGTGCGGGGTTCCAGGCGGTCGCCGGCATCGAGGCCCGCGGCTTCGCCCTGGCCGGTGGCATCGCGGCCCAGCACCAGGTCGGCGTGCTGACGGTCCGCAAGGCCGGCAAGCTGCCCGGCGAGGTCCTGAGCGAGCAGTACGCGCTCGAGTACGGCGAGGCAGAGCTCGAGCTCCGGCCGGGCCAGCTCCCGCAGGGCACGCGCGTGCTCGTCGTCGACGACGTCCTCGCGACCGGGGGCACCGCTGCGGCGACGATCACGCTCCTCGAGCGTGCCGGGTACGAGGCGATCGGCTTCGCGTCGCTGCTCGAGCTCGACGGGCTCTCGGGTCGGGAGCGCCTCGAGCCGCGCCTGCCCGTCACGACGCTCGGCCGCGTCCCCGCCTGAACCGCTGCCGCCGGCCGAGACCGCCGCGGACGCGCCGGGACCGCCGCGGCCGCGCCTGGACCGCTGCGGCCGCGCACTAGTCTTGACCCACCCCTGAACCAACCGAGGAGCACCACGATCGTGACCGACGCAGTCGCACCAGAGCCCGCAGACCTGCCCCAGGCACCCGAGCCCCGCACCGCGACGACGGCCACGACGGGCACCGAGCTCTTCGACGGCGTCCGCGGTGTCGTCGCGATCCGCGTCGGTGGGGTGCTCAAGGACCTCGCGGCCGACGTGGAGGCGGGGGAGACCGTCGAACCGGTGACGCTCGACGAGCAGGACGGCCTCGACATCCTCCGGCACAGCGCCGCACACGTGCTCGCGCAGGCAGTGCAGCAGATCAACCCGGACGCGAAGCTCGGCATCGGCCCGCCCGTCACCGACGGCTTCTACTACGACTTCGACGTCGCCGAGCCCTTCACCCCCGAGGACCTCAAGGCCATCGAGAAGGGCATGGACCGCATCGTCAAGCAGGCCCAGCGCTTCCGGCGCAAGGTCGTCACCGACGACGAGGCCCGCGAACTGATGACGGGGGAGCCCTTCAAGCAGGAGCTCATCGGCCTCAAGGGCGCCGCGGCCGAGGGCGACTCCGGCGAGAGCGTCGAGGTCGGGGCCGGCGAGCTCACGGTCTACGAGAACGTCGACCCGAAGTCGGGCGAGGTCGTCTGGCAGGACCTCTGCCGTGGCCCGCACGTTCCGCACACCCGGTGGATCGGCAACGCGGCGAAGCTCATGCGCGTCGCGGCGGCGTACTGGCGCGGCTCGGAGAAGAACCCGCAGCTGCAGCGCATCTACGGCACCGCCTGGCCGGACAAGGACCAGCTCAAGGCGTACCTCGTCCGACTCGAGGAGGCCGCGAAGCGCGACCACCGCAAGCTCGGCGCGGAGCTCGACCTGTTCTCGTTCCCGGACGAGATCGGCTCGGGCCTGGCGATCTTCCACCCGAAGGGCGGCATCATCCGCCGCGAGATGGAGGACTACTCGCGCCGCCGGCACGAGCAGGAGGGCTACTCCTTCGTCTACACGCCGCACATCACGAAGGGCGACCTGTTCGAGCAGTCCGGCCACCTCGGGTGGTACAAGGACGGCATGTTCCCGGCCATGCACATGGACGAGGCCCGCGACGAGGACGGCAACGTCACCCGACAGGGTGCGGACTACTACCTCAAGCCGATGAACTGCCCGATGCACATCCTGGCGTACCGCTCGCAGGCCCGCTCCTACCGCGACCTGCCGCTCCGGATGTTCGAGTTCGGCACGGTCTACCGCAACGAGAAGTCCGGCGTCATCCACGGCCTGACCCGCGTGCGCGGCATGACCCAGGACGACGCCCACATCTTCACCACGCAGGAGAAGATGAAGGAGGAGCTGACCACGACGCTCGAGTTCGTGCTCTCGCTCCTCCGCGACTACGGGCTCGACGACTTCTACCTCGAGCTCTCCACGAAGGACCCGGAGAAGTACGTCGGCGACGACGAGGTGTGGGAGATCGCCACGAACACCCTGCGCGAGGTCGCCGAGGAGTCGGGCCTCGAACTCGTCCCGGACCCCGCCGGTGCGGCGTTCTACGGTCCGAAGATCTCCGTCCAGGCCCGCGACGCGATCGGTCGCACGTGGCAGATGTCGACCGTGCAGCTCGACTTCAACCTGCCCGAGCGCTTCGAGCTCGAGTACACGGCCCCGGACGGCTCGCGGCAGCGTCCCGTGATGATCCACCGCGCCCTGTTCGGCTCGATCGAGCGCTTCTTCGGCGTCCTCACCGAGCACTACGCGGGTGCCTTCCCGGCGTGGCTGTCCCCGGTGCAGGTCGTCGCGATCCCGGTCGCCGCCGAGTACGGCGACTACCTCGACGAGGTCGTCGCGAAGCTCCGTGCGCACGGCGTCCGCGCCGAGGTCGACCACTCGGACGACCGGATGCAGAAGAAGATCCGCACGCACACCAAGGCGAAGGTCCCGTTCCAGCTGATCGCCGGTGGCGACGACCGCGACGCCGGGGCGGTCTCGTTCCGCTTCCGCGACGGTCGCCAGGACAACGGCGTGCCCGTCGACGAGGCGGTCGAGCGCATCCTGACCGCCATCCGCGACCGCGCGCAGGTCTGATGGACCGCACGGGAGGCACGGAGTCCGTCCCCGGGACCGGCCACGTCGTCGACGTGGCCGGTCCCGGGGCCCCGGCCGACCCCGGGAGGCCGGCCGGCTCCGCGATCCCGGCCGACCCCGGTCCGCAGGTCGTCGACACGGGCGGTGCCGCGGGCACCGGCAGCGCGGACGAGCCGCTGGTGATCCGCGACGCGGCCACGGGTGCGGCGGTGCCGGACGCCTTCCAGCGCCTGTGGAACCCGCACCGCATGGCCTACATCGACGCCGGGCGGGAAGGTCGGGGCCGCGGGCACGAGGACGACTGCCCGTTCTGCGAGGCGCCGCGGAAGTCCGACGAGGACGCCCTGATCGTCACCCGCGGTGAGCACGCCTACGTGCTGCTCAACCTGTTCCCGTACAACAACGGGCACCTGCTCGTCTGCCCCTACCGCCACGTCCCGCTGTACGACGAGGCGACCGCCGAGGAGATCCGGGAGATCGCCGAGCTGACCCAGACCGCGATGCGCGTACTGCGTGCGGTGTCGCACTGCGACGGCTTCAACATCGGCATGAACCAGGGCGAGATCGCGGGCGCCGGTGTGGCCGCGCACCTGCACCAGCACATCGTGCCGCGGTGGGCGTCGGACTCGAACTTCTTCCCGATCATCGCCCGGACGAAGTCGATGTCCCAGATGCTCGGTGACACCCGCCGGCTCGTCGCCGACGGCTGGCCCGCTGCGGACTAGACTGTCGGCATCATGAGCGACAGCACCAGCACCTCGGGCACCAACGGCACCTCGATCACCGGCTCCGACCGCGTCAAGCGCGGCCTGGCCGAGATGCTCAAGGGCGGCGTGATCATGGACGTCATCGACGCCGAGCAGGCCCGCATCGCGGAAGAAGCCGGCGCGACCGCCGTCATGGCCCTCGAGCGCGTCCCCGCCGACATCCGCGCGCAGGGCGGCGTGGCCCGCATGTCCGACCCGTCGATGATCGAGGAGATCATCGCCGCCGTCTCGATCCCCGTCATGGCGAAGGCCCGCATCGGCCACTTCGTCGAGGCGCAGGTGCTGCAGGAGCTCGGCGTCGACTACATCGACGAGTCCGAGGTGCTGTCGCCCGCCGACTACGTCAACCACATCGACAAGTGGAAGTTCACGACGCCCTTCGTCTGCGGCGCCACGAACCTGGGCGAGGCACTCCGCCGCATCACCGAGGGCGCGGCGATGATCCGCTCCAAGGGCGAGGCCGGCACGGGTGACGTGTCCGAGGCCACGAAGCACATCCGCACCATCTCGAAGGAGATCGCTGCGCTCCGCCACCTCAAGGAGGACGAGCTCTACGTCGCCGCGAAGGAGCTCCAGGCCCCGTTCGACGTGGTGAAGGAGGTCGCGCAGACCGGCAAGCTCCCCGTCGTGCTCTTCACCGCCGGTGGTGTCGCGACCCCGGCCGACGCCGCGATGATGATGCAGCTCGGTGCGGACGGTGTGTTCGTCGGGTCCGGCATCTTCAAGTCGGGCGACCCGGCGAAGCGCGCCGCGGCGATCGTCAAGGCCGTGACCTTCCACGACGACCCGAAGGTCATCGCCGAGGTGTCCCGCGGTCTGGGCGAGGCCATGGTCGGCATCAACGTCGCCGACGTCCCCGCTCCGCACCGCCTCGCCGAGCGCGGCTGGTGAGCGCCCGACCCCGCATCGGGGTCCTCGCGCTGCAGGGTGACTTCCGCGAGCACATCGCCTCGCTGACGGAGCTCGGCGCCGACGTGGTGCCGCTCCGTCGGCCCGAGGAGATCGAGGCGCTCGACGGCGTCGTGATCCCCGGCGGTGAGTCGAGCGTCATGGACAAGCTGTCCCGGACGTTCGGCATCGCCGAGCCACTGAGCGCAGCGATCCGCGGTGGACTCCCCGCCTACGGCACCTGTGCCGGGATGATCATGCTGTCCTCCCGGATCGCCGCGGGCATCCCGGGGCAGCAGACGCTCGCCGTGCTCGACACGACCGTGCGCCGCAACGCCTTCGGCAGCCAGAACGACTCCTTCGAGACCGACATCCCGATGCCGGCACTCGGCGAGGCCCCCGTGCACGCGGTGTTCATCCGCGCCCCCGTGGTCGAGGAGCACGGCGCCGGCGTCCAGGTACTCGGTGCCCTCGCCGACGGGCAGGTCGTCGCCGTGCAGCAGGACGCCGTGCTCGCGAGCGCGTTCCACCCCGAGGTCGCCGGCGAGGACCGCTTCCACCGCCGCTTCCTCGACATCGTCCGCAGCGCCTAGGTCCTCCCGACCCGCAAGACGCAACGTCGGCGGTTCCTCGCAGCGGCATCGCACTGCGCGGTGTCGCCGACGTTGCGTTTCGCGCAAGGGGCGGGGCGGCGGTGATCCGCGTCTCCCGGCCGGTAGACTGGTCCGGATCTTCCGCTAGACGCAAGGAGCACCGTGTCCGGGCATTCCAAGTGGGCAACGACGAAGCACAAGAAGGCGGTCATCGACCAGCGCCGTGCGAAGTCGTTCGCCAAGCTCATCAAGAACATCGAGGTCGCCGCGAAGATGGGCGGCGCGGACCTGTCGGGCAACCCGACCCTGGTCGACGCCGTCCAGAAGGCCAAGAAGACCTCGGTCCCGAACGACAACATCGACCGCGCGATCAAGCGCGGCGCCGGCCTGACCGGTGAGTCGATCGAGTACACGACGATCATGTACGAGGGCTACGGCCCGAACGGTGTCGCGATGCTCGTCGAGTGCCTCACCGACAACAAGAACCGCGCTGCGGCCGAGGTCCGGACGGCGATGTCCCGGAACGGCGGCACCATGGCCGACCCGGGCAGCGTCGCCTACAACTTCTCGCGCAAGGGCGTCATCTCGGTCACGAAGACCGACGGTCTCGACGAGGACACCGTCATGACGGCCGTCCTCGACGCGGGTGTCGAGGACGTGGTAGACCAGGGCGGCGGCTTCGAGGTCATCACCGAGGCGAGCGACCTCGTCGCGGCGCGCACGGCGCTGCAGGACGCCGGCATCGACTACGACTCGGCCGATGCCGAGTTCGTCCCCGGGGTGAAGGTCCCGGTCGACGCCGACACCGCCCGCAAGGTCTTCAAGCTGATCGACGCACTCGAGGACAGCGACGACGTGCAGAACGTCTACGCCAACTTCGACATCCCCGCGGAGGTCCAGGCCGAGCTCGACGAGGACGAGGACTAGTCCGGTGCTCCGTGTGCTCGGGGTGGACCCCGGGCTCACCCGGTGCGGCGTCGGCGTCGTCGAGGTCGCACCGAACCGGCGCGCACGACTCGTCCACGTGACGGTCGTGCGCACGCCCGCGGACATGGCGTTGGAGCAGCGGCTCCTGCGCATCGCCGACGGCATCGCTGCCGAGATCGACGACCACCGCCCCGACGCGGTGGCCGTCGAGCGCGTCTTCGCGCAGGCGAACGTCCGGACCGTCATGGGCACCGCGCAGGCGGCGGGGTTGGCGCTGCACGCCGCCGCCGCCCGTGGGCTGCCCGTCGGGCTGCACACGCCGTCGGAGGTCAAGGCGGCGGTCACCGGCTACGGGAACGCCGACAAGCGCCAGGTGCAGACGATGATCGCGCGGGTGCTCGGGCTCGACGAGGCCCCGAAGCCCGCCGACGCCGCGGACGCGCTCGCCCTGGCGGTCTGCCATGCCTGGAGGCTCGGATCACCCGACCGGGTCGGTCCCGGCCCGTCGACGCTCACCCCGGCACAGCGCGCGTGGCGGGACGCGCAGGCCGGGGTAGCGGACACGCCGCTCGCGCGTGCCGCTGCCGCGGCATCGCGTCCGGGTGCCGCCGCGCGGCGGGCCGGCGCCGTCGGTGGGCGGCCCTAGGCTCGTGGGCATGATCGCGAGCCTCCGGGGAACCTGCATCGACGTCTCCGGATCGGCCGTCGTGGTCGAGGTCGGGGGAGTGGGGTACGCCGTCACGGTCACCCCGGCGCACGCACTGACGATGCGCCACGGGTCCGAGGTGTTCCTGCGCACGGCGATGATCGTGCGCGAGGACGAGCACCTGCTCTTCGGCTTCGAGTCGACCGACGCGCTCCAGGTGTTCGACCTGCTCCGCAGCGTCTCCGGCGTCGGGCCGAAGTCGGCGCTCGGTGTCCTCGCCCACATGGACCCGGCACAGGTCGCGAACGCCGTCGCGAGCGAGGACGACTCGGCGTTCCGCAAGGTGTCCGGCATCGGCCCGAAGACCGCGAAGCTCATCACGGTCGCCCTCTCCGGCAAGCTCGTGGCCTTCGAGCAGGCGCCTGCGTCCGCGACGGCCGCGGGTGGCAGCGCGCACCCGGCCGCGCTCGACGTCGTGTCGGCGCTCGTCGGACTCGGCTGGCGCGAGGACGCGGCACAGTCCGCCGTCGACGCCGTCGTGGCGAGCGACCCGGGTGCCGCTGCGATGGGCACGCAGGCCCTGCTCCGCGCCGCGCTCGGCACCCTGCGTCCCGCGGGGGCCGGCCGGTGAGCGGGATCACCTCGGCGGGAGCCGAGTCGCAGGAGGAGCTCGCCTTCGAGGGCGCGCTCCGACCGAAGTCGCTCGACGAGTTCGTCGGGCAGCGCAAGGTCCGCGGCCAGCTCGACCTCCTGCTCAAGGCGGCGGCCATGCAGGAACGCACCCCCGACCACATCCTCATGGCCGGTCCGCCCGGGCTCGGCAAGACGACCCTCGCGATGATCGTCGCGCACGAGTCCGGTCGGCCGCTGCGGATGTCGAGCGGCCCCGCGATCCAGCACGCCGGCGACCTCGCCGCGGTGCTGTCCTCCCTCGTCCCCGGCGAAGTGCTCTTCATCGACGAGATCCACCGGATGGCGCGCTCGGCGGAGGAGATGCTCTACCTCGCGATGGAGGACTTCCGGATCGACGTGATGGTCGGCAAGGGTGCCGGCGCGACGAGCATCCCGCTCGACCTCGCGCCGTTCACCCTCGTCGGTGCGACCACGCGCGCCGGGCTGCTGCCGAACCCGCTCCGCGACCGCTTCGGCTTCACCGCGCACCTCGAGTTCTACGAGAAGGACGAACTCGAACAGGTGCTGATCCGCGCGGCGCACCTGCTCGACCTGCGCATCGACCGGTCGGCCCTGCGCGAGATCGCCGGTCGCTCCCGCGGCACCCCGCGCATCGCGAACCGCCTGCTGCGCCGGGTGCGCGACTACGCCCTCGTGCACAGCACCTCGGACGGGATGGCCGCCGTGCAGGGGGCGCTCGACCTGTACGACGTCGACGAGCTCGGGCTCGACCGGCTCGACCGCGCCGTCGTCGAGACGATGCTCACGCGGTTCGACGGTGGCCCCGTGGGCCTGAACACCCTCGCCGTCTCCGTGGGCGAGGAGTCCGAGACGATCGAGTCGGTGGTCGAGCCCTTCCTGGTCCGCGTCGGACTCGTGACCCGGACGCCCCGCGGGCGGATCGCGACCCCGCAGGCCTGGCGTCACTTCGGGATGTCCCCGGGCGACGGAGTCGGCGCGCAGCCCGGCCTGTTCGACGACTGATCAGGTATACGATATTCTGATCCCGGTCGCCCGAGTGTCGTGGTCGGCCCGCACGGACTCAGGCGGTTGCCCGATCGCGGACACGCCCGTGCCCTAGACTGCTACGGCCCGAAGCCGAGCAGCGACCGCTCCGGCTGGATCCGAGCAACCAGAGAAGGCACCGCCCCCATGGACCAATCACTCTTCCTCATCGTCATCATCGTGGCGTTCGCCGCGTTCATGTTCTACAGCAGCCGCAAGCGCAAGAAGCAGCAGGCGGAGCTCCAGACGAAGATGGTCCCGGGCTCCCGTGTCATGCTCTCGTTCGGCCTCTACGGCACGCTCGTGTCCGTCGACGACGACAAGGTCACCGCGGACGTCGAGGTCGCCCCCGGCACCATCGTGACGGTGCACCGCCAGACCCTGTCGCGCGTGGTCGACGAGGACGCGTCCGACGTCGAGACCGCCGTGGTGGCCGACGACGAGACCACCGCCCCGAAGCCGGTCACCGAGCTCAACGGTGAGCCCGTCTACGGCGAGCGTGTCGACGAGACCGACCCAACGAAGCGCAAGACCGAAGACTGACGCCCTCGGCCGCCGGGTCCACCGACCCGGCGGCCACACCCCTGCCGCCGGCCGTGAGGTCGTCGGTCCTGAACAGAAAGACGAGACGACCGGTGGCACGATCGACACCCGTCAAGAAGGCGCTGCGCTCGCTCACCTGGTTGGTGATCATCATGGCTGCCCTGGCCGGCCTGAACACCGCCGCGTCGGTGCTCGCCGCCAACAGCAAGGACGACACCGACGAGTGGTTCGCCGGCGCGAGCTGGGTCCCCGAGTTGGCGCTCGACCTGCAGGGCGGCACGCAGCTGACCCTCGCGGCGCAGAACACCGAGGGCGGTTCCGTCACCTCGCAGCAGTTGAACCAGGCGGTCAACATCATCCGCCAGCGCATCAACGCGACCGGCGTCTCCGAGTCCCAGATCAACACGCAGGGCACGAACAACATCGTCGTGTCGATCCCCGGCAAGCCCGACAAGGCGACGATCGACCGGATCGAGGCGGCGGCGAAGCTGACCTTCCGACCGGTGCTCTACACCGAGGCCGCCACGAACACGGCGGTCGGCGGCAGCGATGGCGGGACCGCCTCGCCGACGCCGTACTCGCCGCCGGCATCGCTCGACGCGACCCCGAGCGCGAAGCCGACCAACGGCAGCGACCTGTCCCAGGTCACGCCGGCGCTGCAGGACCTGTACACGAACTACAACTGCGCGGCCCCGGACGACGTCACGACGGCGCCCGACGACGAGCCGCTCGTCACGTGCGACCAGGACGGCGCCGCGAAGTACATCCTCGGCCCCGTCGAGGTCTCCGGTTCGGGCATCAGCAACGCGACCTCGGGTCTCGCCACCGACTCCCAGGGCGCGACCACCGGGCAGTGGGCCGTCAACCTGACGTTCTCGGGCAAGAGCTCAGACGACTTCCGCGACGTCACGAGCCGCCTCGTCAAGCTCCCCGCGCCGCAGAACCAGTTCGCGATCGTGCTCGACGGCACCGTCATCACGGCGCCCGCCTCGAACGCGGCCATCACGAACGGCAAGGCGCAGATCACCGGCAACTTCACCGCCGAGTCGTCCAAGACCCTGGCCGACCAGCTGAAGTACGGCGCCCTGCCCATCAACTTCCAGGTGCAGTCGAACGAGAACATCTCGGCGACGCTCGGCACCGCGCAGCTCGTCGGCGGTCTCGTCGCCGGCCTGATCGGTCTGATCCTGGTCGTGATCTACTCGATCATCCAGTACCGGGCGCTCGCGTTCGTCACCGTGCTCTCGCTCGGCGTCGCGGCGGTGCTGACCTACCTCGTGATCGCGATCATGTCGTGGCGTGTCGACTACCGACTGTCACTCGCGGGCGTGGCCGGTCTCATCGTGGCCATCGGCATCACGGCGGACTCGTTCATCGTGTACTTCGAGCGCATCCGTGACGAGCTCCGCGACGGCCGTGGTCTCGAGAGCGCCGTCGAGTCGGGCTGGAAGCGCGCCCTCCGCACGATCCTGGCGTCGGACTCGATCAACTTCCTCGCCGCGGTCGTGCTCTACATCCTGGCCGTCAGCGACGTGAAGGGCTTCGCGTTCACGCTGCTCCTCACCACCCTGATCGACGTCGTCGTGGTCGTGCTCTTCACGCACCCGATGATGCAGCTCATCGCCCGGAGCCGGTTCTTCGGCGAGGGACACAAGTTCAGCGGACTCGACCCGTCCGCCCTCGGCGCCGTCTACCGAGGCCGGGCGCAGTTCCGCGCCCCGGTCGTGGACGGCAAGCGCCAGCGCAGCGCGGGCGAGGCCCAGCGCCGCCAGACGATCGCAGAGCGGAAGGCCCAGCAGGCCTCCGGCGACAACGGCTCCACGCCGGACGGGAAGGACGACTGATGGCCAGCTTCAGCCAGTTCGGCAGCGACCTCTACACCGGGAAGCGTTCGTACGACATCGTCGGGCGCCGCAAGACCTGGTACCTGATCGCCCTCATCGCGATCGTCGTCTCGTTGGCGGTGCCGTGGCTCCGCGGCGGGTACCACCTCGGCATCGAGTTCACCGGCGGGTCCGAGTTCACGATCTCGAACGCGAAGGACCTCGACCAGTCGGTCGCCACCCGAACGGTCGAGTCGATCGTCCCCGAGGGCGTGCCGCGCGTCTCCCAGGTCGGCCAGGACGGTATCCGCGTCCAGACCGAGCAGTTGACGGACCGCGAGACCAGCGAGGTGCAGGACGCCCTGGCCGAGGCCTACGGCGTGTCGGACGACCAGGTCGCCTCGACGTACATCGGCGCGACCTGGGGAGCCGACGTGCTCGCGCAGGCGATCCGCGGTCTCGTCATCTTCCTCGCGCTGGCGGCCGTGGTGATGGCCGTCTACTTCCGCACGTGGAAGATGTCCGTGTCCGCCATGGTCGCGCTGCTGCACGACCTGCTCATCACCGCCGGCGTCTACGGCATCGTCGGGCTCGAGGTCACCCCCGCTGCCGTCATCGGCTTCCTGACCATCCTCGGGTACTCCCTGTACGACACCGTCGTGGTGTTCGACAAGGTGCGCGAGAACACGTCGCGGGAGTCGCACCGCACCTTCGTGCAGTCGGTGAACCTCGCCGTGAACCAGACGCTCGTCCGGTCGATCAACACCTCGGTCGTGGCGCTGCTGCCGGTCGCGGCGATCCTCTTCATCGGGTCGTACGTGCTCGGCGCCGGCACCCTGCGGGACATCTCGCTGGCACTGTTCATCGGCATCATCGTCGGCACCTACTCGACGATCTTCATCGCGTCGCCGATGTACGCGCACCTCCGCGAGAACGAGCCCAAGGTCAAGGAGGCCGACGCGAAGAAGACGCGGGCGGCCGAGAAGCGCCAGCGCGAGGTCGACGCCGCGGCCGAGGTCGCCTGATGGCGGTCGAGGTGCACGACGTCGACGTGGCCGAGGCCCGACGTCGGCTCGACGGAGGCGCGCGGTTGTTCGACGTGCGCGAGCAGGGGGAGTGGGACGAGGTGCACGCCCCGGAGGCGACGCTCGTCCCGATGTCCGAGCTCGTGGCCCGCTGGCAGGAGATCGACGGCGGTGACCAGCCCGCCATCGTCGTCTGCCACTCCGGCGCCCGTTCCGCGCGGGTCGTCGCCGCCCTCGAGCAGTCCGGGGTGCCGGCGGTGAACCTGACCGGCGGCATGGTCGCCTGGGAGCAGGCGGGCGAGCCGGTCGTGCGCGCCGGATCGTTCGGCGACGCCCAGGGCGAACCGCGTCACGAGCACTGACCGGACGCGCGTAGGCTTGCCAGACCGTACCCGGACACCGGTCGCAGGAGGCGCATCATGACGGACACCCGTGAGTCCTCGTCGCAGGGTGCGCCCACGCCCGGCGCGAGCCGTCCCGGGTCCGCGCCGCGGCCCTCCAGTCCGCTGAACGCGACGACCACCGGCAACCTCGGTTCCCTGCGGTCGCTGCTGCCGCGCCTCTTCTCGCGGGCGCAGCCCGCAGGGGCGGTCGACACGCTCATCCGTACCGTCCGGTCGCACCACCCGAAGGCCGACGTCACGCTCATCGAGCGGGCGTACTCGGTGGCCGAACGCGCCCACGACGGCCAGAAGCGGAAGTCCGGCGAGCCGTACATCACCCACCCGGTCGCGGTCGCGCAGATCCTCGCCGACCTTGGGATCGGCACGATCACGATCGCCGCGGCGCTCCTGCACGACACGGTCGAGGACACCGACTACCAGCTCGACCAGCTGCGCGCGGACTTCGGCGACGAGATCGCGATGCTCGTCGACGGTGTCACCAAGCTCGACAAGGTCAAGTACGGCGACAGCGCGCAGGCCGAGACCGTGCGCAAGATGGTCATCGCGATGTCGAAGGACATCCGCGTCCTCGTCATCAAGCTCGCCGACCGCCTGCACAACGCGCGCACCTGGGGTTTCGTGGAGTCCGCGTCCGCGTCGCGCAAGGCCAAGGAGACGCTCGAGATCTACGCGCCCCTGGCGCACCGGCTCGGCATCCAGATGATCAAGCTGGAGCTCGAGGACCTGTCGTTCGCGGTCCTGCACCCGAAGCTGTACGTCGAGATCGACAGCCTGGTCAAGGAACGGCAGCCGAAGCGCGAGCAGTTCGTGCAGAACGTGATCGGCACGCTCAAGAAGGACCTGAAGGCCGCGAAGGTCCGCGGCGAGGTCATGGGCAGGCCGAAGCAGTACTACTCGATCTACCAGAAGATGATCGTGCGCGGGCGCGAGTTCGACGAGATCTACGACCTGGTCGGCATCCGCGTGCTCGTGCCGACCGTCCGCGACTGCTACGCGATGCTCGGCTCCGTGCACGCTCGGTGGACCCCGCTGCCCGGTCGCTTCAAGGACTACATCGCGACGCCGAAGTTCAACCTGTACCAGTCCCTGCACACGACGGTGCTCGGACCGCAGGGCCGTGCCGTGGAGATCCAGATCCGCACGCACGAGATGCACCAGCGTGCCGAGTTCGGTGTCGCGGCGCACTGGAAGTACAAGCAGCGTGCCCAGGGACGGGACGTCGACGCCTCCTCGACCACCGACGACCAGGACATGGCGTGGCTCGCCCACATCACCGACTGGCAGGCCGAGACGAGCGATCCGGGCGAGTTCCTCGACTCGCTCCGCTACGAGATCGGCGCCAAGGAGACGTACGTCTTCACCCCGCAGGGCAAGGTCATCGGCCTGCCCGCCGGTGCGACCCCGGTCGACTTCGCCTACGCGGTCCACACCGAGATCGGGCACCGCACGATGGGTGCCAAGGTGAACGGGCGCCTCGTCCCGCTCGAGAGCACGCTGTCGAGCGGTGACGTCGTCGAGATCTTCACCTCGAAGAACCCGGACTCCGGCCCGAGCCAGGACTGGCTGACGTTCGTCCGCAGCCCCCGTGCCCGCAACAAGATCAAGCAGTGGTTCACCAAGGAACGCCGCGAAGAGGCCATCGAGCAGGGCCGTGACGCGATCGCCCGGGCGATGCGCAAGCAGAACCTCCCGCTGCAGCGCATCATGAGCCAGGACTCCATCGCCGAGGTCGCCTCGTCGATGCGGTACGACGACGTCTCCGCGCTCTACGCGGCGGTGGGCGAGGGCCACGTGTCCACGCAGTCCGTCATCGAGAAGGTGCTCGGCAACGTGCAGACCGAGGCCGAGACGGACGAGCCCGAGCTCGCCTTCCCGCGACAGGTCACGAGCCGCCAGCTCCGGAACAGCGACAGCGGTGTGCTCGTCCGCGGCGCGCCCGACATCCTGGTGAAGCTCGCGAAGTGCTGCACGCCGGTGCCCGGCGACCAGATCGTGGGCTTCATCACCCGCGGTCAGGGCGTCTCCGTGCACCAGGCGTCGTGCACGAACGTGAAGTCACTGATGAACGAGCCCGACCGGATGATCGAGGTCGAGTGGGCCCCGTCGTCGAAGTCGGTGTTCCTCGTGCAGATCCAGATCGAGGCGCTCGACCGCTCCGGGCTGCTCAGCGACGTCACACGCGTCCTGACCGACCACCACGTGAACATCCTGTCCGCGACGGTGTCGACGTCCTCGGACCGCCTGGCGCTCAGCCGGTTCGTGTTCGAGATGGGCGACACGACGCACCTCGACCGGGTGCTGAACGCCGTGCGGCGGATCGACGCGGTCTACGACGTGTACCGGGTCAGCGCGGGCTGACCCCGGCGGGCGCCTGATCGGGTGACGCGGCGATCGCCTGGTCGAGACGCCGAGCCGCCTGCCGCACCATGGGGATCGTCCCGAGTGCTGCCAGGCGGCGCCGGACCTCGTCGACCCGCACCACCCCGATCGCCACGAGGCCGCGCAGGGCATCGTGCGCGGACGCGTCGAACGCGCCGGGGGCGCGGAGCAGGTCGACCGCGGTGCGCTCCGGCGAGGTCACTCGGATCGGGCCCACCAGCACGGTGTCCTCGGCGGGGAGCCGGACCTCGCGCAGCCGCACGTCGGGGTCGACACGGATGCGGACGGTCGGCGGGACACTCACCTCGACCGGCGAGGGTGGGCGCGACGTCGCACCCCAGATCCAGGCGGCGGACCGCCCGCTCGCCACCACACGCTCGTCGGGCACGCGCCACGCGTGCGCGGCGGCGCGGAGGGAGGGCGTCTGCGGTTCCGCGGGGGAGGCCCAGCACCACCCGACGGGGACGAGCTCGCCGGCGAGCACCGCAGCGCGGAGCTCCGTCTCCGGCCAGTCGTCGCTGGTCAGCAGGCGGGGCGTCGGCACCCGCTCATCCTGCCGGACGGACGACCACCGCGGTCGGCCCTGTGGAGAGGACGTCGGCCTCGGCGCTGCGTGCGTAGCCGTGATCGCGACCGCGACCGCGGCCCCGCGCCCAGTACGAGCGCGCGCCCGTGAACGGGCACGTGTGCCCGGGTGCCCTGGTGCCCGCGTCGCGTCAGCGCAGCACGTCTGCGCGGTGGACGAGCGCTGCCGCCCCGATGAGCGGCCCGTCCTGGGACAGCGCGGTCGGCACGATCCGGACCTTCGTCACGAAGCCGAACTCGACCCGCTCGGCCACCGCCTCGCGGGCGTACTCGAACAGGTCCGGCGTCACGTGCGAGAAGCCGCCGCCGATCGCCACGACCTCGAGGTCCACCAGGCTGGTCGCCGCCGCGACGGCCTGTCCGAGCGCCCGCCCGCTCCGCCGGACCGCCGCCACCGCGATCTCGTCGCCGGCCGCGTACGCGGCGGAGAGCTCCTCGCCGGTGCTCCCGGCGAAGCCCTGTCGCTGCGCCCAGGCGACGGTCTTCGGCCCGCTGGCGACCGCCTCGAGACAGCCGGTACCGCCGCAGGCGCACGGGTCGTCGAAGCCGCCGCACTCGACGTGGCCGATGTGTCCGGCGTTGCCGGTGGGTCCGCTCACCGTGCGCCCGTGCAGGATGAGTCCGCCGCCGACGCCCGTCGACACGATCATCCCCATGACGTGGTCCGAGCCCTGCGCCGCACCGACCCAGTGCTCGGCCAGGGTGATGGCGAGCCCGTCCATCCGGAGCGTCACCGGCACCCCCTCGGGGACCAGGGCCGCGACCCGGTCGCGGAGCGGCCACCCGCGCCACACCGGCATGTTCAGGGGCGAGACGAGGCCGTGCTCCTCGTCGACCGGACCGGCCGCGCCGACCCCGACGCCGACGAGCCGGGCGTCCGCCGGCAGCGTCGCGAGGGTCGCCGTCACGACCTGGTCGACCGCCGCCTGCAGCTCGTCCGCACTCCGCAGCGGTCCGGTGGGCTGCCGGTGCCGAGTGCCGGGCAGCACGACGCCCTGGTCGGTGACGAGGGCCGCCTCGACCTTGGTGCCGCCGAGATCGACGGCCAGCGCGATCGCTGACGAGGGGGACAGGGGTGCGGTGCTGGACATGCGCGCTCCGATGCGGCGGTCTGGAGGCCCGGCTCACCGTGACGACGTGACCTCGCGTCGGTGCGAGCCGGGCCCGGCGGTGTGGTCGGGTCGGTCGTTGCTGGTCCGGACGTCCGGACGGACCGGGTCGGTCCGCCCGGGCCAGGGTGGGGCCGCTCGCGTGCGCGGGCGGCTGAGACGTCAGTAGGAGGAGTTGTCGTCGCCGAGTGCCGACGCGGTGCCGGTGGACGCCCGGTGTGCGACCTCGTCGAGGATGCGTGCCGAGGCGCTCGTGCCGATGCGGTCGGCACCCGCGCGGACCATCTCGAGCAGCGTGTCGAGGCCGCGGACGCCGCCGGATGCCTTGACACCCGTGTCGGGACCCACGGTGTCCCGCATCAGGTGGATGTGCTCTGCCGTCGCGCCGCCGCCGGCGAACCCGGTCGACGTCTTCACGAAGGCCGCGCCGGCGCGCTGGGCCGCTCGCGATGCGGCGACGATCTCGTCGTCGGTCAGGAACGCGGTCTCGAGGATGACCTTCACCACGGTGTCCCCGGCGGCGTCGACGACCGCACGGACGTCCTGCTCGACCCGGTCCCAGTCACCGGAGCGCGCTGCGCCGACGTTCTGCACCATGTCGAGCTCGAAGGCGCCGTCGGCCAGGGCCTGCAGCGACTCGGCGACCTTCGCGGCGGTGGTCGTGGTGCCGTGCGGGAACCCGATCACGGTGCCGACGCCCACCCCGGTGCCCTGCAGGCGCTCCACGGCGTGCGCGACGTCGCTCGGACGGACGCAGACGCTGAAGACCCGGTGCGCCGCGGCCTCGTCGAGCTGCGCATCGACGTCGGCACGCGTGAGCTCGGGCTTCAGGATCGCGTGGTCGATGAGGGCGCGCACGGCGTCGGCGCCGAGCTCGTGCGGGTCGGCCCGGTCCTGGTGTGCGGGGATCGCTGCGTTGTCCACCCGGAAAGCCTACCCGGAGGCGACGCGCGTACCGTGCCCTCCATGCAGGTCCTCGTCACCGGTGCGACCGGGTACATCGGCGGACGACTCGTCCCCCGCCTCCTCGAGGCCGGGCACGACGTCCGTGTCTTCGTCCGCACGCCGCGGAAGCTCCAGGACGTGCCCTGGCACGACGACGTCGAGGTCGCCGAGGGCGACCTGCAGGACGCCGAGGCGGTCCGGTCCGCCGTCCAGGGCGTCGAGGCCGTCTACTACCTCGCGCACGCGATGGGTGCCGACGGCGACTTCGAGCAGGCCGAGCGGGACGCCGTCGAGACGATGGCGCGCGAGGCCCACGACGCCGGTGTGCGCCGCTTCGTCTACCTGGGCGGACTGCACCCCGACGGCGAGCTGTCGAAGCACCTCCGGAGCCGGAAGGAGGTCGGGGACGTGCTCCTGGCCTCCGGCGTGCCGACGATCGCCTACCAGGCCGGTGTCGTGATCGGCTCGGGGAGCACCTCGTTCGAGATGATCCGCCACGTGACGGACGTCCTGCCCTGGATGCCGGCACCCCGCTGGGTCCGCAACCGCATCCAGCCGATCGCCGTCCGTGACGTGCTCTACTACCTCGTCGAGGCGCTCAGCATCCCCGCCGACGTCAACCGGACGTTCGACATCGGTGGTCCCGACGTCCTCAAGTACGGGCAGATGCTGAACGGCTACGCGGTCGAGGCGAAGCTGCCGCAGCGCCGCTTCACCGTGCTGCCCGTGCTGACCCCTGGTCTCTCCGCACACTGGTTCAACATCGTGACGCCGATCCCGCGGAAGCTCGCGACACCGATCATCGAGTCGCTCCAGTTCGAGTGCGTGCAACGCGAGCACGACATCGACCGGTACGTCCCACGTCCGGAGGGCGGACTCACCTCCTACCGCCGTGCCGTCCGGCTGGCCCTGACGAAGATGCGGAAGGGCGAGGTGCAGACGAGCTGGCGCAGCGCCACGCTCTCCTCGACCCCGGCGGACCCGCTGCCGAGCGATCCGGAGTGGGCCGGGCACACCGTCTACGTCGACGACCGGAAGCGGCACTCGAGCGCGAGCGCGGACGACGTCTGGCGCGTCGTGGAGTCGATCGGCGGTGAGAACGGCTGGTACTCCTTCCCCCTGGCGTGGGTGGCACGCGGGTGGATGGACAAGGTCGCCGGCGGGGTCGGCCTGAACCGCGGTCGACGCGACCCCCACCGCCTGGAGCAGGGCGATGCACTCGACTGGTGGCGGGTGGAGCGGCTCGAACGCGGGCGCTACCTGCGGCTCCGCGCCGAGTTCAAGTCGCCGGGACGCGCCTGGCTCGAGATGCGGGTCACCCCGAGCGACGACGGCGGCAGCGACTACCACCAGCGGGCGATCTACTTCCCTCAGGGACTGCCCGGACGCCTGTACTGGTACGGCATCCTGCCCTTCCACGGCATCATCTTCCCCGGCATGGTCGAACGCATCACGGCGGCGGCCGAGCGCGAGTCGCAGCACACGGAGTCGACGGGGCGGAACTGGACCCAGCAGAATGGGCCGCAGGAACCGGTACACGAGGAGGCAGCATGACCACCGAACACCCCACCGTCCTGTTCCTGGGCGACAGCATCACCGAGCAGGGTTCCTGGGACCAGTGGCTCCCGGGCGAGCGCACGAGCAACCAGGGCGTCGGCGGCGACACCACCGACGGGGTGCTCGCGCGACTCGACGCCGTGATCGCCGAGCAGCCCGAGGTGATCGTGCTGCTCATCGGGACGAACGACTTCGGGAACCACCGGTCGAGCGTCGAGCACGTCGTCCGCGGCGTCGAGTCGATCCTGGTGACGCTCCGCCGCGAGCTCCCCGGCGTCCGTCTGCTGCTCGTGTCGATCCTGCCCCGCCAGGCCGACTGGTGCGCCAAGATCGAGGAGGCGAACCGGCACCTCCGTCAGTTCGTCGCCACCTGCCACGCCCAGTACCTCGACCTCTGGCCGGCCCTCGCGGAGGACGACCGCCTCGCCGACCGCTACACCGAGGACGGCCTGCACCTCACCGCCGACGGCTACCGCGCGGTCGTCGACGAGCTCGTCCCGGCGCTCGAGCGCGTCCGCGGGCTGCCGCCGATGTCCCGTCCGATCCAGGCGATCGACCTCGAGGAGGCCGGCGCCTGATGGCACGGAAGGGTCGGCCCCCCGCAGGCTCGTCGCTGCAGGGGGTGCCGACGCACCGCCCCGACGAGCGCCCGGCGGCCACCGCGGCGTCGGCCGACGGGATGCCGCCCTTCACGCGCCCAGCACTCGCGCCGTCGCTGCTCGCCGCGGTCGTCCTCATCGCCTTCGTCGCGGTCCTCGACTCCTCGGGCTTCGTCTTCGTCCGGTGGGGCGTGACGGTGCTCGCGCTGATCGTGCTCGTCTTCGCCGTCCGGGGCCGCTCCTGGTGGGCCGTCGCGCTCACGGCCGCGATCGCGGTGTGCTGGAACCCCGTCGTGATCGTGCCGATCCCCGGCCAGGTCTGGGCGGGCCTCCAGCTCGTCGCTGCCGCGGCCTTCATCCTGACCGGCATCGCCGTCAAGGTGCCGCGCGAGACGGGCGCGGGGCGCGCCTCCCGACCGTGACCGCGCGGCGCTCGCGCGCGCCCGTCGGACGGTAGGATCGCAGGAGCCGGGCACAGGGCCCGGCTGACGCGATGCGAAGGGCATGGATGAGCCACGAGACCGAGCCGGCGACCGAGAGTCCTCTGCTGAACCCTCGACCGTCCTCCGGCGGTCTCGACCGACCTGACGTCGTCGTCCGCAAGGGACGCCTGACCCTGGTCAACGGGCACCTGACGCCCCAGCAGTCGATGATCGAGGACCTGTTGTTCCTCGACGACGCGCTCACCGCCGGCGACGTCGACCACCTGCTCATCCGCGGCAACGACCGACGTCCGGTCGTCGCGGTCGACGAGCGCGACCGGCAGCGTGCCGAGAGCGCGATCATGGCCGCCGCGGTCAACGAGCCGTTCTACGCGAAGCCGCCGGGACAGCCCGCCGTGCTCGTGGTCGACGACGGTCTCGGATCGGTGGACGAGCCGGTGCTCCGGCTCTTCCGACCCCGGCTCGAGCCGATGGGTCGCCTCCGCTACGGCGCCGAGACGAGCGTGCAGCTCGAGTTCTGGCGCGTGACCGACACCGAGGTGCTCGCCCCCGTCGAGAACGCCCTGATGCGCCGCAGTCTCCCCGTCGAGGAGTTCGAGCTCGTCGACATCGAACGCTACGGCCGCACCTGGCGCACCGTCGAGCACATGTTCGACGACCACGTGTCGGACATCCGGTTCCCCATCGACATCGTCTTCTCGTGGGTCGACGGCAACGCGATCGAGTACCAGCGGGCACGTCAGGCCGCGCAGGCGAACGCCGTGCTGGGGGAGGGCGACGATGCTCCGGCGCGCTTCCGACAGATCGACGAGCTGAAGTACGCGCTGCGCTCCGTCCACACCTTCGCGCCGTGGATCCGCCAGATCTACATCGCCACGGACTCGCCGGCGCCCGCGTGGCTCGCCGACCACCCGAAGGTCCGGATCGTCCGGAGCGAGGAGTTCTTCGCAGACCCCTCGGTGCTCCCGACGCACAACTCGCAGGCCGTCGAGTCGCAGCTGCACCACATCCCGGGCATCAGCGAGCACTTCATCTACTCGAACGACGACATGTTCTTCGGGCGGATGGTCGAGCCGTCGGTGTTCTTCAGCCCGGGGTCGGTCTCGAAGTTCATCCTCGCGACCACCCGCATCGGGCTCGGGACGAACAACCCGGCACGGAGCGGGTTCGAGAACTCCGCCCGCGTCAACCGTCGCCTGCTGCAGCAGCGCTTCGGCGCGGTGACCACACGGCACCTCGAGCACGCGCCCACACCGCTGCGCGCCTCGATCATGACCGAGATGGAGCACGAGTTCGCGGACGAGTTCCGCGCGACGATGGCATCGCGGTTCCGCGCGGCCGAGAACATCTCCGTCACGAACTCCCTGTACCACTACTACGCGCTGCTCACCGGTCGGGCGATCGTGCAGGAGAACGCTCCGGTGCGCTACGTCGACACGACCATGCAGTCCGGGCTGAAGGCGCTGGAGGACCTGCTCAAGAAGCGGAACGTCGACTTCTTCTGCCTGAACGACGGGAGCTTCCCGGAGGTCTCCGACGACGAGCGCACCCGGCGTGTGACGGACTTCCTCGAGAAGTACTTCCCGTTCCCGGCGCCGTGGGAGCAGGACGCGCAGTAGCCCTCAGCGGACCGTCCGGCCCGGTCTCCCTCGTGGCGGCGAACGGGCCGGGTCACGGCACCGTCGTCGCGGCGGTCGGGCCAGACCTGGCGCCTTCGAGCGAGCGGGTTAATCCTGTCGCGCTCAGCGCGCGGGCGCGACGAGTCGTGCCCGCCGGACGACCGCGCACGGCATGTCGTGCTCGCTCGGCGGGCAGGAGTGGCCTCAGCGACGGACGGGAGGCTCGGCGCGCGTCCCACAGGGACGTCACCCGCATCGCGATGTGCGGCCTGCAGCGACGTCAGGCCGTCATCGGCGGACGGCCGTCAAGGACGGACAGCCGTCGAGGACGGACAGCCGTCAGCGGCGGACGGGGGAGGTGGGCACCGTGTCGAGGGTGAACACCGGGATGCTCGAGGTGACGGGCGCCGGCTCGACGGCCGGGGCGATGGCGATGCCGGCCGCCGCGAGACGCGCCTCCGTCTGCTCCGACGACACCGGTTCGCCGACCGTGGAGTAGTGGCCGATCGGCACCACCGAGTGCACGACGTTGTTCCCGTACACGTGGACGAGGTTGAACGACTGCGCGCCGTCCTGCCCCCGTGTACCGCCCTGGTACTCCGTGAGGTCCTGCGTGTAACAGGTGGCACTCGCAACGGACACGGGCACGCCCGCGAACACGGCGCTCGTCGAGTAGTGCAGGTGTCCGGCGATGATCGAGATGACGTCCGACCCCTCGACCACCTCCGCGAGGGCCGCCTGGTCGCGCAGTTCGACGAGGACGGCGAGGTCCTGCACGCTCGGCACGGGCGGGTGGTGCATGGCGAGGATCGTGCCGTGCGGCGCCGCCTCGGACAGCACCTCGGCGAGCCAGTCGAGCTGCGCGGGGGAGACCTCGCCGTGGTGTGCCCCCGGCACGCTCGTGTCGAGGGTGATCACGCGGAGGCCGTTCACGTCGTAGACGAAGTCGACCGGACGATCGGTCGGCTGCAGCCCGAAGAGCTCCTGGCGGAAGGCCCCGCGCTCGTCGTGGTTCCCCATGGCCCAGATGACCTGCGCGCCGATCCGGCGGGCAGCCGGCTCGACGATGTCGCGGATCCGGACGTAGGCACCGGCTTCGCCCTTGTCGGCGACGTCGCCGGTGACGACGATGGCCTCCGGGTGGGTGCCGGAGGCCTCGATGTCGGCGACGATCGCCGAGAGCCGTGCTGCGGAGTCGACGTCGCCGTAGAGCGCGCCGTCACCCGCCACGAGGTGGGTGTCGCTGAGGTGGAGGAGGAAGTGGTTCGGCCTGGGGTGTTCGGCCGTCCGGCTGTCCATCGGTCTCTCGTTCCGTTGGCGGATGCGTGGTGCAACACGTTGCCACACCGTCGATGACGAGTCCAGCACGCCACTCTGAATGCACGGTGAACCGGGAGTGGCGAGTCTGCACCAGAACAGGCGAACGAACGAGCCCCCCGACCACGGTGTGGTCGAGGGGCTCGTTCGTTCTTGCCGAGGAACCTAGTGGTTGCCTGCGCCCAGCGCGGGAGCCTGGGCCTGGTGGTCGCCCTCCAGCTCCGGGCCGTGGTGCGCGGCGTGCGCTGCCTCGAGCTCGGCCTTCGTGACCGGCGCGATGCGGTCCTCGAAGAAGAAGCGGGACAGGTTCGCACGGACCTTCTGCACACCGGTGATCCGACCCTTGGCGTCCGGACGGACCATGAGCGGCTTGTACTCGTTGAACTGCAGGAGCTTCCAGCGCTCGTACTCGTCGAGCTGCTCGTGCACCTCGATGTACTCGCCGTGCGGGAGCCGGACGATGCGACCCGACTCGTAGCCGTGCAGGACGATCTCGCGGTCCTTCTTCTGCAGCGCCAGGCAGACCCGCTTCGTGATCCAGAAGGCGACGAACGGACCGAGGACCGTCGTGGCCTGGATGACGTGGATCACGTGCTCGATCGACACCATGAAGTGCGTCGCGATGATGTCCGACGAGGCAGCGGCCCAGAGCGACGCGTAGAGCGTGATGCCCGCGGCACCGAAGGCGGTACGGGTCGGAGCGTTGCGCGGACGGTCGGCCAGGTGGTGCTCACGCTTGTCGCCCGTGACCCACGCCTCGAGGAACGGGTAGGCGAACATCGCGATGATGAGCGCCATGAGGACGGCGATCGGGACGAGGATGTTGAACGACACCGTGTAGCCGAACCACACGACCTCCCAGTGCGGCGGCACCAGACGGAGCGCACCGTCCGCGAAGCCGATGTACCAGTCGGGCTGGGTACCGGCGGACACGGGGGAGGGGTCGTACGGGCCGTAGTTCCAGATCGGGTTGATCGTGAACAGCGACGCGATGAGGGCGAGGATGCCCGCGACGATGAAGAAGAAGCCACCGGCCTTCGCGGCGAACGCCGGGAGGATCGGGACGCCGACGACGTTCTCGTTGGTCTTGCCGGGGCCCGCGAACTGCGTGTGCTTGTTGATGACGACGAGCACGAGGTGGACACCGAGCACCGCGACGAGGATCGCCGGGAGCAGCAGGATGTGCAGCGTGTAGAGGCGGCCGACGATGTCCGTGCCCGGGAACTCGCCACCGAACAGCAGGTAGGCGATCCACACGCCGATCACCGGGACGCCCTCGATCATGCCGACGATGATGCGCAGGCCGTTGCCGGAGAGCAGGTCGTCGGGGAGCGAGTAGCCGGTGAAGCCCTCGGCCATGGCCAGGACCCAGAGCACGAAGCCGAAGACCCAGTTGAGCTCACGCGGCTTGCGGAATGCACCGGTGAAGAACACGCGGGCCATGTGCAGCATCACCGAGGCGACGAACAGCAGGGCGGCCCAGTGGTGGATCTGTCGGACGAACAGACCACCGCGGATGTCGAAGGAGATGTTCAGCGTGGACTGCAGCGCGGTCGACATCTCGACGCCCTTGAGCGGGACGTACGAGCCGTTGTAGACGACCTCGGTCATCGACGCCTGGAAGAAGAACGTCAGGAAGGTCCCCGACAGCAGGACGACGACGAAGCTGTACAGCGCGACCTCGCCGAGCATGAAGCTCCAGTGGTCGGGGAAGATCTTGCGCCCGACCTCCTTCACCAGGCCCGAGATGCTCGTGCGCTCGTCGATGTAGTTGGCGGTGGCCCCGATGAGTCGGGACCCGCGCGTCGGCTCGGGCCGTGTGGCCGTGGCCGGCGCGCTCGTGGTGGTGGTGCTGGTCATCAGCGTTCACGCTCCCAGAAGGACGGTCCGACCGGCTCGTGGAAGTCGCTCTGTGCGACCAGGTAGCCGTCGTCGTCGATCGCGATCGGAAGTTGGGGGAGGGGACGTGCAGCCGGGCCGAAGATGACCTCGCAGTTGTTCGAGACGTCGAACGTCGACTGGTGGCACGGGCACAGCAGGTGGTGCGTCTGCTGCTCGTAGAGCGCGACCGGGCACCCGACGTGGGTGCAGATCTTGGAGTAGGCGACGATGCCGTCGTAGCCCCAGTCCTCGTGCCCCGCGGAGGGGTTGAGGTCCTTCGGGTCGAGACGCATGAGGAGGACGGAGGCCTTGGCCTTCTCCTCGAGCATGTGCTCGGAGTCGAGCATGCCGTCCGGGATGACGTGGAAGACCGAACCGATGGTGACGTCCGACGCCTTGATCGGCAGACCCGTCGGGTCCTTCGTCAGGCGCATGCCGGACTTCCAGAAGGTGTGGCGCAGGAGCTCGTTCGGGTCCTCCGCCGGGGCGAAGTCACGGACGAGGACGACACCGGGCAGCGGGAAGGCCACCAGGGCACCGATCATCGAGTTGCGGATCAGCTTGCGACGGCTGAACCCGGACTCCTTGTCGGCGAGCTGGAACGCCTCGACCGCCTTGGCACGGGTCGCGTCGGTGCCACGGGTGCTGTGACGCAGTTCCGTGATCTCGCGGTCCACGACGAGCGACTTCGACCAGTAGACGGCGCCGAGGCCCAGCGCGAGCAGGGCCAGGGCGATCGCCAGACCGAGCCAGAGGTTGCCGGCACGGACCGTCCCGAAGTCCTCGGGGTCGATCGGGAAGGCGATGTACGCGGCGATCGCGAGGACGCTGCCCACGATGGACAGGTAGAAGAACGTGGCGACCTGACGCTCGGCCAGACGCTGCTTCTTCGGGTCGACATCGGTGCGGCGCGCGCGGTGCGGCGGCTCACCCGGGTTCTCGAACGGGTCCGCGGGGACGACCGCGATCCCGGCCGACGTGCTGGTCGCGCCGTGCTTCTCGACAGCCGAGGACGAGTTCACTGCCTCGTCGTCGTGCTCTGCCATGGTGTTCCCTTCAGTGTCGTTCGACACGGACGATCAGTTGGACTTCGCGGTCAGCCAGACGGTCATCGCGACGACCGCGCCGAGTCCGAAGATCCAGATGAACAGACCCTCTGCCACCGGGCCGAGGGAGCCGAGGGCGAACCCGCCCGGGGACTTGTTGTCCTGCACGTACTTGAGGTACGTGATGATGTCGGCCTTCTGCTCCGGCGTCAGGTTGAGGTCGTTGAAGACCGGCATGTTCTGCGGGCCCGTGACCATGGCCTCGTAGATGTGCTTGCCGGAGACCGACTGCAGGTTCGGGGCGTACTTGCCCTCGGTCAGCGCACCACCGGCGCCGGCCACGTTGTGGCACATCGCGCAGTTGATGCGGAAGAGCTCGGCACCCTCGGCAGCGTCACCGCCACCGTTCGTGAGGTCGGAGGAGGGGATCGACGGGCCGGGGCCGAGCGACGCGACGTAGGCGCCCATCGCGTCGATCTGCTCGTCCGTGAACTGGGCGGGCTTCTCCTCGGCCTGGGGGCCCTGCGCGGCCATCGGCATGCGACCGGTCCCGACCTGGAAGTCGACCGACGCGGCACCGACACCGATGAGGGACGGACCCTCGCCGGTGCCCTGCGCGTCGAGACCGTGGCAGGTGGCGCAGTTCGAGGCGAAGAGCTTCTCGCCCTCGTTGACCTTGGACTGGCTGGACACCGCGGAGGTGGTGCTGTCGTCGGCGTTGGCCGTCGAGCTGAACAGCGCGTACGCACCGCCGGTGGTCATGAGACCGACGACGATGAGCGAGACGGTCGCCATCGGGGAACGGCGGCCCTTCTTGGACTTGCTTCTGGTGAACATGCGGTGGGGGGTGTCCAGTTCCTACTTGAGAAGGTAGATGACAGCGAAGAGGCCGATCCAGACCACGTCGACGAAGTGCCAGTAGTACGACACGACGATCGCGGTGGTCGCCTCCTTGTGCCCGAAGTTCTTGGCGGCGAAGCCGCGGCCGAGGGTCAGGAGGAAGGCGATGAGACCACCCGTGACGTGCAGGCCGTGGAAGCCGGTGGTCATGTAGAACGCGGAGCCGTAGGCGCTCGACGAGAGCGTCACGCCCTCGTGCCAGAGGTTCGCGTACTCGAAGATCTGGCCGCAGACGAAGATCGCGCCCATGCAGTACGTGACGAAGAACCACTCCGTCATGCCCCAGTCCTTCGGGTTCCAGCTCGTGCGGTGCACCTGGAAGCGCTCCGCGGCGAACACCGCGAACTGGCAGGCGAAGCTGGACAGCACCAGGATGATCGTGTTCACCGAGGCGAACGGCACCTCGAGCTTGGCGGTCTCGGTCGCCCAGAGCTCGGGCGAGGTGCTGCGCAGGGTGAAGTAGATCGCGAACAGGCCGGCGAAGAACATGACCTCGCTGCCCAGCCACACGATCGTCCCCACGGCAACGGCGTTCGGCCTGTTCAGGACCGGACCGCTGGCGGATCTGGAGAGAGGGGTGCTAGTCACGTCCTCCATTATGGCCGAAACCACTGACAGTGTTTTCGCAGGACACTGGCGGGTCGTTCGAACTCAGTACGATCGAGCCATGTCCCACGCACTCTCCTGGCCTGCAGTGATCAGCGCGCTCATGGCGCACGAGGACCTCTCGATCAGGCAGTCCACGTGGGCCATGGAGGAGATCGTCCAGGGACGTGCGACCGCCGCACAGATCGCGGCCTTCGCGGTCGCGCTCCGCGCCAAGGGGGAGACCGTCGACGAGGTCGTGGGCTTCCGCGACGCCATCCTCGACGCCGCCGTCCCGCTGGACGTCGACCCGATGGCGCTCGACATCGTGGGCACCGGCGGCGACGTCGTCGGCACCGTCAACGTCTCGACGATGGCCGCGATCGTCATCGCGGCCGCGGGCGTGCCGGTCGTCAAGCACGGCAACCGCGCGAGCTCGTCGAAGTCCGGCTCGAGCGACGTGCTCGCCGCGCTCGGACTCGACCTCACGATGGACGCCGCGCGTGTCGCGGACACCTTCCGGCGTGTCGGTCTGACGTTCGCGTTCGCGAGCGCGTTCCACCCCGGCTTCGCGCACGCGGCACCGGTGCGGCGCGAGATCGGGGTGCCGACGGTCTTCAACTTCCTCGGCCCGCTGGTGAACCCGGCACGGTGCGAGGCGAACGCCGTGGGCGTCGCACAGCTCGAGCTCGTCCCGATCATCACGGGCGTCTTCCAGACCCGTGGCGCGACGGCGCTCGTGTTCCGCGGCGACGACGGCCTCGACGAGCTGACCACGACGGGCCACTCCCACATCTGGGAGGTCACGGGCGGCCGCGTCACCGAGCACGACCTCGACCCGCGCGACCTCGGGATCGCCCGCGCGCGAACCGAGGACCTGCTCGGTGGCGACCCGGAGCACAACGCCGCCGTCGTGCACCGCGTGCTGGCGGGTGAGACCGGTCCGGTCCGCGACATCGTGCTGCTCAACGCCGCCGCCGGCCTGGTGTCCTTCCGCCTCGCCGAGGACCCCGAGCAGGCGGACCGACCGATCCTGCAGCGCTTCCGCGAGCAGCTCGCCGTCGCAGCCGGGGCCGTCGACTCCGGCGCCGCCGCGCGGAAGCTCGCCGACTGGGTCGGCGCCGCGCCGGCGGCCTGAGCAGCCCCGCGCGGGACGCCGGCGTCGGCGCGAGCCGCACCGGAGACGACGAGACGCCCCCGGATCCGGGGGCGTCTCGTCGTGCGGGCGGCGTCCCGTGGCGAGCAGACGGACACGAGGGTCCCGCTCCGGACGCACCACCGCAACGGCCTGGAGGCGGGGGGGGGGGGGGGGGGGGGGGGGGGGGGGGGGGGGGGGGGGCGGGCGGGCGCGGGGGGGGGGGGGGGGGGGGGGGGGGGGGGGGGGGGGGGGGGGGGGGGGGGGGGGGGGGGG
>NZ_JAQMHU010000035.1:0-30291 GCF_028307415.1 Curtobacterium uvaldense | reverse complement strand
TAATGATCCGGCGACCACCTATATATACACAACGCAATTGTCGTGGGCAGCGTAATTTGTTAATATGAGACTGGGACACCTCCGCCTGACGCGGGCGCTCCCCGCGCCGAGACGCCGGCGTCGGCGCGGGACGCCCCGTCCGTCACGGGGGCTCCGTGCGCCGAGACGCCGGCGTCGGGGCGGGACACCTCCGCCTGCCGCTGGCGCTCCCCGCGCCGAGACGCCGGCGTCGGTCTGAGACGCCCCCGCGCGTGCGAGACGCCTCCGGAACCGGGGGCGTCTCGCGTGTTCCGGTGCGTCCCGGACAGACGCCGGCGTCTCGCGGTACGACACCGCGTCTCGCCGCCGGAACGGGGCCGCGTCGCCGGAACGCGGCCGCGTCGCCGGACGTACGCCGTGTCGGACGGGAGGCGCGGTGCCGGTCGGTCCCGCGCCTCCCGTCCGGTGCATCGTGCGGAGGCGCCGTCAGGCGCCGGTGCTGGCGCGGGGGACCAGGCGGGCCGGCAGGTCGACGGGCTCCACCGCGGTGCCGTCGATCGTCGCGAGCAGGCGCAGGGCGGCGGTGCGGCCGAGCTCGGCTCCCGGCAGGGCGACGCTCGTCAGGGCCGGCGCCGTGACCGACGACGAGGGCAGGTCGTCGAAGCCCGCGACCGCCAGGTCCTCGGGGACCCGGAGCCCCATCGCGCCCGCCACCCGGAGCACGCCGTACGCCAGGGTGTCCGCCGCCGCCACGACCGCGGTGACGCCGTCCTCGTGCCACGCCTCGACCACGTGCTCGGTCGCCAGTGCGGCGGCGTCCACCGTCAGGTCCGCGCGGGCACCGGTCTCCGAGACCGTGATCCCGGCGGCGGCGCAGGCCTCGTCGAACATCCGGTGGCGGATGCCGAACGTGGCGACCCGGGCGGTGCCGTCGAGGTACGCCACGTGGTCGTGTCCGCGGTCCCGCAGGTGGGCGACGAGCGCGTCGATGCCCGGAGCGAGGTCGTAGTCGACGGCGGTGGTGCCCTCGGCGGCGTCGGGGGCGTCGAGCAGCACGACGGGCACGCTCGCGTCCATCGACTCGCCGGCTGCCGGGGCGTCGACCAGGATCCCCGCCGGCCGCAGCCGCTCGAAGCGCCGGAGGTCGGCGGCGGTGGGCTGTGCGCCGCGCTCGGTGACCGAGAGCACGAGCTGGTACCGGTCGCCCAGGGTGTCGCGCACGCCGCGGATCACCTCGGCGAAGAACGGGTTCGACAGGTCGGGCGCGATGAGCACGACCAGGTCGCCGGTGCCGCGGGCGAGGGTGCTCGCCGCGTGGTCGACGACGTACCCGAGGGCCTCCACCGCGTCGCGCACCCGCTCCGCGATCGGCGGGGACACCCGCCCGCGCTCCTTGCCGTTGACGACCAGGGAGACCGTCGCGATGCTCGTCCCCGCGCGTTCGGCCACCATCGCCGCGGTCACGCGACGGCCGTGAGTGGCGGGGGAGGGCACCCGACGAGCCTACCGACCGCCGAGGGCACGCGGTCGGACGAGGATCGCTCGGAGTTGACGTCAAGCGTTTGACGTGTTCGAATGTCAAACGCTTGACGCGCCGCGCTGGAGTTGGTTCCTCCACAGTGCGGACCCCACCGCGTCGAGCACACACCTCCGTCCGGCGCTGCCGGACACGACGGGCTGCGAGCGGCCCGCCGACGCCGATCCCCGACGAAGTGGAGCGCCCAAGGTGCCCGATGCAACGACGCAGAAGATCATCCTCGACTGCGACCCCGGCCACGACGACGCCGTCGCCATCCTGCTGGCACACGGCAACCCGACGATCGAGCTCCTCGCCGTCACCACCGTCGTCGGCAACCAGACCCTGCCGAAGGTCACCCGCAACGCCCTCGCCGTGGCGCGCATCGCCGGCATCACGGGCGTGCCGTTCGCTGCGGGCGCCGACCGGCCGCTGCTGCGCGAGATCGAGGTCGCCCCGGAGATCCACGGCGAGAGCGGCCTGGACGGGCCGATGCTCCCCGAGCCGTCGTTCGGCCTGGACGAGCGGCACGCGGTCGACCTCATCATCGACACCGTGATGGCGCACGAGCCCGGCACCGTGACGATCGTGCCGACCGCGGGCCTGACGAACATCGCCCTCGCCGTCCGCAAGGAACCGCGCATCGTCGAGCGCGTCAAGCAGGTCGTCCTGATGGGCGGCGGCGTGCACGTGGGCAACTGGAGCCCGGTCGCCGAGTTCAACATCGTCATCGACCCCGAGGCAGCGGACATCGTGTTCCGCGCCGGGTGGGACGTCGTCATGGTCGGGCTCGACCTGACCCACCAGGCACTCGCCACCCCCGAGGTGGCCGCGCGCATCGCCGCCGTCGGCACCGGGCCCGCCGCGTTCGTCGGCGAGCTGCTCGAGTTCTTCGGCAAGGCCTACGAGGACGCCCAGGGGTTCGACGCCCCGCCCGTGCACGACCCCTGCGCCGTCGCGTACGTCATCGACCCGACGATCGTCCGCGCGGTGCGGATGCCGATCGCGATCGAGACGACGGGCACCCACACGCTCGGCATGACCGTCGCCGACCTCCGCGGTCCCGCGCCCGAGGACTGCCGCACGTCCGCGGCGATGGAGCTCGACCACGGGCGCTTCTGGTACCTGGTCGTCGACGCCCTCGAGCGGATCGGCGAGACGCCCGACACCGGGTGGTCCCCGCGCGCCGCAGCCCGGGCCGTCGAGTCCGCCGACACCACCGTCACCCCGGAGGCCTGAGCACCGTGACCACCACCTCGACGACGAAGTCGATCGGCGCCCTCACCGCCGCCCTGCTCGCCGCGTGCGTCGCGTTCCAGCTCAACGCGAGCATGCTCAGCCCGGCGCTCGCGACGATGGCGGACGAACTCCGCACCGACGACGCGACCATCGGGCTCTCGCAGACGCTGTTCTTCACGATCGCCGCCCTGTTCTCGCTGTTCCTGCCCCGGCTGTCCGACATCGTCGGCCGCAAGCGGGTCCTGCTCGGCATGCTCCTCGTGATGCTCGTCGGCAGCGTGGTCGCCGCCCTCGCCGTGAACGTGCCGATGCTCTTCGCCGGCCGCATGATCCAGGGCGTCACCGGGCCGGTCGTCCCGATCGGCCTGCTCATCCTGCGCAACGAGATCGCCGACCCCAAGCGCTACGGCGCAGCCCTCGGCCTGCTCACCGCCGTGAACGGTGGCATCGCCGGTGTCGACGCGCTGGCCGGCGGCTGGATCGCCACCCACTTCGGCTTCCGCGGCATCTTCTGGGTGATCGCGGTCGTCACGGTCCTCGCCGCGCTCATGGTGGCGGTGTGGGGCGTCGAGTCGAAGCCGTCCGCCGGCACCCGGATGGACTGGTGGGGCGTGCTCCCGCTCGTCGTCAGCGTCGGCGCACTGCTCACGGCGTTCAACGAGGCCGGCAAGCTCGCCCAGGCCGACCGGGCGCTCGTCGTCGGCGGGATCGTCGTCGCCCTGGTCGCGTTCGCGGTCTTCTGGGCGGTCGAGTCGCGGGTCCGCGAGCCGCTCGTCGAGACCCGGTACCTGCGGCGTCGCGGGACCTGGGCGCTCCTCGTGACGACGCTGCTCACCATGACGGGGGTCTTCGCCGTCGTGAACGGGCTGGTCACGAGCCTGGCCCAGAACGACGAGGTCGGCTTCGGCATGGAGGCGGACGTCGCATCGCTCGCGTTCCTCGTGCCGTACGCGCTGGTGGGCTGGGTCGTCGGACCCTTCTCCGGCCGCCTCGCGCCGACGCTCGGCTACCGCGCCGTGCTCCGCGTCGGCCTCGTCGGCAGCATCGTCGCGACGCTCGTCATGGCGTTCGTCGGCGTCCACTCGCTGCCCGTGCTCGTCGCCGCCACCGTGCTCATCGGCATCACCTACGCGGGCATCGCGAACATCGTGCTGAACGGGCTCGGCATCGTGCTCTCGCCGGACTCGAACCCCGGCTTCCTGCCAGGCCTCAACGCGGGCGCGTTCAACCTCGGTGCGGGCATCAGCTTCGCGGTCCTCCCGGCGCTGCAGATCGCACTCGGCACCGGCGGGTCAGCGGGCACCGCCGGCTACTCCGGTGGCATGCTCCTCGGTGCCGCGATCACCTGCGCGGCACTCGCCACGTCCTTCCTCATCCCGCGCCCGGCCTCGGCCGAGACAGGAGCCACCGCATGAGCGGCATCGTCGTCGTGGGCAGCCTCAACGCGGACCTGGTGGTCCGCACCGAGCGCTTCCCGAAGCCCGGGGAGACCCTGCAGGGGTCCGACCTCGCGATCCTGCCCGGTGGCAAGTCCGCCAACCAGGCGGTGGCAGCCGGGAGGCTCGGGGGCACCGTCCGCATGATCGGTGCGGTCGGCGACGACGGGAACGGCACACTGCTGCGCGAGTCCGTCGCATCGGCCGGCGTGGACACCACGCACGTGGCGGTCCGGCAGGGCGTCGCCACCGGGACGGCCGTCATCACGGTCGACGCCGCGGGGGAGAACACCATCGTGATCTCGGGCGGCGCGAACGCCACGCTGACCCCGGACGACGTACCCGCCGACGCCCTCGACGGCGCCGGGGTGCTCGGTCTCTGCCTCGAGGTCTCGATCGACGTCGTGCTCGCCGCCGCGCGGGCCGGTCGTGCCGCCGGAGCGACGGTGCTCACGAACCTGTCGCCGTTCGGCGCCGTGCCGCAGGAGCTCCTCGACCTGACCGACGTGCTGCTGGTCAACGAGCACGAGGCCGCCGAGCTCGGGGACCACGGCGTCGCACGCTCCATCGTGACCCGGGGCGGCGCGGGCTGCACGGTGCACGACGGGGATGCCGCGCCGGTCGACGTCGACGCCGTGCGGGTCGAGCCCGTCGACACCACGGGCTGCGGCGACGCGTTCATGGGGGCGGTGGCGCTCCGACTCGACGCCGGGGACACCCTGCTCGAGGCCGCGCGCTTCGCCGTCGGCGTCGGCGCGTACGCCGCGACGAAGCCGGGCGCGCAGGCCTCCTACCCGACCACGTCGGACCTGGAGTCGTTCCTGCGGCCGTAGCCCGGGCCTCCCGTCCGCCCGTCCCGTCCCGACCGTTCCGCGAAACGCAACCCTGGCGGCTGCTCGCAGCGCTGTACCGTTGCGAGGTGTCGCCGGGGTTGCGTCCTACGGGGGACATCGGCCGCTAGCGTTGGTGCATGCGCGTCGGAGTCCTCGACATCGGGTCCAACACCGGCCACCTGCTCGTGGTGGACGCCCACGGCGGAGCCGCGCCCCTGCCGGCGTCGTCGTTCAAGCAGGCCCTCCGGCTCGCCGAGCACCTCGACGAGTCGGGTGCGGTGACCGCGGTCGGGGTCGACGCGCTGACGACCTTCGTCGCCGACGCCGTCCGCGTCGCCGAGGAGCGCGGCTGCGAGGACATGCTCGGCTTCGCGACCTCGGCCGTCCGCGACGCCGTGAACTCCGACGAGGTGCTCGCGCACGTCGAGCGGGAGACCGGCGTCGAGCTCGCGGTGCTGTCCGGCGAGGACGAGGCGCGGCTGACCTTCCTGGCCGTCCGACGCTGGTTCGGGTGGTCCGCCGGACGCCTCGCGGTGTTCGACATCGGCGGTGGCTCCCTGGAGATCGCCGGTGGTGCCGACGAGGCCCCCGACGTCGCGTGGTCGATGCCGATCGGAGCAGCCCGACTCGCGCGCCGGTACTTCGGGGCGGGCACGCCCTCGGAGGACGACGTCCGCCGCATCCGCCACGAGATCCGCGTCGCGATCGCCCGCGACGCCGGACTGCTGCTGCGCGCCGGGCGGCCCGACCGGGCGGTGGCGACCTCGAAGACCTTCCGGTCGATCGCCCGGATCTGCGGCGCCGCGCCCTCGGCCGCGGGACCGCTCGTGCCGCGGTCCCTCGACGGTACGGTGCTCCGCGAGCGGCTGCCGTCACTCCTGACGATGTCGCTCGACCAGCTGGCCGAGCTGCCGGGCGTCTCGCCGAGCCGGGCGCACCAGGTCGTCCCGGGAGCGCTCGTCGCCGAGGCCTGCCTGGACATCTTCGACCTGCCGGCGCTCGAGATCTGCCCGTGGGCGCTGCGCGAGGGCGTGATCCTCGAGCGGCTCGACCAGCTCTCCGTGCTCGGCTGAGACCCGACCCGACCCGACCCGGCCGGGCGGTCGGGCTCGGTCGGGGCCTAGCGCTGCCGGGCGGGTCGCGGGGGAGCGAGCAGCCACGGGCGGATCAGCCCCGTGACGACGGGCAGCACCCAGAACGTCATGATCGGCGTGAGCACGAGCGTCGTGACGAGCACGCGGGGCAGCACGGCCAGGTGCCCGAACGCCGGGACGAGCCAGCCGACCAGGTAGGTGAAGGCGAGGTTGACCGGGAAGAACCCGAGCCAGATGCTCACGGCCTGCTTCCACCGGGGCGGGGCGCTCGACGCGGGGGCGTCCTGCGGCGCGTCGAACCAGCCCTCGATGCCGGTGCGCTTCTCCACCCGGGACTCCACAACGAGGTCACGCCCCTGGTCGAGCCAGCGGAGCCGGTCGTCGGAGTTCTCCCACGTGGCGAGCTGCTCGTGGTCGGCGAACCGGTAGAGCATGTGCCACTCCCGACTGGTGGCGTGCGACCGGACCCACCCGGAGCCGAGGAAGCCCGGGTAGCGGTTCGCGAGGTTGACGCCGGACTGCACCCACGCGGTGGCGTCGGGGATGCGGTCGGGTTCGACCAGGCGGGTGATGGACACGGTGACGGGCGGGCCTGCGGTCACGGATGACGACTGCAGGCTCCCTGGCTCTTGTGGAGTCATGCGGACAGTCTCGCGGAGTCGTGTTTCCGGCTCGTGACGGCACCGTGGTGCGCTGCCCACGGTGGGCGGCGGTGGACCCGACGCGACGGCTAGCTGGCCTGCTTCTTCGCAGCGGTCTTCTTCGCGGGAGCCTTCTTCGCCGGAGCCTTCTTCGCGGGGGTCTTCTTCGCGGGGGTCTTCTTCGCCGGCGCCTTGCCTGCCGGTGCCTTCTCGGCCGGTGCCGCCTCCGCGTCCCCCTCGTCGTCCGCACCAGCGGAACCGGACGACGACCGTGCGCCGGACGACGAGCGCGACCCAGAGCCTCCGGACCGTGACGATGACCGTGACGAGGACCGCGACGACCCCGACGGGCCGGACCGCTTCTTGTCCACCGAGGCCCGCAGGGCCGCCATCAGGTCGATGACGTCCCCGCCGTCGCCGTCCTCCTCGTCCTCGGAGCGCTCGCCGAACGTCTCCGCGGTGTCGACGTCGTCGCCGGCCTCGAGCTTCGCGTCGATGAGCTGCTGCAGTTCCTCCTGGTAGGAGTCCGTGTAGCGGTCCGGGTCGAAGTCGGCGGACATGCTCTCGACGAGCGAGGACGACATCTTGAGCTCGTTCGCGCTGACCTTCACCGACGCGTCGAGGGCCGCGAAGTCAGCAGCCCGGACCTCGTCGCCCCAGAGCAGCCCCTGCAGCAGGATGACGTCCTCGTTCACCCGCAGCACGCCGAGCCGGGTCTTCTGCCGCAGGGTGAACTGCACGATCGCGAGCCGGTCGGTCTTCGACAGCGTCTCGCGGAGCAGCACGTAGGCCTTCGGCGAGCGGGAGTCCGGCTCGAGGTAGTACGACTTCTCGAACATCATCGGGTCGACCTGGTCGACGGGCACGAACTCGAGCACCTCGATCTCGTGCGACTGCTCCTCGGGGAGCTGCTTGAAGTCGTCGGACGTCAGCACGACGGTCTTGTCGCCGTCGTCGTAGGCGCGCTGGATGTCGGCGTACTCGACCTCGTGGCCGAACTCGCACACGCGCTTGTACCGGATGCGGCCCTTGTCCTCGTCGTGCACCTGGTGCAGGGAGACGTCGTGGGTCTCGGTCGCCGCGTACACCTTGATGGGCACGTTGACGAGCCCGAACGCGATGGAGCCCTTCCAGATCGACCTCATGGGCACATGATGCCCGCGAGTGCGGCGACGGGCCCTCAGTTCCGGGCGGATCGCCAGCCGCGCACGACACCGGAGGGCGTATCGTGCCGCACATGACGGGGGACCACGAGACGACGACGGCCAGCGAGGCGACGACGGACGACGATCGGATCGGCGCGTCGGGGTGGTGGCAGCTCGTCGCCCTGACGGTCGGCGGGGCGGTCGCACCGGCGGTGTTCTTCGCGCTGCAACCGCGACCGGTCCCCTGGGTCGCGGTCGTCGTGCTCGGCCTCGCGCTGGCGGTCGTGCTCCCCGCGCTGCAGGTCTGGTCCTGGGCGCGACGGGGCGGTCGTGCCGCCGTCGTCGCGACGCGACGGTGGGTGGACGACGGACGCGTCCCCGCCGAGGTCCCGGACGCGGTCTGGCGTCCGCGGGTGCAACGGTGGCTGGCGGACGCCCGGCAGCGACGCACCAGCGGGTGCGTGTTCGTCGGGCTGGCCGCGCTGTGGGCGATCCTCGCGGCGTCCGGGACCGCGGGCGACTGGGGTGTCGCGGTCGTCTGGGCCGTACTCGGGGTCGGCACCCTCGTGCAGGGACGCGGCGACCGGGTCGGCGCGGAGCAGCTGCTCGCCGCCCCGGTGCGGACGACGGCCTGACGGCCGCCGGTCCCTGCACAGCTCCTGTGTCAGGACGACCCGTCCACGGAACAGCCCGGTCCTGAACCGTCGTGCCGCCACGGCGAGCACCATGGGCCCATGAGCCAGCTCGACAAGCAGGACCCGCGTTCGCAGTACGCCCGGCCGCCGTTCCCGCCGCAGACCCAGCAGGGGTCCGGGCTGGCCAGCGCGATGGACCCGGCGCCCGACCACGGCGAGACGACCTACCTCGGGACGGGGCGGATGCCCGGGTACCGGGTGCTCGTGACCGGAGCCGACTCCGGCATCGGGCGAGCTGCCGCGATCGCGATGGCGAAGGAAGGGGCCGACGTCGCGTTGAACGCCCTGCCCGAGGAACGCGAGGACCTGGAACAGGTGCGCGACGTCGTCGGCGACCTCGGGCGCAGGGCCGTGCTGCTGCCGGGCGACCTGACCGACGAGGCGTTCTGCGACACCCTCGTGCGCGACGCCGTCAGCGAGCTCGGCGGCCTCGACGCGCTCGTGCTCGTCGCCGGACACCAGCAGGTGCACGAGGACGTGACCGAGCAGTCGACCGAGGACTTCGACCGCACCATGAAGGTCAACCTCTACTCGATGTTCTGGTTGGTGCGAGCGGCCGTCCCGCACATGGCTCCCGGCAGCGCGATCGTCACCACGAGCTCGGTCTCCGCGTACCAACCGCAGGACCGGATGATCGACTACGCCGCCACGAAGTCCGCCATCATCACCTACACGAACGGTCTCGCCCGCCAGCTCGCGGCGAAGGGCATCCGGGCGAACTGCGTCGTGCCGGGGCCGGTGTGGACGCCGCTGCAGCCGATCAGCTACCCCGGTGACGAGATCGCCGCCTACGGTCAGGACACCCCCTTCGGCCGTCCGGCGCAGCCCGTCGAGCTCGGCAGCGCCTACGTCCACCTCGCCGGCCCGGAGTCCTCGTACACGTCCGGCAGCACCCTGACCGTGGCGGGAGCGACCGGGGTCGCGCTGTGAGCCCCGTCGCCCGGAAGACCACCGTCACGGTCGGCGACCGTCGGATCGCCCTGACGAACACCGACAAGGTGCTCTACCCGGCGACCGGGACGACCAAGGGCCAGGTCATCGCGTACTACGAGCGGGTGGCGCCGTGGATGATCCCGCACGTCAAGGACCGCCCCGTGACGCGGAAGCGCTGGGCGAACGGCGTGGACGGCGGGGTCTTCTTCGAGAAGAACCTGCCCGACTCGGCGCCCGACTGGGTCCGTCACCACACGATCGCGCACAAGGAGCACGACACCGAGTACCCGATCGTCGACGACCTGCCGACGCTCGTCTGGACGGCGCAGCAGGCGGCGCTCGAACTGCACGTCCCGCAGTGGCGGTTCGGTCCCCGCGGCGCGCAGCAACGTCCGGACCGGCTCGTGCTCGACCTCGACCCCGGCGAGGGTGTCGGGCTGCCGGAGTGCGTCGAGGTGGCGCTCGCCGCACGCGAGATCCTGCACGGCATGGGGCTCGACCCGTACCCGGTGACGAGCGGCTCGAAGGGCATCCACCTGTACGCGGCGCTCGACGGGCGCGCCACGACCGCACAGGTGTCCGACGTCGCGCACGAGCTCGCCCGGGCGTTGGAGCAGGACCTGCCCGACCTGGTGCTGTCCTCGATGAGCCGCGCCGAGCGACGGGGCAAGGTCTTCGTCGACTGGTCGCAGAACAACGGCAACAAGACGACGATCGCGCCGTACTCCCTGCGCGGCCGTGACCGGCCGACCGTCGCCGCGCCGCGGACCTGGCGGGAGCTCGAGGAGCGCGGGTTCGCCCAGCTGGAGTTCGAGGAGGTCCTCGACCGCCTGGAGGCCCACGGCGACCTCCTGCACCCGGTCGCCTCCGCCTCGCTGGCGGTGGGCAGGACCGACCACGGCCACTGGGACGGCGACCGGACCCAGCGTGCGAACGAGGCAGAGCAACCGGCTCGCGACCGCCTCGCGGCCTACCGCGCGAAGCGCGATGCGTCGCGGACGCCGGAGCCGGTGCCCGAGGGCGCACCGACCGTGCGGAAGGACGGCACGCCGACGTTCGTCATCCAGGAGCACCACGCGACCCGGGACCACTACGACTTCCGGCTCGAGCACGAGGGTGTGCTCGTGAGCTGGGCGCTGCCGAAGGGCGAGCCGACCGACCCCGGGAAGAACCACCTGGCGGTGCAGACCGAGGACCACCCGCTCGAGTACGGCTCGTTCGAGGGGACGATCCCGCAGGCCGAGTACGGCGGGGGGACCGTCACGATCTGGGACGACGGCACCTACGAGCTCGAGAAGTGGCGCGACGGCGAAGAGGTGATCGTCACGCTGCACGGCCGCACGAACGGCGTCCGTCGGCTGGCGCTCCTGCACACCCGAGGGCGGGGCCGCGGGAAGGACGGCGACGAGCAGAACTGGCTCATCCACCGCACGAAGGACCAACCGGACCGTCTCGCCGACGGGGGTGGCGAGGCGGATGCGGGTCGAGCCTCCCGGACACCGACGCCGAGCGCTGCGGAGCGGCAGCGGATCGGCCGTGCCGCGCCCGCGAGGACGTCGCCCGCCGAGCGTCGGGCCATGCTCGCGAGCCCCGTGCAGGGGGAGCCGCGTCTCGACCCGGCGGCCTGGGCGTTCGAGATGAAGTGGGACGGCGTCCGTGCCCTGGCGACCGTGCGCGACGGACGGGTCACCCTGCGCAGCCGCAACGACAACGACCTGACCGCGCAGTACCCGGAGCTGCAGGAGCTGGGTGAGCGGGCCGGGGTCGACGGGGTCTTCGACGGCGAGGTCGTGGCGCTGGACGAGCGCGGGCGTCCGTCGTTCGGCCTGCTGCAGGACCGCATGGGACTGACCGGGGCTCGTGACGTCGAGGCCGCTCGGCGCCGGACACCCGTGCGCCTGCTGCTCTTCGACGTGCTCGAGGCCGACGGACACGACCTGACCCGGCTCGGCTACGACGCCCGGCGCGAGGCGCTCCTGACCGTCGTCGAGCCGGGTGGGGTGATCGACGTGCCCCAGGCGGTCGACGGTGACCTGGACCATGCCGTGGCGGCGTCGCGTGAGCGGGGGCTCGAGGGCGTCGTCGCGAAGAAACGGTCGTCGCGGTACGCCGAGGGCCGCCGCTCCGAGGCCTGGGTGAAGATCAAGCACCACGCCACGCAGGAGGTCGTCGTCGGTGGGTGGCGGCCCGGCAGGGGGCGCCGGGCCGGTGGCGTCGGATCGCTGCTGTTGGGCGTACCCGGCCCGGACGGACTCGAGTACGTCGGCAGGGTCGGGACGGGGTTCAGCGACCGCGACCTGGACGAGATCGGGGAGGCCCTCGGGAAGACGGAGCGGAAGACCTCGCCGTTCGTCGAGGTCCCTCGCCCGGATGCCCGCGACGCCCACTGGGTCACACCTCGTCGGGTCGGTGAGGTCGAGTTCGCCGAGTGGACGGCGGACGGTCGGCTCCGACAGCCGTCGTGGCGCGGGTGGCGGCCGGACAAGGGGCCCGAGGACGTCGTCCGCGAGTCCTGACCGGTCGGCCTCGGCGATCGCGGGCGGAGGCGGTCCGTGCGCCGGATCAGGGGACGCACGGACCGCCGCCGGTGCACCGCGGTCGGCGATCAGGGGTGGTCGACCACGGCGCGTCCGCGGCCCGGGATCACCAGAACCCGGGCGTCCGGAACCCCCACGGTTCCGGGGCCCACTGGTGTGACGGGTCGACTCCGGGGTTCGTCACGCCGTTCGTCGGATTTCTTCCTGCAGAGCCGCTGCGGACACGAGGAGACCGTCCGGGAGCTCGGCTCCCGGACGGTCTCCGGTGGTCCTCGGTCGGCCCGTTCAGGCGGCCGGCGCGGGACCGTCGGCGGGCTTCGCGGTGTCCGCGGCGGGCAGGTCCTCGTCGATCAGGTCCTCCTGCTCGGGCAGGTCGACCTCGGCGGCTGCCGCCTTGGCCTCGTCGATGGACTCCTGCGAGCGCCGGAGGAGGTCGTCGTCTGCTGCGTGATCCGTCATGCGCCCGACGCTACGCGGGTGCGCCTGTACCCGCGTCGGTCCGGGGTGCCGGTCGATCGAGCGGAGGTGCGGCGACGTCGAAGTCGACGGCGGAGGTCGGGGCAGGCGTGGTCGGCATCGCCGGGGCAGCGGGCTCGTCCGCGGCGTCGGCGGCGTCGAGCACGGCCCGGGTCGCGGCCACTGCGGTCCGGAGCGCGTCGGCCAGGGGCATCGCCCGGTGCACGGCCGTCCGGACCTCGACACCCCAGGGCTCCTCGTGTCCGAGCCCCCGGAGCACGCGGACGAGCCCGGGCAGGTCCCATGCGCCCGATCCCGGCAGGTGTCGGGCACTGCGGGACTCCTCGGCGAGGGTGAGTCCGGACGGGGTGTGCAGCAGGCCGTCGCTGAGCTCCACCGCGGCGAGCACCTCCGGCGCGACGCCCTGGGCGATCGAGGCGAGTGTGGAGCCGCCGCGGAGCGTGTGCATGGCGTCCAGGAGCAGCCCGGCGTTCGGGTGGCCGGCCGCGGCGACGAAGCGCGATGCCCGCTCGACGGTGGGCAGGTTCGACCAGGGCTCCGGTTCGAGGACCAGGCGGCCCCCGACCTTCTCGGCCTGCGCGGCGAGGTCGACGAAGTCCGCGGTCATCGCCGCTGGCGTGACCGGGTGGACACCGGTGTCGGCACGGACGACGACCTGCCAGGCGCCGAGGGTCGCTGCCGCTTCGAGCACGACCCCACGGTCGGCCTCGTCGTCCGTCGAGCGTCCGCCGTGGCTCCACCAGCGGTCGAGGGGGCCGAGCTGCACCCAGACGATCCCGGCTCGGTCGAGGGCACGTCGCAGTGCCGTGAACCCGGTCGTCGCCCGCACCTCGTGGAGGTCGTCGAGCGACAGTGACAGGCCGGAGAACCCGGCATCCCCGACGGCTCGGACCCGGTCGGCGATCGGCTCGTCGCCCGCCCAGGTCCAGGACGTCGCGAGCAGGTCGTGTTCCTGCACGGCGCACCTCCTCGGTCGGGACACGCACCCGTCCCCGGCGCGCTCGGCGTCGAGCACGCTCGCGGTGTCCCGTGGTCTGGCGCCGATGGTCCCCCGGCGTCACCGACCGGTGTACGCCTCGGGCCTGCGGACGTTCCCAGCGGTGCGTGGTCGCGCACCGTCCGACCGCGCCCGGAGGTCAGACGATGCGGGTCGTCACCGTCCCGACCTCGGCGACGAAGCCGGTGACGACCTGGCCGCGCTGCAGCGGCCCGACGCCGTCCGGGGTCCCGGTGAACAGCAGGTCACCCGGGGCGAGGGTCACCCACCGCGAGAGCTCGGCGATCGTCTCGGCGACCGACCAGACCTGGTCGGCCAGGTCGCCCGACTGTCGCAGTGCGTCGTCCACGCGGAGGCTGATCGCACCGGTGGTCGGGTCGACCCCGGCGGCCGGGACGAGCGTCCCGACCGGGGCCGAGGCGTCGAAGCCCTTCGCCAGGTCCCACGGCCGACCGAGCCGCTTGGCCTCGGCCTGCACGTCGCGACGCGTCAGGTCGATGCCCACTCCGTAGCCCCACACCAGGTCGAGGGCGTCCGTCACGGCGACGTCCGACCCGCCACGACCGAGCGCGACGACGAGTTCGACCTCGTGCTCGAGACGGTCCGTACCCGGCGGGTAGGGGGTGTCGGCGCCGTCGGTGACCAGGGCGCTGGCCGGCTTCGTGAAGAAGAACGGCGGCTCGCGGTCAGGGTCGTGGCCCATCTCCCGGGCGTGGGCTGCGTAGTTGCGACCGACGCAGTACACCCGACGGACGGGGAACCGACCGCCGGCCGTGGTCGGCAGCGTGGGCTGGTCCGGAGCGGAGATGACGAGGTCCTGCACGTGCCCAGCCTGGCACGTCGACTCCCGGCGAGCGAGGCGTCCTCGTGGAGATCGTGCCGCTCCCGCGCGCGTGCCCGCTCCTGGCGCTCCCGCGACTCCTGCCGGAGGTCCTCGAGCAACTCCAGCCGCCCCTCCGGCTCCACGAGGGGGCCGTAGTGCGGGTCCGCGAGCAGGATCTCGACAGCGCGCTCGACCCTGGCGAGCCGTCGCTTGACCAGGTCGTCGGGTTCGTCGGTGACACCGCGCTCACCCATCCGACGTCCGTGCCCCGAGCCTCACGGCACAGGACCGGCCACGCGACGGGCGTGACCGGTCCTGTGGACGGTTCGCAGCGCCTCCAGGCTGTGCAGGAGGAGCGTGCAGGAGACGCGGGACGTCAGTTGCCGGGTGCCGCGCCCTCCGTCTCGCCGGCGCCCGGGTCGCCCCCGGTCCCGCCGTCGGTCGGCTCGTCCTGCGGCCACCCTCGGAACTCCCAGCCCGACAGCGACGGGTGGTCCTCGCCCTTCGAGTAGGCGAAGGTCCGCGCGGCGTCCCGCGCCTCGGTGAGCTTCGCGAGCAGGTCAGCGTGCGCGTCGGCGTCGACCCGCGACAGTGCGTCGTGCGCCAGCGAGAAGCGGTCCATCTCGTTCAGCATGAGCATGTCGAACGGCGACGTGGTGGTGCCCTGCTCGAGGAAGCCGTGCACGTGCAGGTCGTCGTGGCCGTTCCGGCGGTACGTCAGCTGGTGCACGAGCGACGGGTAGCCGTGGAAGGCGAACACCGTCGGCGTGCCGGGCAGGAAGACCTCGTCGTAGCGCTCGTCGCTGACCGGGTGCTCGTGCTTCCGCGGGTCGCCGAGGGACAGCAGGTCCACGACGTTCACGAAGCGGACCCCGACCTCGGGCGCGTGCTTCCGGATGATGTCCGCGGCGGCGACGGCCTCGACCGTCGGCACGTCACCGGCGCTCGCGAGGAGCACGTCGGCGCGTCCGACCGTCTGCTCGGTGCCGGCCCAGTCCCAGACGCCGAGCCCGGCAGCCGCGTGCGCGACGGCGTCCTCGAGGGACAGGAAGACCGGCTCGGGGTGCTTCCCGGCGACGATCACCTCGATGCGGTCCGTGGTCTCGAACGCGTGCGCTGCCACGGCGAGCAGGGTGTTCGCGTCCGCCGGGAGCTTGATGCGCACGAGGTCCTGCTGCTTCGAGGCGACGACGTCGAGGAAGCCCGGGTCCTGGTGCGAGAAGCCGTTGTGGTCCTGCCGCCACACGTGCGACGACAGCAGGATCGACAGGTTCGACACGGGCGCGCGCCAGTCGATGTCGGTCGACGACTCGAGCCACTTCGCGTACTGCCCGACCATCGAGTCGATGATGTGCGCGAACGCCTCGTAGGTGTTGAGCAGTCCGTGGCGGCCGGTGAGCACGTAGCCCTCGAGCATCCCCTCGAGCAGGTGCTCCGACAGGACCTCGATGACCCGGCCACGAGCGCCGAGGTGCTCGTCACCGGCCGCGCGACGGGCACGCCACACCCGGGAGGTCACGTCGAACACGGCGTCGAGCTTGTTCGACACCGTCTCGTCGGGACCGAACAGGCGGAAGGACGACCCGTTCCGCGAGGTCAGCTCAGCGAGCCACGGCCCGAGGGTCGCGGTCGAGCTGGCGTCCTCGCCGACGGGGACCGCGTACGGCTCGAGCGGCGGACGGTCGAGCGCGGTGCGGATGCGCCCGCCGTTGGCGTGCGGCGTGGCGCTCATGCGGAGGTCGCCCTGCGGCCGGATGGTCGTGAGGATCCCGGTCGGCTGGCCGTCGGCGTCGAACAGCTCGTCCGGGCGGTAGCTCCGCATCCACTCCTCGAGCTGCTCGCGGTGTCCGGCGTCCTCGCGCACGGCCGGCAGCGGGACCTGGTGGGCGCGGAAGGTGCCCTCGACGCGCTCGCCGTCGACCTCCTGCGGGCCGGTCCAGCCCTTCGGGGTACGGAGCACGATCATCGGCCAGCGCGGACGCAGGTCGGCTGCGCCTGCCGGCTGTCCGGCTGCGGCCCGTTCGGCCTGGGCCCGAGCGGCGGCCTGGATGTCGTCGATGCTCGCGAGCGCGCGGCGGAGGGCACCGTCGAACAGCGCGTGCACCGCGAACGGGTCGTGGTCCACGCGTGCGGAGTCGACGACGATCGGCTCGTACCCGAGGCCACGGAAGTACGCGGTGAGGTCCTCGTCGGGGATGCGCGCGAGGACGGTCGGGTTCGCGATCTTCCAGCCGTTGAGGTTGAGGATCGGCAGCACGGCCCCGTCGGACACCGGGTCGAGGAAGGTGTGCGCCTGCCAGGAGCCGGACAGGGGACCGGTCTCGGCCTCGCCGTCACCGACGACGCACGCCACGACGAGGTCCGGGTTGTCGAGCGCCGCGCCGTACGCGTGCGCGAGCGAGTAGCCGAGCTCGCCGCCCTCGTGGATGGATCCGGGCGTCTCCGGGGCGGCGTGGGACGGGATGCCGCCCGGGAACGAGAACTGCTTGAAGAACTTCCGGAGCCCCTCGGGGTCCGGCGTGATGTCCGGGTACAGCTCGCCCCAGGTCCCCTCGAGCCAGGCGTTCGCGTTCATCGCGGGGCCACCGTGCCCGGGCCCGCACACGTAGAGGAGGTCGCGGTCGGTCTCGGCGATGAGCGCGTTGCAGTGCGCGTAGACGAGGTTCAGCGCGGGGGAGGTGCCCCAGTGCCCGAGCAGGCGCGGCTTCACGTCGTCCGGGTCGATGGGACGGGTGAGCAGTGGGTTGTCGAGGAGGTAGATCTGCCCGACGGTGAGGTAGTTCGCGGCGCGCCACCAGGCGTCGATCGCCCGGATCCGGTCGGTGCTCGGGATGTGTACGGGGGCCATGTCTCCACGCTACGGAGCAGGGGGCCGGAGTTCCCCAGGAACTTCGTCCAATCCGATCGGGCGAGGGCCCCGAATCCCTTGCATCAGCCGGGAAACACCCGGAGCGCTCACCAGCCGCAAGTAGCTGGTTCTCCACCCCTCTTCGGGGTGTGTTCGGCGCGCACACAGGGAATCGCGCCGAGCGCGACAACGGAAGGAACCCACTCATGCGCAAGTCCATGAAGACCTCGATCACCCTCGCCACCACCGGCGCCCTCGTCCTCGGTGGTGCCGCGTTCGGCATCAGCACGGCGAACGCCGCGACCCCGAACGTGCAGACGGTCTCCTCCTCGTCCGAGGCCTCGAAGATCCCCGCCCCGGTCGCATCGGTCCCCGAGGTCAAGGGTGGCAACACCGCCGTCGCACTCGACAAGGGCTTCACCGACGCCCTCACCTCCCTCGGGCTGACCCCGGGCGTCTCCGGCGACGCGAAGCTCGAGGACGGCTCCGTGTCGTTCCCGATCACCGCTGGCTCGGTCACCTACTGGAGCCCGGACGGCAACTACCGCCCCTACGTGCAGGGCCTGCTGAACCACAACGGTTCGGGTCTGACCCTCAAGGCCGGCGACACCACGGTCACGCTCGAGAACTTCGTCGTGAACCCGGGCTCGTCCAAGCTCTACGGTGACGTCCTCGTCAACGGCGAGGTCGCCGCTTCGAACGCCTACCTGTTCTCGCTGCACGGTGGCACGCTCAAGCCGCTGCAGCTCGAGGGTGACAACGCCATCCTGACCGGCACCACCGTCCACGTCTCCGACGACGCCGCGAAGCTGCTCAACAGCACCTTCAAGACCGACGCCGTCAAGGGCGGGCTGCTCGTCGGCACCGCGACCATCACCGCGCAGATCAAGTAACACCCCGCGGCACACCACCGCACCGGCACCACCACGAGAAGGCGCCGCTCCCCACCACGGGAGCGGCGCCTTCTGCACGTCCGGGCCGGCAGCGCAGGCGGGTGCGGTCGATCGGGTCGGCCTGGAGGCACGGCCCAGCGCCGCGACACCGGCCGCGGTCCGGCACGGCGGACGAGGACACGGTGCGCGCCTCGTGCTACCCAGGTCACGCCCGACGCCACCACCGACGCGGCCGTGCCGCCTGCTCCGCAGCCGCACGGTCGGCGGCCGCCCGCTCGTCCGCGGCGCGGCGGGCGTCCCGCCGCTCGCGCCACCGCTCCACCTCGACGTCGACGTCGCGCATCGGCGTGACGACCGGCGGTCCGCCGAGCAGCTGCCGTCGGGCCTCCTTGACGCGGGCGTTGAAGTCGACGAGGACCGCGCGGACGTCGTCCTCGGTCGTGAGCGCGTCGAGGTGGTCGTCGAGCTCGGCGTCCTCGGTCCGCAGCGCCAGCGCCGGCGGGGCGATGCCGCGGATGTCCTCACGCTCGATCTTCGCCTTGATCCACCAGTCGGGGTCGTGCCGTCCGTCGTTCCCCGGCAGCGGTTTGCCGTGGTACGGGTTCCCCTCGAAGACCCCGCGGCGCTCGGCCTCCTCGATGCGGGCACGAGCGTGCCGTTCGACGTCCTGCAGCCGGAGCAGGCGTCGTTCCTCGCGGACCTCGTCCGGGTCGAGGGAGCCGCGTTCGATCTCGCTGTCCACGAGCTGCTGGTACCGGTACCGGGCGGCTCGCCGCAGCCGGTCCATCCGTGCATCGACGTCGTTCATCGCCCGTCCATCATGCGCCGCACCGCCGACGGTGTGCTCAGCGGCCGTCCGGGTCCGGCCGGTCGCCGTCGAGCCGTTCGGCGCACACCTCGGAGCGGTCGCGGCCGTCGGGGGCCACGGTGAGGGCATGGGATCCCTGCCGCTCTGGATGCTCGTCGTGATCTTCGTGGCCGGTGCCGCGGTGATCTGGGTCGCAGGCATCCAGCTCTCGAAGACCACCGACGTCCTCGACGACCGACTGCACCTCGGGAGCGCGCTCGGCGGGCTCATCGTCCTGGCCGTCGCGACGAACCTGCCCGAGATCGCCATCGTGGTCAGCGCGGGCCTGTCCGGCAACATCGAGGTCGCTGCCGGCAACATCCTCGGTGGCATCGCCCTGCAGACCGTCGTGATCGCGATCCTCGACGCCTTCGGCCGACGGGGCAAGGGGGTGCGGCCGCTCACCCACCGTGCTGCGTCGCTGACCCTCGTGCTCGAGGCGGTCGTCGTCGTCGCGGTGCTCGCCGTCGTCGTGGCCGGCAGTCAGCTCCCGCCCGACCTCGTGGTCGCACGACTCACACCGGACGTGGTGCTCATCGCAGCCATCTGGGTCGTCGGGCTCCTGCTCGTGCAGCGCGCCGGCAAGGGGTTGCCGTGGCACCAGGACGGCCGGGCGCCCGACGCGTCACCGCACGCGTCGGGACACCGGACACGGAAGCAGGACCCACCGCGGATGAGCACACGGAAGGCGGCGGTCGTCTTCACGGTGTCGGCCCTCGCGACGCTGGTCGCCGGTGTCGTCCTCGAACGTGCGGGTGATGCGGCGTCGGAGCAGATCGGGTTGTCCGGGGTGCTCTTCGGCGCCACGGTGCTGGCCCTCGCCACGAGCCTGCCGGAGATCTCCACCGGCATCCAGGCCGTCCGGCAGGGCGACGACAACCTCGCGATGTCGGACATCTTCGGCGGCAACGCGTTCCTGCCGGTGCTGTTCCTGGTCGCCACGGTGCTGTCCGGCAAGGCGGTGCTGCCGCAGGCGAACGCGAGTGACGTGTACCTGACGGCCCTCGCCGCGCTGCTGACGCTGGTCTACGCGGTCGGCCTGGTGTTCCGGCCGGGGCGGCGGATCATCGGCATGGGCGTCGACTCGTTCGTCGTGGTCGTGCTCTACCTGGTCGGGGTCGCCGGCCTCGTGGCGATCACCCTGGGCTGAGCAGCGTACGACCGTCGCGGTCGGGCGGGCACCACCGACCCGCCCGACCGGGTCCGCGCCCGGTTCACGACTCGGCGGCGACCTCCTCGATCGTCAGCGCCGCCTGGATGAGCGCGAGGTGGGACAGCCCCTGCGGGATGTTGCCCATGAACGCCCCGTCCTCGGCGCTGAGCATCTCGCTGAACAGGCCGACGTCGTTCGCCTGCGCCACCATGTCGTCCATCAGGGAACGGGCATCGTCCACCCGACCGGTGCACGCCATGGCGGCCGCGAGCCAGAACGAGCACGCGACGAAGGGCGACTCCTCCTGGTCCATGCCGGAGTACCGGTAGACCAGGGGGCCGTGCTGCAGCTGTTCCTCGATCGCGCGGATGGTCGACGCCATGCGCGGGCCGCGGTCGAACGACGACATCGCGTGCAGCAGGATCGAGGTGTCGATCGCGTCGGACCCCGGGTACATCACGTAGTACCCGCGCTCCTCGTCCCACCCGTGTTCGGCGACCCACTGCTCGATGAGCTCGCGGTTCTCGATCCACTTCTCGCGCGGTCCGTCGATCATGCCGGCGTCGTGGAGCTCCACCGCAGCGTCGAGCGCCTGCCAGCACCCGACCTTGCTCGACACGTAGTGCTGCGCCTCCTGGAGCTCCCACATACCGGAGTCCTGCTCGGGCCATCGGTGGCAGGCGTCGTCCGCGAGCCGCTCGAGCACGCTCGCGGTCTGGCGGTCGAGCACGTTGCCCGCCTTGACGTACTGACGGAGGATCTCGAAGACGTCACCCCAGACACCGAGCTGCAGCTGGTCGCCCGCACGGTTGCCGATCGTCACCGGACCGATGCCGTTCCACCCGGGGACGTCGCGCTCCTCGACGCCGTCGGTCTTCTCGCCGTTCAGGTCGTAGAAGATCGGCATGGTCTCGTCGTGCTCGGCGATGGTCCGCATCACCCAGGACACCGCCGCGTGCGTCTCCTCGCGGAGCCCGAAGCGGGTGAGGGCGTGCACGGTGTACGACAGGTCGCGGACCCAGGCGAACCGGTAGTCCCAGTTCTTGCCGCCCGTGCGGTCCTCGGGCAGGCTCGTCGTCGGCGCCGCCGCGATCGCACCCGTGGGCGAGTAGATGAGCAGCTTCAGCGCGAGCGCACTGCGCTGCACGGCGTCGGCCCACGGGCCGTCGTACGAGAAGGTCTCCGACCAGGTCGACCAGTTCTCGATCGTCCGGTCGACCGCGTCGAGCGTGCGCTCCGGCTCGGGCATGAAGATCGGCTCGTTCTCGGTACCGACGATCGTCAGGATCGACTTCGACCCCTCGTTCGTGGTGAAGCGTCCGGAGAACCGAGGCCCGTCGTCGTGCACGGGCTCGAAGCCGTGCTGCACGATGCCGATGGTCACGCCGTCGATACCGATCACCGTGCCGTTGGCCGTGTCGATGCGTCGCGGCTCCGCCGTGTTCAGCAGGGTGCCGGGCACGACCGCCCACTCCATCTCGACGGTGCCGGAGACACCCTGTACGCAGCGGCCGATCTCGGCCCACGGCAGCCGACCGGCGACGCCGGTGACCATCGCGTCCGTGACCGTGCAGGACCCGCTGTCGGTCGTCCACGTCGTGACGAGCACGTTCGTGCCCGGCAGGTACTCGCGCTCGACGCTGGCGTCGCCGGTGGGACGGAGTGCGATGTGCCCCCCGTGCTCGGCGTCGAGGATGCTCGCGAAGACCGGTGGGGAGTCCATCGAGGGGATCGGTAGCCAGTCGATCCGGCCGTCGCGTGCGACGAGCGCGACCGTGCGGCCGTCACCGATGGCTCCGTAGGAGCGGAGCGGCACGTAGCCGTCGGTGCGCTCCTCGTTGTCGTTCGCGTCGGGGGTGTCGCGGGTCCGTTCGGTCATACCACCAGCCTGCCCGGCCCGGCGGGGCGACCATCAGCCGGGCGTACCCCGCTGTGGACGGTCGTGGTGTGCCTCCCGACCGTGCAGGAACGGCTGAGAGAACCGCGACACGCCCGGGTGAGTTGTGCGGCCCGGGCGTGTCGCACTACTGTCGGTCCTCCTGCCCGTCGGGCAGGATCGCCCGCCCCGGGCACCCACGGAGGGACCGCGATGCACGCCCAGCAGCACAGCAGCCGCCTCGAGCGCCAGCTCGATGCGCTCGTCGTGCTGCCCGCGGTGCAGTACGCGAACCCGTCCCTCCGCGAACCCACGTAGGCACGCGCCGTCCCCCGACGTCCCGTGCCCACCCGGCCCGGGGCGTCCCTCCCGTCGTTCCTCCACAGGTGCACTGCACCGAGCCGGAGGCGCAGGATCCGTCCGCCCCGGACCGTCACCACGACGGCCGCCCGGCCGTCACCACGACGGCCGCCCGGCCGTCACCACGACGGCCGCCCGGCCGTCGATGACCGTCACGACGAAGGACGAACACCGTGGAGAAGATCAACGACCGATTGCTCAGCTGGGCCTCGATGCTCGAGGAGAACACCGAGCAGCAGGCCCGCACGACGGCCCGGATGCCGTTCGTGTTCCCGCACCTCGCGCTGATGCCCGACGCGCACCTCGGTCTCGGCGCCACCGTCGGCTCCGTGATCCCGACCCTCGGCGCCGTCATGCCGGCGGCCGTCGGTGTCGACATCGGCTGCGGCATGATCGCGGTGCGCACGCAGTTCGCTGCCGCGGACCTGCCCGCCGACCTGCAGCCCCTCCGTGAGCAGATCGAGCGCGCGGTCCCGCTGTCCGCCGGGGCGTCGAACCGGAAGGTCGTCGCCACCGCCGAGCCGCGGATCGCCGAGCTCGAGGCGATGGCCGCGGCCGCCGGGTTCGACCCGGCCGGAGCACACGGCGGCTGGCGGAACCAGCTCGGCACGCTCGGTTCGGGCAACCACTTCATCGAGGTCTCGCTCGACGAGCAGGACCGGGTCTGGCTCTTCCTGCACTCCGGGTCGCGCGGCGTCGGCAACAAGATCGCCCAGCGGCACATCGCCGTCGCCAAGCGGATGATGCAGCGCTGGTGGATCGAGCTGCCGGACCCCGACCTGGCCTACCTCGTCGAGGGCACCCCGGAGTTCGACCGCTACATCGCCGAGCTCCGGTGGGCGCAGCACTTCGCGCTCCTCAACCGCGAGGAGATGATGGACCGTGTCGTCCGGCAGCTGTCCGAGGTGCTCGGTCAGCCGGCGGACGAGCAGGAGCGGATCAACTGCCACCACAACTTCACCCAGCGTGAGACGCACTGGGGCAAGAGCGTGTGGGTGTCCCGGAAGGGTGCCATCCAGGCGAAGGCGGGGCAGCCCGGTCTCATCCCGGGATCGATGGGGACCGCTTCCTACGTCGTCGAGGGGCTCGGTGACAAGCCGTCGCTCGAGTCCTCGCCGCACGGCGCCGGTCGGCTGTTCTCGCGGTCCTCTGCCCGGCGGACCTTCACCCACGAGCAGCTGCGCGAGGCGATGGCGGGGATCGAGTACCGCGACACGGACGCGTTCCTCGACGAGATCCCCGCGGCCTACAAGCCCATCGACCGGGTCATGGCGGATGCCGTCGACCTGGTGACGGTCCGGCACACGCTGCGGCAGGTCGTCAACGTCAAGGGCGACTGACACCGGACGGGGAGGCGCGTGGCCGTCCGCCACGCGCCTCCCGTCCGGCCTTCGTCCCGACACGCGGTGCGCTCCGCTGCGGACAGCGGTCCGTGCGTCGGGCACGCTCGGAGGGATGAGCGACCAGGCGGAACGAGCAGCACGCGAGACCGGACGACAGGCGAAGCGTGTCGCCGACAGCAGGTGGTTCGAGCTGACGGCGCGGGCCGGGTACGTCGGCAGCGGTGTGGTCCACCTGCTGATCGGGTACCTCGTCGTGCTCCTCGGGATCGGGAACGCGTCCGGGGGCAGCGAGACGGACCAGTCCGGAGCGCTGCGGCAGCTCGCCGAGGTCCCCGGAGGCGTGGCCCTGCTCTGGGTCGTCGCCGTCGGCACCGCGGCGCTGGCCCTGCGGCTCCTGCTCGAGGCGGTCGTCGGCGGCCGGTCCGACAGCGCCCGCGGGTGGGCGGCACGGGCGAAGGACCTCGGCAAGGCGGTCGTCTACGGCGTCGTCTCGTACTCGGCCGGGTCGTTCGCGCTCGGGGCCGGCACGAGCTCCAGCGGGTCGACCCGGAGCGCGGCGGCCCAGGCCCTCGCGACGCCCGGCGGGGTGTTCCTGCTGATCGCCGTCGGTGCCGTGGCGATCGCGATCGGTGCGGCCCTGGTCGTGCAGGGGTGCCGTCGCTCCTTCTGGAAGCAGCTCGTCCGGCCGCGGCAGCCCCTCGACCGTGCCGTGACCGTGCTCGGGACCGTCGGGTACGTCGGCAAGGGGATCGCCGTCGCGGTCGTCGGGGTGCTGATCGTCGTCGCCGGCGTCCGGAGCGACCCGGACCAGGCGACGGGGCTCGACGGGGCGTTCGACGCGCTGCGCGACCTGCCCGCCGGATCGGTGGTGCTCGTCGCGGTCGGCATCGGGTTCCTGGCGTACGGCGTCTACAGCTTCTTCCGCGCCCGGTTCGCGCGCCTCTGACCCGAGCCCGCGTCGGTCGGTGCGGTTCGCGCGAGACGCCGGCGTCGGTCCGTGTGGACCGCTGTGAGACGCCGGCGTCGGTACCGGACGCACCCGAGTCGTCGAGGCGCCGCCGGATCCGACGGCGTCTCGCCGGGATGAAGGCGTCTCCGTCCGACGCCGGTGTCTCGGGCGGTCTCCGGCCCCCGCGGTCCGACCGAGTCCGCCGCATCTCGCTGGCAGGTCGTGCACGCCGGCCCCGGTAGACGGGACGCATGCACACCGACGCCGTGACCGGGCCCGTGACCGTCTTCTGCGACGAGCAGGCGGTCCTCGCCGAGAGCATCGTCTGGGACCCGACCGCCGAGCGGCTCCGCTGGACCGACATCACCCTGGGCCTGCTCACCACCGCCCGCGCGGACGGCACGGTGGAGTCGAGCGTCGCACTGCCGCCGCCCCTGGCGAGCTTCCAGCCACGCGCCGCCGGCGGGTTCGTCGCGGCCCTGGGCGACACGGTCGTGCTCACCGACGAGCGCGGCGTCGTCGAGCGCGAGCTGGTGCGGGTGCAGCACGCGACCGCCGAGATGCGGTTCAACGAGGGCAAGTGCGACCCCTTCGGTCGGTTCCTCGTCGGCAGCATGGACCTCTCCGACCAGGACCCGGCCGGAGCGCTGTACTCGGTCGAGCCCGACGGTACGACGCGCGTGCTCCGCGGGGGCTTCGGCGTGACCAACGGCATCGAGTGGTCGGCGGACGGCAGCGTGATGTACGTCACGGACACGAGCACCTCGACGATCTACCGCGGCTCGTACGGCCCCGACGGCGTGCTCGGCGAACTCGAGCCCTTCGTCAGCGGCGCCGCACACGACGGGCTGGTCCGCGACGACGAGGGCTGCTTCTGGACGGCGGTCTACGGCGCCGGCCGGGTGGAGCGCTGGGACGCCGAGGGCCGACACCTCGAGACCGTCGAGGTGCCCGCGCCGAACGTGACCTCCGTGGCCTTCGGCGGACCGGACGCGTCGACGCTCTTCGTCGCCACGGCGCGCGAGAACAGCACCGAGGAACAGCTCGAGCAGTACCCGCACTCCGGGGCGGTGTTCGCGGTCCCCACCCGGGTGCACGGCGCGCCCGCTTCCGCGTTCGGCGGCTGAACGGCGGGTACGGTGGGAGGTCGCCGATCCCAGGAGGCCCCGTGACCGAACAGGACGACCAGGACGACCGGACCCCGCCGCCCGCACCCGACCCCGCCGGTGCGCTCGCGCGTGCCGAGGACGCCGACGTGCAGGTCGAGGTCGACCGGATCGCCGTCGACGGCACCTACGTCCGGGTGAGCTCGATCGGGCAGCCGGGCGACCGTGCGTTCGTCCTCGTCGCCGGTCTGGGCATCGCCGCCACCTACTACGAGCGGCTCGCGCCGCACCTCAACGAGAACGGCCCGGTGCACGCCCTCGACCTGCCGGGCTTCGCCGGGGTCCCGCGCTTCCGTGGTGCCGTGTCGATCGAGCGCTACGCCGACGCGGTCGAGCAGGTCATCCGCGAGCTGCGGCTCGAGGACCCGGTGCTCGTCGGGCACTCGATGGGCACCCAGGTCGTCACCGAGGTCGCCGCGCGCAACCCGCACATCCGCGACCTCGTGCTCATCAGTCCGGTCGTCGACAGCCGCGCCCGGAGCATCCCGATCTCGGCGCTCCGCTTCCTGCGGTCGGCGCTGCACGAGCCCGCGGCCGTCCGCTGGCACGGGGTCACCGCCTACGCGCTCTGCGGCTGGCACTGGTTCCGGAAGGTGCTGCCGGAGATGATCGCGTTCCCGATCGAGGACCGCGCCGCCGAGGTGCGGGCGCGCACCCTGATCGTCCGCGGTGAGCACGACGCGATGGTGCCCCGTGACTGGGTGCGGTCCCTCGCCCGGGTGTTCCCGCACGCGGTCCTGCGCGAGGTGGTCGGCGGCGCCCACTCGGTCATGCACGCGCAGGCGGACGCGGTGGCCCGCCTCGCGGTGGCCCTCGTCGACGGGCAGATCACCGACCGTGGCGTCGGCTCGCTGCAGCGGGTGCGCGACGACACGACCTCGTCCGACCTGGCCCGGCTGGGTCCGAAGGATGCCTGGCTGGTCGTGAAGTCGCGCTTCATCGAGCTCTTCGGCATGGCGAAGGGCGACGACGAGCAGCTGGAGCGGGCGAAGTCCGCGCACGCGGTCGCGATGGCCGACGGCGACGGCATCCCCGTGGACCCGGACGACCGCCGCGAGGTGGTCGACGACGTCGCACCCGAGGTGCGCGACCGGTCCTGACCCGGGCACCGCGAACACGGCGACGGCCTGGAGGCGCGACCCGACCCCGTCAGGTCGGGCCGCGCCTCCAGGCCGCCGGCGTCAGGATCCGCGGGTCACGGCGTGATGCGGCCCGGCAGCATGTCCCGGGTGAGCCCGTTGGCGTCGGCGAGCACCCCGCGGGCCTCGTCCGTCTTGTCGGAGACGTTCCAGAGCAGGACCCCGCGGACCGTGTCGTCGTCGTCCAGGTAGTAGACGACGCCGGTGGTGAGCGGCTCCTGCCAGTCCTCGACGGTCTGCAGCTCGGTGGACACCTGGCCGACGGCCTCGTACCCCGTGTCGAAGACGTTCGAGTAGAACATCGGCGTGTGGTCGTACGTCTCGTCCGCGTCCGCGAGGTTCCGGCCTGCCTGCCGGCCCTGCTGCTTCGCGTTGTCGACGTGCTCGACCCGGCGCGTGCCGAGGATGCGGTCCGGGTACTCGGCGACGTCGCCGGCGGCGAACACCGACTCGTCGTCCGTCACCAGCGTCGACGACACCACGATGCCGTCGCGCACGGTCAGACCCGCGTCGGCGGCGAGCTGCGTCTGCGGCTCGATGCCGAGTCCGGCCACGACCGCGTCGGCCTCGAGGACCGACCCGTCGTCGAGCGTGAGGCTGACGCCGCCCTCCGACTCCGTGCCCTGGTCGACCCGTCGTCCGGTGCGGAGCTCGACGCCGTGGTCGACGAAGCGCTGCTGGAAGGCCCGGGCGAGGTCGTGCGGGAACATGTGCCCGCCGAGGACCTCGTCAGGCGTCACCAGGGTCACCCGGGCGCCGTTCTGCACGATGCCCGCGGCGATCTCGGTGCCGATGTAGCTGCCGCCGACGACGGCGACGTGCGCTCCGGCGTCCGCGAGGGCGCGGAGTCGGCGGTAGTCGTCCGCGCTGCGGAAGTCGAGGACCCGCGACGAGGGCGACAGGCCGGGCAGGCTGCGCGGTTTCCCACCGGTCGCGAGCAGCAGGCGCTCGTAGCCGTGGGTCTGGCCGTCGTCCGTCGTGACGGTCCCCGCCTCGCGGTCGATCGCCGTCACGACGGTCCCGAGCACGAACGTCGCCCCGGTCTCCTCGGTGTGCAGGTCGACCTTCTCGTCCCAGCTGAAGTCCGGGTCGGTCCAGAGCTTCTTCGACAGGGCCGGACGGGCGTACGGACGGTCGGTCTCCTCGCTGACGATGCCGATCGAGCCGTCGGCGTCGATCTCGCGGATCCCGCGGGCGGCAGCGTCGGCGACCATCCCGCCTCCGACGATCAGGTAGCGGAAGTCGCTCATGGTCCTCCTAGATGGTGGCGACCGAGCCGGAGTCGACCCGGTAGTTCGACCCGTTGACGAAGCTCGCCAGGTCGGAGCAGAGGAAGGCGACGACGTTCGCGACCTCCTCGGGCTCCCCGCGGCGGCCGAGCTCCATGTACGGACGCTGCTCGTCGAGGAAGCTCGAGATCGCCTCGTCGAACGAGGTCCCGAGCTGCTTCGCGCGCTTGTCCATCATGGCGTCGGTCATCGGGGTGTGGATGAAGGCCGGGCTCACGGTGTTCACGAGCAGGCCCTCGGACGCGTACGACCGCGACAGGCCCTTCGCGAACGACAGGACACCGGCCTTCGCGGCACAGTAGGGGAGCTCGTCGTCGTAGGGCTGCGAGGCGTCCTCGGACACGAGGTAGACGATGCGACCCCAGCCGCCCTTCCGGAGGTCGCCGATGAACTCCCGCGTGATCCGCACCGGGCCCATCAGGTCGACGTCGATGGTGTCGAGCCAGCCCTGCTCGTCGATCTCGTGGAACATGCCCTGCGCACCGGTGATGCCCGAGGACTGCACGAGGATGTCGATCTCGCCGACGGCGTCGCGCACCTTGCCGTGCAGCGCGGCGAGGGACTCGGCCTCCGTCACGTCCGCGGCGAAGGCGAAGAGCTTGCCGTGCGGCGCCTCGAGCTGGTCGGCGCTCGTGTCGAGTCGTCCCTGGTCGAGGTCGGTGACGACCACGGTCGCACCCTCCGCCAGGAGGATGCGAGCCGTGTTCCAGCCGATGCCGGAGTCGCCACCGAAGACGAGCGCGACCTTGCCGGTGATGCCGAGGTCCACGTCGCGTCCCCTACTCGTGCTCGGAGGCCTCGGCGACGGCCGGGGTCGTGGCGGCGGCGAGCGGCGTGCGCGGCTCGCGGTTCTCGGCCGAGACCATCCAGGCGAGCTGCTCGAGGCGCTCGATGAAGCCGTGGAGCAGGTCCGCGGTCGTCGGGTCCTCGTCGTCGACCTCGTCGTGCACGTCGCGCATGGTGCCGGTGGCCTGGTAGAGCCGGAGCGTGATCGCGTCGATGGCGTCGTGCGTGTCGATCTCCCCGTCCGGGAAGGCGTCGAGGTGCGTCCCCGCGGCGACCGTGGCCGAGCGGCCGTCCGGGATCGCGTAGAGGGCGCGCATGCGCTCCGCGGTGTCGTCGGCGAACTCACGCGCGGCGTCGACGATCTCGTCGAGCTGCAGGTGCAGGTCGCGGAAGTTGTGTCCGAGGATGTTCCAGTGGGCCTGCTTGCCCTGCAGGTGCAGGTCGACGAGGTCCACCAGGACGGCCTGGAGGTTGGCGGCGAGCTTGTCCGATGCGTGCATGATCGGCTCCTTTCGCGGTCGGTGACCCTTCTGGTCTACGCGGTCGCGTGCTCGGCGTTCCCAGTGCGCGTGCACCCTGGCGTCCCCCGCGGGGTGGTCGGACGCGCGGACGGCACCGGGGTCAGTGCTCGAGCGCGGGGTCCACCTGGTCGACGGCGTCGCGCATCCGCTCGAGGAACGTCGCGACGACACGCGCGTCGGAGGCGGACAGCCCCTCGGCGATCGACATCATCCGCCGGTGCATGGTCCCGAGGGTGGCGCGGACCTCGTCGTCGGTCTCGGTCGTGGGGGTGATCACCAGTGCGCGACGGTCGGTGGGGTGCGGCTCGCGGCGGACGTGGTCCGACTTCACCAGGCGGTCGATCAGGATCGTCGTCGAGGCCGACGAGATCTTCAGGTAGGCGGCCAGGTCCTTCGGCTTGACCATCCGACCCGCACGCTGTGCCTGCAGCAGGTAGCGGACGGCGAGCAGGTCGGTCTCGCCCATGCCCATCGAGTCGCGGGTCCGTCGCCGCATCGCGGTCTCGGCGGCGCGGTAGCGACGCAGGGCGTTCAGCACGGCGACGCCGCGCTGTGTGGCGTCGTCGTCGGGGAACCAGTACCCCGACGCCTCCGTGATCTCCTGCGTCGACATGCCGTTCAGGGTAACCCGTCTGGTATCTCGCCTGCCTAGCGGATCCGCGTGCTGTGGACGAGTCCTCGGCGCTGCCCCGGACGGAGGGGAGGGGGGGGGGGGGGGGGGGGGGGGGGGGGGGGGGGGGGGGGGGGGGGGGGGGGGGGGGGGGGGGGGGGGGGGG
>NZ_JAQMHU010000034.1:0-32448 GCF_028307415.1 Curtobacterium uvaldense | reverse complement strand
CCCCCCCCCCCCCCCCCCCCCCCCCCCCCCCCCCCCCCCCCCCCCCCCCCCCCCCCCCCCCCCCCGCCCCCCCCCCCGCCCCCCCCCCCCCCCCCCCCCCCCCCCGCCCGTGGACCCGTCGTCAGGCCAGCGTGGCCGCGTCGATCACGAAGCGGTAGCGGACGTCCGAGGACAGCACGCGCTCGTACGCCTCGTTGACCTGGTCGGCGCTGATGAGCTCGGTCTCCGGCAGGATGTCGTGCTCGGCACAGAAGTCGAGCATCTCCTGGGTCTCGGCGATGCCGCCGATGGCCGAACCGGCCCAGCTCAGGCGGCGCGGGATGAGCGCGAACGCCGGGACCTCGAGCGGCTCGGACGGGGCGCCCACGTTGACGAGCGTGCCGTCGACCTTGAGCAGCCCGAGGTAGGCCTTCATGTCGAGCTTCGCCGAGACGGTGTTGATGATGAGCTCGAACGACTGCGCGAGCTGCTCGAACGTGGCCGGGTCCTTCGTCGCGTGGTGGGCCTTCGCGCCGTAGCGGAGCGAGTTGGCCTCCTTCGACGTGGTCTGCGACAGGACGGTGACCTCGGCGCCCAGGGCGACGGCGATCTTGACGGCCATGTGGCCGAGGCCGCCCATGCCGACGACCGCGACCTTCGAGCCGGGGCCGACCTTCCAGTGGTGCAGCGGCGAGTAGGTGGTGATGCCGGCGCAGAGCAGCGGCGCGACCTTCTCGATGTCGAGCGACTCCGGCACCTTCAGGACGAAGTCCTCGTTCACGACGACGGCCTGCGAGTAGCCGCCCTGCGTGATCGAGCCGTCGGCGGGGTCGACGCTGGCGTAGGTGCCGGTGTTGCCCTCGAGGCAGTACTGCTCCTGGCCGGCACGGCACTGCTCGCACTCGCCGCAGGAGTTCACCATGCAGCCGACGCCGACCCGGTCGCCGACCTGGTGCTTCGTGACGTTCGCGCCGACCTCGGTGACGTGGCCGACGATCTCGTGGCCGACGACCTGCGGGTACTGGATCGGACCCCACTCGCCGCGGACGGTGTGGATGTCCGAGTGGCAGATCCCGGCGTAGGCGATGTCGATCATGACGTCGTCGGGGCCGACGTCACGACGGGTGATGGTGGTCTTGACGAGCGGCTCGGTGGCCGACGGTGCCGCGTACGCGTTGACGGTGCGCATTGGTCTCCTCGTGGGGGTGCTTCTCGGGTCGGGTGCGACCCGCTCCCCAGTGTGGTCCCGCGCCCCGGGGGCAGGGAGGTTGCGTCGGGGTACCCCTCGTGCGCCCGGGCGGGCGTGTCGGCCACGCCCCGGGCGCTCAGCCGACGAGCCGCGCCAACCGCTGCCCGGCGATCGTCGCGAAGCGCAGCGGGTCACGCAGGGCGTCGTCCGGCTCACCGGTCGTCTGCGTCGCGAGCACCACGAGCGAGGCCGCCGCCGCGAAGTCGTCCAGCCGCGCCTCGATCTCGCCCGCGACCAGCACCACCCGGGCCCCCGGCGCGTGCTCCGTCGCGAGCGCCCGGACCACCGTCGGCACCTTGCCCGCGGCACTCTGCTCGTCGAAGCGTCCCTCGCCGGTGACCACGACGTCGGCGCCGTCGAGCAGCGACGGGAGTCCGAGCACGTCCGCGACCGCGAGCGCTCCCGGTGCGAGGGTCGCGCCCCAGGCGAGCAGCCCGAAGCCGACACCGCCCGCGGCACCGGCACCGGGCGTCGCGGGGTCGACCTCGGGCAGGCTGCGTGCCCAGGCGGCGAGCCGCTCCTCGGACGCCGGGGCAGCGTCCGGCGTGATGCCCTTCTGCGGTCCGAACACGGCCACCGCACCGGCCGGTCCGAGCAGCGGTGACGTGACATCGGACAGGACGACCACCCCACCGGCGGGCAGGGGCCGGAGCCCCGACCGGTCGACCGCGCCGGAAGCACCGACGGCGAGCCCGAGCGCCTCGAGCACCGGGCGTCCGCCGTCGGTGGAGGCGCTGCCCCCGATGCCCAGCACGAGCCCGGTCGCGCCCGCGTCGAGCGCCGCCGCGATCGCCTCGCCGAACCCTCGGCTCGTCGCGGTCTCCGGGAGCAGTGCCCCGCCCAGGAGCGGCAGCCCGCTCGTCGCCGCGAGCTCCACCACGGCCCGGCCGTCGGGCAGGCGCAGCCAGTGGGTGTCGACGGGGGTGCCGGCCGGCCCGGTCACCGTCACGGGCACGTGTTCGGCCGCCGGGTACGCCGCGGCGAACGCGTCGAGCGTGCCCTCGCCGCCGTCGGCCATCGGCACGGTGACGACGTCGTCCTCCGGCCGTTCGTCGAGCCACCCGGCCCGGACCGCCCGCGCGGTGTCGGCGGCCGTGGCGGTGCCCTTCAGGGAGTCGGGAGCGATGACGACGCGCACCGGACCACCGTAGCGGGGCGGCGGGCGGTCAGAGGGCGAAGCGGGGGATCGGCTCGCCACCGGTCGCCAGGTCGGCGAGGACCTCCCCGAGCAGCGGCGCGAACTTGAACCCGTGGCCCGAGAACCCGGTCGCGACGGTGAGTGGTCCGCGCCGGTCGATGACGAAGTCCTCGTCCGGCGTGGTGTCGTACAGGCAGCTGATGAACGTCGGGCGTGTGGCGTCGACGCCGGGGACGTACCGGGCGACGTAGGCCTGCAGCCGCGCTGCCTCCTCGGGCACGGGGCGCTTGTCGCGGGCGTCGGGGTCGACGACCGGGCCGGTGCCGTGGAACCCGACCTTGACGCCCTCGCCCGGGGTCAGCAGCCCGTACACGTCGTCGCCGTCGGCCCAGTGCACGAACGACGGCCAGGCCTCGTCCGGCAGGTGGCTCGGGAAGTGGGCGGGCTGCTCCTGGGTGACGCGGACGGCCGGGAGGCGCGCCCCGCGTGCGGCGAGCACGTCACCCACCAGCTTGGGCGCCCAGGACCCCACCGCGGCCACCACGCTCGCCGTGCGGACCGCCGTGCCGTCGCCGAGCGTCACGGTGACCGCGTCCCCGTGGTCCGCGACCGCCGCCACCCGGGTGCCGAACCGGAGCTCGGCGAGGCCCGTCCGCTCCGCCAACGTCAGCAGGAGCTCGATCGTGTCGGCCGACCGGATGCGTCCGGCCGTCGCGTGGGTCAGGACGTGCCCCTCGAACGCGATGCCGGGCCAGCGGGCCGCGGCGGCCTCCGGGGTCAGGGTCTCGTGGGGGATCCCGGCGTCCGCCAGCGCCGCGGCGATGGCGTCGACCACCTCGGGCCGGCCGTGGTCGACCGCCCCCGTCCGGTCGAGCAACGTCGTGCCGGTCGTCGACTCGAGGGCGTCCCAGAGCGCGAGCGCGCGGGTCGTCAGCGCGACGTACTCCGGGTCGCTGTAGCCCTGCCGGAAGATCCGGGTCGCGCCGTGCGACGAACCCTCGAGGTGTCCGCGAGGGTGCTGCTCGACGAGCAGGACGCGCTCGCCGCGGGCGGTCAGGGCCCAGGCCGCGGCGGCGCCGACCACGCCGCCGCCGATCACCACGTGCCCGTCGAACCGGGTCTCGTCCGGCTGTGTCCCGTCCATCAGGGCAGCGTAGTGCGGCGTGGTGACCGCCCGGCGCTCAGCCGACCGGCACCGTCTCGCGCCGCTTCTGCCGCCAGGGCGTCGCCGGGGCGTCCTCGCCGTTCCACACCTGCACGACGCCCCACCCGGCGGCGATGAGCGGCACCGCGAGCAGCGCGCCGGTCACCCCGCCGAGCACGGTGCCCGCGGTCAGCCCGACCAGGATGACGAGCCCGTGCAGCCGCAGCGTCCTGCCCATGAGCACGGGCTGCAGGAAGTTGCCCTCGATCTGGTTGACGAGCACGACGATCGCGACGACGATGACCGCTTTCACCGGCCCGAGTGCGACGAGGGTCACGAGCGCCGCGAGCGTGCCGGCGATCGGTGCGCCGATCATCGGGATGAACGAGGTCACGAACGCCACCACCGCGAGCGGGATCGTCAGCGGGACGCCGAGCACGGCGAGCCCGGTGCCGATCGCGACCGCGTCGAAGGCGGCGACGGCGGCCGTCCCGCGCACGTACCCGCCGAGGGTCGTCACCACGCGGTCGCCGATGCGGCGCGCACGGTCGTACTGCTCGCCGGTGAACGGGCGGAGCAGGAACTCCCACAGCGCGGGGCCGTCCTTGAGGAAGAAGAACAGGATGACCGCCATCAGCACGGCCCCGGTGACGACGTTCGTCACCGCCGAGATGCCGGCGATGGCCCCCGCCCCGAACCGGGCACTCGTCACGAAGTCGACGACACCGTCCACGGCGTCCTCGATCTGCCCGTCGGTGATGCGCACGGGCAGCTCGTGGAGCAGGTCCTGCACCTGCTGGAGCCCGTCGACCGCCGAGTCCTGCAGCGAGGACCACTGGTTCGCGACGGCGGCGACGAGGAGCCACAGGACGCCGGCGAGCACCGCGAGGACGGCCACGAACGCGATCGTCGTGGCGAGCACCGACGGGACCCCGTGCCGACGGAGCCAGCCGACCAGCGGGTGCAGGGCCGACGCGATGATGAGCGCGAGCAGCACCGGGATCGTGACGAGGCTCAGGGTGGTCGCAGCGGTGACGATCCCGCCGAGGACCACGACGATCACCACGGTCTGCAGGCAGCGCACCGCGAGTCGGCCGTACGGGTCGGTCCAGGTGCTCGGGCGGACGCTGGTCGGCGCGGGGGAGCGGCGCAGGTGCATGGCGGGGTCTTCCGGGTCGTGCTGACGGGGGTGGAACGACGGGAGGCGCGGTGCCGGCCGGCACCGCGCCTCCCGTCGTCGTGGAGCTCGTGGACTACGCGCGGCTCCCGCGGCGGCCCGTGATGAGGCCCCAGATCACCAGCACGACGAGCGCGCCGAGGATCGCGATGATCCAGGACTGGATGCTGAAGAAGCCGTCGTAGCCGACGTTGAAGACCGCGCCGCCGATCCAGCCGCCGATGAGGGCGCCGATGGCGCCGAGGACGAGCGTGGCGAGCCAGCCGCCGCCCTGCCGACCGGGGAGGATCAGCTTGGCGATGGCGCCGGCGATGAGGCCGAGGAGGATGAAGCCGAGGAAGCTCATGGGTGGTCCTTTCGTTGTGCGGACGTGCGTGATGTGTGGGTCCGGGACGCCGGAGGTGGGGTGAGCCGCTCGGGACTGGAGCACGAGGGCCGCCGGCTCCGTCGGGAGCCCACACGGTGCATCGACCGTTGACGCGTTCGTCCAACGAGGTCTACCAGGCGCTGCCCGGGCGGGTTCGGAGCCGCGTGTACCTCATCGAGGCGTCAGCCCTGCTCGTCGGTGTCCTCCCGTGCGCGTCGCTGCTCCTCGGCGAGCTCGGCGCGGAGTCCTCGACGGCCGGCGAGCCGTTGCAGGAGCTTCCTGAGGAAGAACGCCTCCATGACGACGGCGATCACGAACCCGGAGAGCGCGAACACGACGTGGGCGGCGTCGGAGCCGCTCGTGAGGACGATCGTGGGGAAGCCGACCACGAGCGCAGCGCCGCCGACGACGTTCCACCAGCACGCGACGATCCCGTCCGGCATGCGGTTCGACAGTCGCGGGTCGTCCGACGGATCGGTGCGATCCCACCAGGACGTCATGCACGCAGCGTAGCGAGGCTGACGACGGGCATCAGGAGGAGCAGTGGAGCGAGTGACGGGAATCGAACCCGCGCTACCAGCTTGGGAAGCTGGAGTTCTACCATTGAACTACACTCGCGCATCCCGTCGGACGGGACGCAGCAAGCCTAGCGGATTCTCCGCTGGACGCCAGCCGAACGCACGCCGCACGGTCCGCGGCGGCGGTGGGCCGGGCCTCCCGGTCGGTCCGGCCCGGTCGCCGTGTCTCCCCTGTGAGGTCCCCTGGCCGACGGACACGTGTCGTCGGCGTGTGTACCGTCCAGGGGGTTCCGACGCCCTACCGGAGGAGGACCCGGATGGTCAGGCATCCCCTCATCGACGACGTGGTCGGCCCCGCCATCGTGGTCCGCTCCGCATCGCCGGTCGTGTGGTTGACGGAGTCGCTCGCCTCGCTGCTCCGTCGTGCGTCCGAGTCCGGCCGCACGGTCGTGCTCCGCACCGGCCAGGAGGCATCCGTCACCCCCGCCCTGCGGCACGCGCTGGGCGTGCACCAGGCAGCATGGGCCGTGGACGGTCCCGACGGCAGCATGCGGGACGGCCGCACCGGCGTCGCCGCCGCGGGCATCGAGGACTTCGTCCGCCGCGGGCCGGAACTCGTCGGTCCGCCGACGCCGGGACACCTCGCGTCGCAGGACTCGGTCCGCCAGATCAGCATCGACCTGACCCTGCGCCACCACGCCGGTCGGTCGGTCGACATGGGGACCGCGATCGAGGCCCTGTGCGAGACCGTCGGCACCTGTCCGACCCACTGGGGCACCAGTGAGCCGCTCACGGTGCCGTGGGACCGCTGGGTCGTCACGCAGTACGCCAAGCACGAGGCCCCGGAGGTCTCGACCTCGTACGCGCACGGCGAGGGGTTCTCGGCGACCATGACCGCGCACCTGCTCGACGGTGTGGTCGTCGAGACGATGTCCGCGGTGCTGACGATTCCCGAGCACGGTGCCGACCCGGCCCTCGCGTCGCGGCTCCTGGACGCGGTGCACCGCGTCGCCGACCAGGTCGAGCCGGTGTTCGGTGTCGTGATGCAGCGCCGCGGGGACGCCGACCACCTGGTCCGCGCCGTTGCCCACGAGGAACCGACCCCGCTGGCTGTCGTCGTCGGCCCGGAGGCGGCGGAGTTCCTCGACCGTGCCGGCGAGTGGCCGCCACCGCGCACGTCGACCACGGGCTTCGGCGGCGGTGGGCTGGTCGTGCGCTTCGACGACGGGTGGGAGGCACTCGAGTCGTTCCTCGACCGCATCGACGAGGACCGCTTCCTGCAGCTCGTCGGTGGTGCTCCGCTCGACCCCGCACACGACGAGGGCGCGCTGGACGGCCACGACCGTGGGTCGCACGCCACCTCCGGACGGAGCACGGGCGGTCAGGGTGCCGCGTGACGTGACACTCCTCTGCCGTGGACCGGTGGAGACCCGCGACGTCGCCGAGGCGCTGCTGCTGCACGACGAGTCGTGGGGCGTCCGAGCTCTCGACGACGGTCCGGTGCTGCAGGTCTGCCGCGACGCGACGCACCCGGTGATCACGGTGCTCGGCGTCCGACGAGTCGACTCGATCGACGAGGTCGCGCGGATCCTGCCGGACGCCCCGACGCTGTCCGCGCCGCTGTGGTGGGTGGACACGGTGACGCCGTTCGGGCCGGAGGGCGAGCCGGGTGTGACCGCTGCGCTCGAGGCGTCGATGGAGCTCGACGCCGTCTGCATCGTCCACGGCGACTGACCGGACGCAGGGCTGGGACCCCGCCCGGGGCCCGGGGGATCGGCGTCAGTCGCGCTTGCTCATGGCGGCGAGCCGCTCGTTGTAGGCCTTGAGGTCCGCGTCGCCGTCGCGCTCCGCCTTGCGGTCGAGGCGCTTGGCGTCCCGCTTGTCCGTCCGCACCCAGTTGCGCACCACGAGCAGCGCGACGAACACCATCGGCAGCTCGGACGCGCCCCAGGCGATGCCACCGCCCGTGTGCTGGTCGGCGAGCAGTGCCCGGTCGTCGGTCTGGCCGAGGGCGTGGAACCAGTCGGCCGCGAAGACGGACTGCGAGGTCATCACCGCGACGCCGAAGAAGGCGTGGAAGGCCAGGGTCGCCAGCAGCGCGATGATGAGGATCGGGTACTGCGGGCGCTTCGGACCCGGGTCGACGCCGACGAAGACCCAGAAGAACAGGTACCCGCTGAAGACGAAGTGCACGACCATCACGACGTGCCACTCGTGCGACTGCATCGCGTACTGGAACGCGGGGGTGAAGTAGAACACCACGAGCGACCCGGCGAAGATGACACCGGCGACGGCGGGCTGCGCGAGGAACTGCATCCACCGCGAGTGCGTGAAGAGCATGAGCCACTCGCGAGCGCCGCGCGACCCGTCGTTCCGCACCGGCAGGGTCCGCAGCGCCAGGAGCACCGGCCCGCCGAGCACGAGCGGCAGCGGCACGAACATCATGAGCAGCATGTGCTGGAGCATGTGCGACGAGAAGTGCACCATGCCGTAGACCGCCGGCCCGGCCGAGGTGGTCCAGATGAACAGCGCGCAGCCGAGCAACCACGCGATGGTCCGGCCGACCGGCCACGAGTCGCCGCGCTGCTTGAGCTTCCGCACCGACAGGAGGTACCAGCCGGCACCGACGACGGCGATCGCCAGGTACACCCAGTCGATGTGCCACTGCGTCAGGTAGGTCTGCACGGTCTGCGCCGGCGGGTACGTGTACCCGAGCAGGCCGGAGCGGGTGTCCTGCCCGGTCTCCGGCGTCTGCGGGATCGGCGGCTGCGAGCGGGACACGGCGACCGAGACGCCGATCGCGACGGCCATGAAGACGACCTCGGCCAGGGCGAACCGCACGAAGAGCTTCCGGTCGAGCGGCGCGCGGAGGAGACCCGGCACGAGCTTGCGGCGCTGGGCGAACCCGGCGAGCCCGAGCAGCACGAGGATGACGACCTTGACCGTGATGAGCCAGCCGTACGTCGTCGTGACGAGGTCGGCGGGCCCGGTCAGGCGGAGCGAGGCGTTGACGATGCCCGAGAAGGCCACCGCGGCGAAGGCCCAGCCCGCGAGCGTCGAGTAGCGGGCGACGACCCGGCCGGTGGCGCCCTTCGTCCGGGTGCGGAGCAGCAGTACGGCGACGAGACCGCCCGCCCAGACGCACACGGCGACCAGGTGCACGGCGAGCGAGTTCACCGCGTTCGCGTGCTCGAGGGCGCCCGCGGCGTGCCCGGAGAGTGCGAGGGGCAGCAGCGCGAAGAGCGCGGCGACGGTGGCGACCGCGAGCGTGGTGACCCGGGTGGCGAACGCGGCGACGAGCGTCGCGACGAGGATCGCCGTGGCGGAGACGACGAGTGACTGGCCGATCTCGACCTGGAACGCGAAGAGCAGGAAGTTGCGGGCGAACACCGGGCTGGTGAGCGGGACGCCCAGGGTGTTGGCGCCGGTCAGCACGATGCCGACGGCGGCCGCCAGGAACCACACGGCACCGGCTGCGGCACCCCACCGCGCGGCTCGGTGCTGCACGCTCGACATCGCACCGTGGTCCGCCTTCTTCGCGGGCAGTGCGAACGCAGCGACGATGAGCAGGCCGATGGCCAGCGCGGCGGTCGTGTCGTGCACCACGCGGGCGACCGGCAGGCCGTACTCGACCAGGTCACCGGCGGAGACGAGCTGCTGCGACGCGGTGAAGGCGCCGGTCACGGTCATGCCGAGCACGGCACACGCCACGGCGAGGGGGATCGCGATGACCAGGACCGTCGCGACGGTGGTGGATCGCGCGGTGGTGGGGGCGGGGTCGGGTGCCGTGTCCCCGGGCTGCGTGGCGGCTGACGTGACGGTCATGACCGTCCAATGGTAGGTCGCCCGCCTGACACCCCGGTCCCAGTCCGGGACCGTCCCGCTCCCGACTCCCGACGTTCGATGGGCCGTCAGTCGCGGTGCTCCCAGATGCCCTCGCTGCCGACCCCGACGAACCCGACCGCCTCGTTGACGTCGAGCATCGGCCGGTTCTCCTCGGCGTTGGAGGTGACGATCGACGGCCGGCCCGGGAAGTCCCGCTCGACGGTCTCGATCCCGACCACCTTGAGGAGCCGTCCGAGTCGGTGCCCGCGGTGCTCGCGGAGCACGAGCGTGTCCCACTGCATCACGGCCCGAGTGGGATCGTCCGGCACCTTGAGCTGACTGAAACCGGCCAGGGTGGTGCTCTCGACGTGTTCGACGGCGACGGTCAGCATGGTGTGCGGCCCGCTCGCGAGCTGCTCTTCGGACTCCCGGACGCGGTCGGCGGTCCAGACGTCCTCGGGCTCCTGCATGTCGCCCTCCGGCGCGTCGGTGCTCATCCGGGTGTGCAGCAGCGCGAGGTCGTCGAGCCACCGCTCGGGGGTGGCGCCGGTCCACGTGTGCACTCGGTAGGCCAGTCCGGCCGCCGTCGCGGCGCGGTCGTGCAGCTCCCGGACGACGGAGACGTCGGCGGGGAGCCCGAGCCGACTGATGCGGTTCACCTGCCCGAAGCGCCAGCCGCGTCCGGTCAGGAAGCGCACCGCCGCCTCGTCCTCGGGGACGGCGCCGGAGCCCGTCGGGGCCTGGCGGTACCCGGGCCCGTCGCCGGGACCGACCTGCCGCGAGACCGCGTACGTCTTCCACTGCGTGCGGCCCTCGGTCCGGGCGAGCTGCTCGAGGTGGTCGGCGAGCAGCGTGCCGAACCCCCGGCGTTGTCGGTCGGGGCGGACACCCACCGACAGCCAGCAGTTCGTCGTGCCCGGCTCGATCTTCGAGTCGTACGAGCCCGCGGCCACGACGTCGCCGGTGTCGTCGCGCACGACGAACAGGCGGCTCGGCGATCCCGGCTCGTGGCACATCGGCAGGTACTCGGCCGGGGTCCACGGCAGTTCGGGCAGCCCGTGCACCGCGACCTCGGCGGCATCGGACACCGCGAGCCAGTCCGAGAACGCCCGCACCAGCTCCGGATCGTCGTCCATCGTCGCCGGCACGACGAGTTCCTCGACGACGAGCTGCCCGTCGACCGTGTCGGTGTGGTCGGCCATCGTTGCCCCCTGTGGTCGGCCGGTCGGACGGCCGTCGTCCGCCGCCCGGCAGGGCAGCCTCGCAGCATACCGGTGGCCGGACCCTGCCGCTAGGGTTGCTGCGTGCTGCTCTCCGACCGCGACATCACCGCCCAGCTCGCCGAGGGGCGGATCGGCCTCGACCCGTACGACTCCTCGCTCGTGCAGCCGTCGAGCATCGACGTCCGCCTCGACAAGTACTTCCGGCTGTTCGACAACCACAAGTACCCGCACATCGACCCGGCAGAGGACCAGCCCGAGCTCACCCGTCTCGTCGAGACCGACCCGGACGAGGCGTTCGTGCTGCACCCGGGGGAGTTCGTCCTCGGTTCGACGTTCGAGGTCGTGACGCTGCCGGACGACATCGCCGCACGCCTCGAGGGCAAGAGCTCGCTCGGTCGCCTCGGCCTCCTGACGCACTCGACGGCGGGCTTCATCGACCCGGGCTTCTCGGGCCACGTCACGCTCGAGCTGTCGAACGTCGCGACGCTGCCGATCAAGCTCTGGCCGGGCATGAAGATCGGGCAGCTCTGCTTCTTCCAGCTCTCGAGCCCGGCGGAGAAGCCGTACGGCTCTGCCGAGTACCAGTCGCGCTACCAGGGCCAGCGTGGTCCGACCCCGTCGCGCTCGGCGCTGAACTTCCACCGCGCGGACGTCTCGCAGCGCGACTGACCGCGGACGGGGCCGATCACGCCCGCCCGGAGGCCGCCGCAGGACCGGTGATGTACTACTGCGCGGCGAAATGTCGCACTCTGTGTATCGTTGCTGCATGGCCGAAGCACCGACCCGTGCGCCGCAGCCGGTGGTGGCGTCCGAGATCATCCGCGACGCCCGACTGCGCGCCGGACTGACCCAGGTGCAGCTCGCCGCTCGCGCCGGGGTCACGCAGAGTGTGATCAGCACGTACGAGAACGGTCGGCGGGAACCGTCGCTCGCGGCACTGCAGCGGCTCGTCCGTGCTGCGGGGTTCGAGGCATCGGTCGACCTGCTCCCGGTGGACGCGCCGCCTCCCCTGGTCGATCGCATCGCGGCCGCGCGCGACGCCCTGATCGCGGCGGTGGAGCGCAACGGCGGTGCCGCACCCCGCGTCCTGTGCACCACCGGCTCCCGGCGGCGAGCCGAGTCCGTCGGGCTGCTCGTGGACCTCGAGCCCGGTGCCGGCATCTTCACCCTCATGCGGATCCAGGACGAGGCGGAGCGGCTGCTCGGTGTCGACGTCGAGGTGCTCGACGCCCTGTGCGCCGGGTCGGACCTGCACCGTGCAGCGGTCCCGCTGTGACGGACGCCACGGGACCGGAGGTGGACGAACGGCTCGACGCGGTCGTGCGCGCGTGCGAGGCGATCGAGCGCTACGTCGCGGACGCCGCTCCGTCGGACGTCGTGCTCGACGCGGTCCGGATGCGGTTGGTCGAGATCGGCGCGGTCGTCGCGGCCCTGCCCGGTGTCCTCACGGCGGCCGAGCCCGAGATCCCGTGGGCGCGTCTCGCGGGCGTGGGGGACCGGTTGACCGGCCGACGCCGGGGGGTGACCTCGTCGGTGCTGCTGTGGACGGCACGCGTCGACGTGCCACGGCTGCGGGAGGCGGCGGAGCGGCTGCGCGTGACAGGTGCGACCCACGTCCTTCCGGGCGATCCGGCGCACCCGGACGGCGAGCCCTCCGACCCGGCCGGCTGACGGACGGGAGGCCCGTGGCGGCCGCGCCCCGTGCCTCCCGTCCGGCGCTCCGTCCGTCCCGCGAGACGGGGGCGTCTGCGCGAGACGCACCGCGGCCACCGAGACGCCCCCGGAACCGGAGGCGTCTCGCGGGCGTGGCGGCGCCTGGCGGCCACGCCGGCGTCTCGACGCCGGCGTCCCGGGACGCGGGAAGGCCCCGTCTCGCCGGAGCGAGACGGGGCCTTCCTCGTGCTGTGGTGCTGTGGTGCTGTGGTGCTGCCGTGGAGGGGATCAGCCCTTCTTGGCGAGCTCCTCGAGGGTGTCGTTGCCCTTGTAGGCCTCGACCGCGTTCTCCTTGGTGACCAGGACCGGGGTCAGCTCGACGGCCGGCACGACCTTCTTGCCGTTGTCGTTGTTCTTGTCCTCGGTGGTCTTCGGGGTCTTGCCGTCGGCCAGGTCGGAGACCAGGTCGATCGCGGCCTGCGCCTCTTCGGTGGTGTTCTTGTAGATGGTCGAGTACTGCTCGCCCTGCATGATCAGCGGGATCGAGGCGGTCTCGGAGTCCTGACCGGTGACGACCGGGTTCGGCTTACCAGCAGCCTTGGTGGCGGTCAGGATGGCGCGGGCCAGGGTGTCGTTCGGCGACAGGACGCCGTCGAGCTCGGTGTTCGTGTACGACTTCGTCAGGATGTCGGTCATGCGCGACTGGGCGTTCTGCGCGAGCCAGCCCTGGGTGTTCGTCTTCGAGAACGAGGTCTGACCCGAGACGACCTTGAGGGTGCCGTCGTCGATCTTCGGCTGGAGCACGTCCATGGCGCCGTTGAAGAAGACCTTCGCGTTGGCGTCGTCGGGCGAGCCGGAGAAGAGCTCGATGTTGTACGGGCCGCTCGACTTCTTGGCCTTCATGCCGTCGAGCAGGGCCTGGCCCTGCAGCTGGCCGACCTTGAAGTTGTTGAACGCGACGTAGTAGTCGACGTCGTCGGTGTTCAGGATGTTGCGGTCCCAGGCGATGACGACGGCGCCGGACTTCTTGGCGGCGGCGACCTGCGTGCCGAGCTGCGAACCGTCGGCGGCACCGATGATGATCGCCTTCGCGCCCTTGGTGACCATCGACTGGATCTGGCCCTGCTGGTCCGGGACCGGGTTGCCGGCGTTGGCGTACTGGATGTCGGCCTTGAAGCCGGCGTCCTCGATCGACTTCTCGAACGCGGCACCCGCGAGGACCCAGTTCTGCGAGGTCTTGGCGGGGAGCGCGACGCCGATCAGGTCGCCCTTCTTGATCTGGACGTTCGAGGCGCCGCCCGACGAGTCCGAGCCGGCGTCCGAGTTGCCGCGGGCCGAGCAGCCGCTGAGGGCCAGACCCGCGACGAGTGCCAGGCCGATGCCGGCGATGAGCTTCTTGCGCATGAGATTGCTTTCTCTTCGTTGAGGAGTGGTGCTGTGTGGTGCGGGGATCGTGCGGGCGGCCACCGGAGCGGCCGCCCGCCACGTGTTACTGGACGTTGACCTTCTCGGGCTGGTCCTCGATGGTCCGCGGCTGCTGCGCGGCCACCGTGTTCTGTTCGGTGTCCTTGCGTTGGAACTGCTTCAACATCCCGCCGATGAGGGACGGACGACCCTGCGACTTCGAGTAGACGTCGAAGGCGACGGCGACGAGCAGGACGAGACCGCGGATGATCTGGACGCGGTTGGACTCGAGGCCCACCAGCGACAGACCGTTGGACAGCAGGGCCATGACGAGACCACCGATGATCGATCCGGAGATCGTGCCGATGCCACCGGCGACCGCTGCACCACCGACGAACACGGCGGCGATCGCGTCGAGCTCCCAGCCGGTGCCGTCCGCGGGGCCCGAGGCACCCGAGTAGCCGACGAAGACCATGCCGGCGACGGCGGCCAGGACGGACATGTTCATCATGACGAAGAAGTTGACCTTGCGGGCGCTGACGCCGGACAGGACGGCGGCGTTCGCGTTGCCACCGACCGCGTAGACCTGGCGGCCGAAGATCGTGTTCTTGGTCAGGAAGCCGTAGACGATGGTCAGGACACCGAGGATGATCGCGACGATCGGGATCGACGTGCCGGCGGGGCCGGCGGCGAACAGGTAGGTCGCGACGAGGGTGACGGCGACCAGGATGCCCGTGCGGACGATCGAGACCCAGAGCGGGACGAGCTCGGCCTGCATCTTCTTGCGACGCTGGCGGCCGCGGAACTCGAGGAAGACGAGCACGAGGCAGGTGACGATGCCGAGGATGAGCGTGCCGTTCGAGAACCCGAAGTCCGGGCCGAAGTCGGGCAGGAAGCCCGAGCCGATCTTCGCGTAGTCGTCCGGCACCGGCTGCGACGTCGAGTTGCCGATGATCTGGTTCGCACCGCGGAAGATGAGCTGGCCGGCCAGGGTCACGATGAAGGCCGGGACCTTCACGAACGCCACCCAGAAGCCCTGCCAGGCACCGACGGCTGCACCCACGGCGAGGCCGAGGATGATCGCGGCCCACGCCGGGAAGTTCCACTGCGCCATCGACTGGGCGACGATGATGCCGGTGAACGCCGCGACGGACCCGACCGACAGGTCGATGTGTCCCGCGATGATCACCATGACCATCCCCAGCGCCAGGATGAGGATGTAGGAGTACTGCAGGAACACGTTGATGATGTTCGTCGGCTCGAGGATGAGCCCGTTCGTCAGGATCGAGAACAGGATCAGGATCGCGATGAGCGCGATGATCATGCCGTACTGGCCGATGCTGTTGCCCTTGCCGAACAGCAGTTTCAGGTTCTTCATGAGATCAGTGCGCCCTTCCGCGCGGAGGTCATGCTGCGCATGAGGGTCTCGGGGTCGGCCTGGTCCGCGGGGACGTCGGCGGTGATCTGGCCCTCGAAGATCGTGTAGATCCGGTCGGAGAGGCCGAGGAGTTCGGGGAGCTCGGAGGAGATGAGGATGATTCCCTTCCCCTGTGCCGCGAGCTGCTGGATGATGCCGTAGATCTCGAACTTCGCGCCGACGTCGATGCCGCGGGTGGGCTCGTCGAGGATCAGCAGGTCCGGGTCGGTGAACATCCACTTGGACAGGACGACCTTCTGCTGGTTCCCGCCGGACAGCTTGCCGACGTTCTCCTCGACGGTCGGCACCTTGGTGCGGAGCATCTTGCGGTAGCGCTCGGCGACGTCGTACTCCTCGAGGGAGTCGACGACACCGGCCTTCGAGATCTTCGGCAGGTCGGCGGCGACCGTGGAGCGCTTCACCGTGTCGAGCAGGTTCAGACCGAGGGCCTTGCGGTCCTCGGAGACGTAGCCGAGGCCGTTCTGGATCGCCTGCTGGACGTTCGCGATCTTGATCTCGCGGCCGTCCTTGATGATCTGGCCGTCGATGAAGTTGCCGTACGAGCGGCCGAAGATGCTCATCGCGAGCTCGGTGCGGCCGGCGCCCATCAGGCCCGCGAAGCCGACGATCTCGCCGCGGCGGACGTGGAAGTTCGAGCCCTTCGCGACCAGGCGCGAGGCGTCCTGCGGGTGCTGGACGGTCCAGTTCTTGACCTCGAAGAAGACCTCGCCGATCTTCGGCGTGCGGTCCGGGAACCGGCTCTCGAGCGAGCGGCCGACCATCCCGCGGATGATGCGGTCCTCGTTGACGCCGTCGCCCTTCACGTTGAGCGTCTCGATCGCCTTGCCGTCACGGATGATCGTGATCTCGTCGGCGATCTGCTCGATCTCGTTGAGCTTGTGGCTGATGATGATGCTCGCGATGCCCTTGGACTTCAGCCCGACGATGAGGTCGAGCAGGTGCTGCGAGTCGTTCTCGTTCAGGGCTGCGGTCGGCTCGTCGAGGATGAGGAGCTTGACGTCCTTGTGCAGGGCCTTCGCGATCTCGACGAGCTGCTGCTTGCCGACACCGAGGTTCTTGATCTGCGTGTCCGGGTCCTCGTCGAGGCCGACGCGGGCGAGCAGGTCCTGGGCGCGGAGCTGGGCGCTGGTCCAGTCGATGACACCGAAGCGGCCGGGCTCGTTGCCGAGGAACAGGTTCTCGGTGATCGACAGCTCGGGGATGAGCGCGAGCTCCTGGTGGATGATGACGATGCCGGCCTGCTCGGACTGCTTGATGTCCTTGAAGCGGACCTCGTCGCCCTCGTAGACGATCTCGCCGCTGTAGGTGCCGTACGGGTAGACGCCCGACAGCACCTTCATGAGGGTGGACTTGCCGGCGCCGTTCTCGCCGCAGATCGCGTGGATCTCGCCGGCGCGGACGCTGAGCGACACGTCCGAGAGCGCCTTGACACCAGGGAACTCCTTGGTGATCGACCGCATCTCGAGGATGGTCTCGGCGCTGGTGACGGACCTGGTGGCCAGGTCCGGTCCCTGTGGGGTTGACGCCACGGTGCATCTCCTTCTGCCGCTGCGGTGCGGCAGTCCTTCGGATGGTGAGGTGCGGCATCGAGGGCGCAGGAGTGCCTGCGTGGACCTCGTTGTCGCGTCCGGTGTCCTGCTCGGTGTGACGGTCATGTGACCGTTCACATCGGCGGAACGGAGGTAATTTACGCACAGCCCCGTCGCGGCTGTCAATTCGGTTCGGTCGCGTTTTCGTAACGGCCCGCGTGATCCGGCGGAATCCGCGTCCTGACGCCCCCCGAGGTGGGGTGGTCGGGCGTCACGCAGGGCGGACGGGAGGCGCGGGGCGGGGCTGCCACGGGCCTCCAGGCCGACGCGTGGTCGCGTCAGCGGCGCCGGGGTGCGCCCGTCGATCCGCGCACCACGAGCTGCGGCACGAGGTCGACCGGACGGAGCGTGTGCCCCTCGGACGGCAGGAGCAGTTCGACGCAGCGCCGACCGAGCTCGGGGAAGTCGACCTCCACCGTGGTCAGCGGCGGCCAGAGGTGCTTCGCCTCGGGGATGTCGTCGTAGCCGACCACGGACAGGTCACCCGGGACGTCGAGCCCGTAGGACCGCGCCGCGTGCATGACCCCGAGCGCCATCGCGTCGTTCGAGCAGAAGATCGCCGTGCAGTCCCGGTACCGCAGGAGCTCGCGGCCCGCGTGGTAGCCGAAGTCCGCGGTCCAGTCGCCCAGGATCGGCGGCACGACGGGCATGTCCCGGTCGGACATCTCGCGCAGGAACCCCTGCATGCGGGCCTCGGCCTCGATCCAGTCCTGCGGCCCGGCGATGTGCCGGACGTACTCGTGGCCGAGGTCGAGCAGGTGCGCGGTCGCCAGCCGGGCGCCCTCCATCTGGTCGATGAAGAGCGTCGAGCGCTCGTCCCCGCCGCTCGTGCGGAGCGCCACGTAGGGCGTCCGCATCCCGAGCTCCTCGATGAGGTCGAACACGCGCTGCTGCGGCGCGATGACGATGATCCCCTCGACGTCCTGGTCGAGCAGGTGCCCGAGGCCGTCCCGGACCGCCTCGTCGGTGGCCGCCGCGATGTTCGCGGTCGTCACCGAGTAGCCGCGCGTGACGGCGGCGTCCTCGATCGCCTGCATCGTCGCGGCCGGTCCGTAGTGGGAGCGCTGCGCGGTGAGCACGCCGATGGTGTGCGTCCGACTGGTGACCAGGGCGCGCGCGGCGCGGTTCGGCCGGTACTGCAGCTGCTCCATCGCGGCGAGCACGCGGTCCTTGGTCTCGGCGCGGATGGCGTCCGAGTTGTTGAGCACGCGCGACACCGTCTGGTGCGAGACGCCGGCGACCCGCGCGACGTCACGGATGCTGGGCGAGCGCGGTTGCTGTGTCCGCGGTGACGCCATCGTTGCTCTCTCCTGCTCGGGGCCGTGGCACCTCGATGTGCACGTTCACATTCCGAGCCAGATCATTATGCACGTCCCCGCGCTGCACGCCAGCCGTACCCGTCTCAGAGCCAGTTGCGCTTCCGGAACACCAGCCACAGGATCCCCGCCAGGGCGAGCATCGCCACGATCGCGACCGGGTAGCCGTACCGCCAGTGCAGCTCCGGCATGTGGTCGAAGTTCATGCCGTAGACGCCGGCGATGAGCCCCGGGGCGAAGAGGATGGCCGCCCAGGACGAGATCTTCTTGACCTCCTCGCCCTGGCGGTGCGCGGCCCGGGCGAGCTGCCGGCTCTCCTCGCCCTGCGCCAGGGAGGCGCTCGTCATCCGCCGCATCGCCTCGTTCTGCTCCTGCGTCACGAGGGTCGAGTGCAGCGTGAGGGCGTTCTCGAGCAGCGCCCGGAACGAGTCCACCCGCTCCGTCACGCGGAGGGCGTGGTCGAGCACGTTGCGCAGGCGGTGCTGCACCTCGTCGTCGACGCCGTACTTGTCGGCGCCCCGGAGCAGCCCGCGCACCATCGCCGGCACCGGGGCCGTGGCGCGCTGGAACCCGAGCACCTCGCTGAGCAGCTGGTAGATGCGCTTCGAGACGCCGGGGTCGACCTGGCCCGCGAACAGCTGGTCCTCGATGGCGTCGACCTGGTCCTGGATGACCTCGACGACCGGTGCGTAGCCGTCGACGATCTCGTCGAGCACGGCGGCGGTGACGGCTTCGGACCCCGTGGCGAGGAACGCCGGGTCGGCCTCGACCCGGCAGCGGACGGCGGCGAGGTCGGGCTCCTCGGCGTGCCGCACGGTCACCACGAACCGCCGACCGACGAAGAGGTGCACCTCGCCGAACTCCACCTCGTTCGTGTCGGCGCGGTGCCAGGCGGGTCGGAGCACCAGGAAGAGCGTGTCGCCGTACCGCTCGAGCTTGGCGCGCTGGTGTCCCTTGCGGGCGTCCTCGACGGCGTTCTCGTGCAGGTCGAACTCGGCGGCGACGGCCTCGAGCTCGGCGTCGTCGGGGCGCAGCAGGCCGATCCAGGCGAGCGTGCCGTCCGCGGCCGTCGCCGTGGTGGTGACCGGGTCGGTGTCCGTGGCCCGGGGCAGGGTCGCTGGACCGCCGATGCGACGTCCTGCGACGTAGACGGCGTCGTCGATGCGTGCCATGTCGTGCTCCTCGTGCTCGGGAGCAGGCAGGCGCGATGCTCCGCGACGGAGCAGGGCGAGCACGGGCACCGGTCGAGCCGGTGCGGAGCGTGCGTCAGCGAACGGGCACGGTGACGACCGGGGCGGTCGTCCGGCCCGATCGAGGATGGTCACCCGACATCGCGCCTCACCTGCCCTTCTCGTCGTCCGCGGTCGCCAGGGCGCGACCAGCGGGCCACGTTACCCGGAGGGTGGACGTGCGTCGAGTGAGCGATCGCTCAGCGGGTGACGCGCAGTCCCTGCTGCTCGAGCTCCGTGAGCTGCCACCCGAGCCAGGGGCTCCAGGCGAACGGTGCCGCGGCGACCGATGCCCGCAGTTCGTCCTCGGAGAGCCAGGCGTACTCGGCGACCTCGTCGTCCGCGGGGGCCGGGACGTCGTCGGTCACGGCGCGGAACACCGGGCAGACCTCGTTCTCGACGATGCCCGAGGCGTCGACCGCGCGGTACCGGAAGTCGGGCAGCACGAGCTCGACGTCGCGCACGGTGATGCCGAGTTCGCGGGAGGCGCGGCGGGCGACGGCGTCCTCGAACGCCTCGTGCGGTCCGGGGTGCCCGCAGAACGTGTTCGTCCACACCCCCGGCCAGGTCTTCTTCGACAGGGCGCGACGGGTCACGAGGACCTTGCCCTCGGCGTTCCGCACGTGGCACGAGAAGGCGAGGTGGAGCGGGGTGTCCTCGGTGTGCACCGCGAACTTCTCGGCGGTGCCGATGGGAGTGCGGTCTTCGGCGAGCAGGACGACGGATTCCGGGAAAGTGTTCATCTGCCCCGATAGGTTAGGCCAATGAGCGAGGAAGCGGCCACCGTGGCGCAGATCGACCTCGCACTGGTCGACGACTGCATCGAACGCTTCTTCGCGGTGTCGTCGGCCCGTGCGCGTCGGTTCGGCAGACCGTCCGAGGAACTCTGGCGGGTGCTCCGTCGAGCGAGCATGGGCGGCAAGCGCTTCCGCCCCCGCATGGTCCTCACCGCGTACGCCGGGCTCGGCGGCACGGATGCCCACGCCGCCGCGAACGTCGCCGCCGCGTACGAGCTGCTGCACACCGCGCTCGTCGTGCACGACGACGTCATCGACCGCGACTGGTCGCGCCGCGGGGAGCCGAACGTCGCCGGGTCCTTCCGCGACACCGGCACCACCGGTGGTCTCGCGCTGCCCACCGCCGAGCACCGGGGGGTGAGCGCCGCCGTCATCGCGGGGGACCTCGCCCTCGTCGCCGCCGCACGCTTCGTCGAGGCGTCCGGTGTCGTCGACGACCGTCGTGCCCGGCTGCTCGAGATCCTCGACGACGCGGTCTTCGCGAGTGCGGCGGGCGAGATGACCGACGTCGACCTCGCGCTGGGCGTCATGCCCTCCGTCGACGAGGTCCTGGCCATGGAGCGGGCGAAGACGAGCGTCTACTCGTTCGAGGCGCCGCTGCAGTCCGGTGCCGTGCTCGCCGGCGCGGACGAGTCCGTCGTGGCCGCCCTCGGTGCCTTCGGTCGCGAGATCGGCATCGCCTACCAGATCGTCGACGACCTGCTCGGGGTCTACGGCGACGAGACCGTGACCGGCAAGTCCGTGCTCGGCGACCTGCGCGAGGGCAAGCGCACCATGCTCATCGCCTACGCCGCGACCACCGACTGCTGGGACGACATCGCGCCCTACCTCGGTGACCCCGACCTCGGCGAGGACCGCGCGGCCGAGCTCCGTGCGACCCTGGAGACCTGCGGCGCGAAGGCGGCGGCCGAGTCCCGGATCGCCGAGCACGCCGCCCTCGCCCGAGCCGAGCTCGCGGCCCTGCCCTACGAGCTCGCCGAACGACTGGAGCACCTGGTGTCCGAACTGCTGGAGCGCGTGCGGTGACCCAGACCGCACCACCGCGTCTGCCCCTGTACGACGCGACGGCCGAGGCTGCCTCCGGGGTCGTCATCGAGCGTTACTCGACCTCGTTCGGCCTGGCGAGCCGGCTCCTCACCCGGGACACCCGCGAGCACATCCGCAACGTGTACGCCCTGGTCCGCGTGGCCGACGAGGTCGTCGACGGTCCCGCGACCGAGGCCGGACTCGACCACGACCTGGCGCGCACCGTGCTCGACGAGCTCGAGGCCGACACCGAGCGTGCGATGGCACTGGGCTTCTCGGTGAACCCGGTCGTGCACGCCTTCGCCCGCACCGCCCGCACGACGGGCTTCGGGCCGGAGCTCACGAAGCCGTTCTTCGCGTCGATGCGCATGGACCTCGAGCGGACCGAGCACGACCAGGAGTCGTTCGACCGGTACGTGTACGGCTCCGCCGAGGTCGTCGGGCTGATGTGCCTCCGCGCGTTCGTCTACCGGGCCGGTCGGCCGACCTTCGACGACGCCGTGCTCGTCGACGGTGCCCGCGCGCTCGGGGCGGCCTTCCAGAAGGTGAACTTCCTCCGCGACCTGCACGCCGACTTCGAGGTGCTCGGCCGCTCGTACTTCCCGGGGGTCGACGTCCGCACGTTCGACGAGGCCACCAAGGACCGCCTGGTCGCCGACGTGCAGGCCGACCTCGACCGTGCCGCGCTGACGGTGCCGCTGCTCCCCGTCGACGCGCGCAAGGCCGTCGGCCTCGCGCACGCGCTGTTCCAGGAGCTCAACGACCGGATCGCCGCGTGCCCGGCGGACCGCCTGGTGACGACGCGGGTGCGCGTGCCGAACCCGGTGAAGGCGCAGCTCGCCGCGCGCGTGCTCGCCGGCCGCGCCCCGCTGTCGTCCCGCGCAGCCCACCACCGGTCTGGAGGCCGTGCATGACCCCGTCCCGTGCCTCCCGTCCGTCCACCCCCGCGTCGCGGCGCGCGGTGCCGGCCCGACGTGCCGTGATCGTCGGCGGCGGCATCAGCGGACTCGCGTCCGCCGCGCTGCTCGCCCGCGACGGCTACGCCGTCACCGTGCTCGAGCAGCGCGACCAGCTCGGCGGCCGCGCCGGGTCGTGGGAGCGGGACGGCTTCCGGTTCGACACCGGGCCGTCCTGGTACCTCATGCCCGAGGTGTTCGACCACTTCTTCCGGCTGCTCGGCACCACCGCCGACGCCGAGATGGACCTCGTGCAGCTCGACCCGGGCTACCGCGTCTACAGCGAGGGCGACGACGAACCGATCGACCTGCGCGCGGACCGCGAGGCGAACATCGCGCTCTTCGAGTCGATCGAGCCCGGTGCCGGTGCGCGGCTGCGGAAGTACCTCGACTCCGCCGAGGACACCTACGCGATGGCCGTCCGTCGCTTCCTCTACACGACCTTCCAGGACCTGACGAAGCTCGCCGCCCCGGACGTCCTCCGTCGTCTGCCGAAGCTCGCCCGGCTCCTGCTGCAGCCGCTGTCGTCGTTCGCCGCGAAGGCCGTGCGGGACCGCCGGCTCTGGCAGGTCCTCGGGTACCCGGCGGTGTTCCTCGGCACCAGCCCGTACGCCGCGCCGAGCATGTACCACCTCATGAGCCACCTCGACCTGGCCGACGGGGTGCTCTACCCGAAGGGCGGCATCACCGAGGTCATCGCCGCGGTCGAGCGCGTCGCCCGTCGCGAGGGTGCCGAGATCACCACGGGTGCGACCGTCGAGCGGATCGTCGTCGAGGACGGGCACGTGACGGGCGTCGTGCACCGCGATGCCTCCGGTGCGGAGCACACCGTGCCCGCCGACCTCGTGGTGAGCGCCGCCGACCTGCACCACACCGAGCTGCACCTGCTCGACGCGGAGCACCGGACGTACCCGGAGCCGCACTGGCGGAAGCGCGACCCGGGGCCGAGCGCCGTCCTCGTCTACCTCGGCGTCGACGGTCCCGTGCCCGGGCTGCTGCACCACACGCTGGTCTTCACCGCCGACTGGGAGGCCAACTTCGGCGCGATCTTCGGCAAGGACCGACACGTGCCGGACCCGGCGTCGATCTACGTCTGCGCGCCCTCGCTCACCGACGACACCGTCGCGCCCGAGGGCTCGAGCAACCTGTTCGTCCTGGTGCCGCTGCCCGCCGACCTGTCCATCGGGAAGGGCGGCATCGACGGTGCCGGCGACGCCGAGGTCGAGCGCATCGCCGACCGCGCGATCGACGTCATCGCGGAGCGCTCCGGCGTGCCCGACCTGCGCGACCGCATCCGCGTGCGCCGCACGATCGGCCCGCAGGACTTCGCCGACGACTACAACGCGTGGAGCGGGTCGATGCTCGGGCCGGCGCACACGCTGGCGCAGAGTGCGTTCTTCCGCGAGGCGAACGTCTCCCGCAAGGTGGACGGCCTCTACTACGCGGGCGCCTCGACCACCCCGGGCATCGGCCTGCCGATGTGCCTGATCAGCGCCGAGGTGCTGCTCAAGCGCATCCACGGCGACACGTCGACCGAACCGCTGCCGACGCCGCTGCCGGCACCGACGTCGGGGCCCGCCGGGTCGTCGACGGCGGGGTCCGCCCGGACCGCGGGCTGATGCCGGGGGCGTACCTCGCCGGACTCGTGGTGTCGATCGCCGGCATCGCGGTGCTCGACGCCCGGTACCGGCTGTTCTTCTGGCGCAGCCCCCTGCGTGCCGCCGCGGTGATGGTGATCGGGCTCGTGTTCTTCCTCGTGTGGGACATCGCGGGCGTGCACCTCGGCATCTTCTTCATCGGGCAGGGCGACCTGCTGACCGGCGTGCTGCTCGCGCCCGAGGTCCCGCTCGAGGAGGTCTTCTTCCTCGTGCTGCTCTGCTGGACGACGATGGACCTGTTCGGTGCCCTGCGTCCGGTCGTGGCCCGGCGGCTCGACCGTGCCGGGTCCCGGGCCGGGACCGACGAGGAGCGACGCTCGTGACCGGCACGGCGACGTACGCCCTGCTCGCGGTGCCGTTCCTGGCCTTCGCGGCCCTCGTCGCCGTGGCGGCCGGAGTCGTGTCGGCCCGTCGCCGCGGAGCCGATCGCGGACAGGCCGGTCGCGGACAGGCCGGTCGTGGGCGGGCCGGTCGCCGGTGGGTCGGTGTGGGCGGTGTCGTCAGCGCTGTGGCGGCCGGCGTCGTCCTGCTCCTGATGACCGGCGTCTTCAACAACGTGATCGTGGGGCTCGGCATCGTCGCGTACGACGACGCGCTGGTCTCCGGCGCCCGGGTCGGGCTGTTCCCGGTCGAGGACCTGGCCTACTCGCTCGGTGCCGCCCTGCTGCTGCCGAGCTGCTGGGTCCTGCTCGAGCGGCCGCGGGCCCGGTCGTCCGCGCACCCCACCGTCCGCGGGGCGGGACGCGGGACCGGTACGGTCGGAACGCCGACCCAGCCACCCCGTCGACCGGAGGAGACCCCGTGACCGTGAGCAGTGCCTCCAGACCGTCGACCGCGCGCGCCCTGTTCGTGTCGTCGCGACCGATCAGCTGGGTGAACACCGCCTACCCCTTCGGCGCCGCGTACCTGCTCGGCAGCGGGGTCGGCGTCGACGGTGGCGGCGGCTTCTCGCTCGTCGCGTTCCTCGTCGGGGTCGTGTACTTCCTCGTGCCGTACAACCTGGCGATGTACGGCATCAACGACGTCTTCGACTACGAGTCCGACCTGCGGAACCCCCGGAAGGGCGGGGTCGAGGGCGCGCTGCTGGACAAGAGCGTCCACCGCACCACGCTGTGGGCGGTCGTCGTCACGAACGTCCCGTTCCTCGTCGCACTCGTGGTGCTCGGCGCGCTGAGCGGCAACGGGCCGTGGTCGTGGCTCGTGCTCGCGATCAGCGTCTTCGCGGTGATCGCGTACTCGGCTCCGGGACTGCGCTTCAAGGAGAAGCCGTTCCTCGACTCGCTGACGTCGTCGACGCACTTCGTCTCACCGGCGGTCTACGGGCTGGCGCTCGCCGGGCCGCACTGGACCGGGGCACTCGTCGCCGTCTGCGTGGCGTTCTTCCTGTGGGGTGTGGCCTCGCACGCGTTCGGCGCCGTGCAGGACGTGCTGGCCGACCGGGCCGGCGGCATCGGCTCCGTCGCGACGGTGATCGGCGCCCGGGCGACGGTCCGGCTGGCGTTCGTGGCGTACCTCGTGGCCGGCGTCGCGCTGCTGTTCTCGGACTTCCCGGGGCCGATCGCGGCGATCGTCGTCGTGCCGTACGCGCTCAACGTGCTGCCGTGGTGGAACATCACCGACGCCGGGGCCGAGGCGGCGAACGCGGGATGGAAGCGGTTCCTCTGGATCAACTACCTGGCGGGGTTCATCGTCACGATGGCCCTCATCGGCTACGCCTGGACGCACTGACGCAGGCTGCTGCGCGGGCGGTGGGTGCGGCTGCACGACACTCGTCGTCGGCCTGACAGACTGGACGCACGCGCCGCGGGAGTCGTGGCGCGCCGGTCACGAAGGAGTGCACGCATGACGGTCCGCATCATCCACGTCGGTCTCGGAGGGTGGGGCGGCAACTGGGCCCGCACCGCCATCCCGCAGGTCACCGAAGTGGAGGTGGTCGGGCTCGTCGACCCGGTCCCCGCGACGCTGGACGCCGTGCGCGAGGACCTCGACCTGCCGGCATCCGCCGCCTTCGCCTCGCTCGCCGAGGCGCTCGCCGGGGTCGAAGCCGACGCCGTCGTCATCACCGCACCGGCCGTCACGCACGTGCCGCTCGCGCTCGAGGCCCTCGAGGCCGGCAAGCACGTCCTGGTCGAGAAGCCGTTCGCGAACTCCACCGACGAGGCGCTCACAGCGGTCCGTCGGGCCGAGGAGCTCGGGCTCGTGCTGCAGGTCAGCCAGAACTACCGCTGGTACCCGGCGCCCCGCGCGGTCAAGGAGCTGCTCGCGGCGAAGGAGCTCGGCGAGCTGTCCGCGATCAGCATCGACTTCCGGCAGTGGGACAACGACCAGCCCGTCGAGACCTACCCGCACTACCGGTTCCCGCACCCGATGATCAACGACATGGCGATCCACCACTTCGACCTGCTCCGGATGATCACCGGGCTCGAGGCGGTCCGCGTGTACGCCCGCGCGTCGTACCCGAGCCACAGCAAGTACCAGGACGAGGCCGTCACGTCGATGATCATCGAGCTCGAGGACGGTCTCGTCGTGAGCTACCGCGGCAGCTGGCTCTCGCGTGCTCCGCGGACCGCGTGGGCGGGGGAGTGGAGCATCCAGGGCGAGGACGGCGAGATCTGGTTCACGAGCCGCGACGGATCGCCGAGCGAGATCGCCGGGGACCGCGTGACGCTGCGGGCCGACCAGGACGCCGAGGCCGAGGCCGTCGACCTCCCGACGCTCGAGCACACCGACCGGCAGGGCGGGCTGCAGGCCTTCGCCCGGTCCGTCGAGGGCGGCCCGGCTCCCGAGACGAGCGGCCGGGACAACCTGCGGAGCCTGGCGCTGATGGAGGCCGCTGGTCGCTCGGCAGCCTCCGGCCGCCCCGAGGACGTGGTCCTGCCCGAGTAGGGCGTCGCGGGCTCGGGTGGTTCCGGGCGTACCTGGTCGATCCGGGCGTACCTGGTCGATCCGTTCGACCAGGTACGCCCGTTCTCACCAGCCATCGCAACCGTTCCGGGAAGGAACGGGTGCGCGGGGACGCACGTCACGACGGACGGGAGGCGCGGGGCGGGGCCGCCGCGCGCCTCCCGTCCGACGTCCGCCCGGCACCACTGCCGCGGGACTCGCGCTGCGCGACGGTCCTCGTGCGCGTGCGTGCGAGGGCCGTCGCCAGGCCCGGGTCTCGGGCCCGGCGCTACGCGGCGCCGGCCACCCTCCTGGCCTGCGCGACCGCGGCGCGCACGCCCCGCGAGAACGCGGGGCCGTGCCCGGGCAGCACGTGCCGGGCCTCGGTGTCCTCGAGCCGACCGAGCGACGCGACGGCCTCGTCGACGTCCGCCGTCGCGGCCGGCGCGACCACCCGCGGCCCGATCCCACCGGTGTAGGGGTCGAAGGTGACCAGGGCGTCGCCCACGATCAGCGCGTCGCGGTCGGCGAAGTGCAGCGCGACGTGCCCGTCCGTGTGCCCGGGCGTCTCGATGATCCACGGGTTGCCGGGGACGTCGGCGCGGGACACCAGCGGCTGCGTCTCCGCGATCCCGTCCACCGTCGCCGCACCGGCAAGCAGCATCCGACCGAGCGGTGCGAGTCCGCCGGGGTGCACCGCGACGAAGCCGAAGCGGTTCGTCTGCGGCCGGTACGAGTACGGGTGAGCCGCCAGGTCGCGGTCGCCCGGGTGCACGAAGACGGGCGTGCCCCACTCGCGGTGCATCCTGGCGGCGGTGCCGACGTGGTCGAAGTGCCCGTGCGTGAGCAGCAGCGCCTCGACCCGAGCGGGCGTGTACCCGAGGTCGTGGACGGCGAGCAGCAGGTGCGGCCACGCGGCGGGCAGCCCCGCGTCGACGACGAGCAGGCGGTCGCCCGTCTCGACGAGGTACGTGTTGGTGTGTGCGATCTCGAGGCGGTGGATCCCCTCGGCGACGTCCCGGAAGAGCATGGGCTGCACCGTAGACCGCGGTCGCTCGGTGCGATGCCGGGGACCGCCTGGTAGGCACGAAGCATGGCCAAGGACAGCATCCCCGAGCTGGAGCTCGCGAACGTGCGGACCCGCGAACGCCTGACGGACAGCGTGAGCGAGATCCGGCGGCGCTCCGACGTGCCCGCGCGCACCCGGCTGGCGCTCGCGAAGGCCCGGCAGCGCTGGCACCGCGACCCGACGCCGCTCATCGCGATGGGCGTCACCGCGGCGACCGGCATCGCGGCGATCGTCCTCGGCACCCGCATCGGGCGGACCGACGCCGGGCACCTCGACCGTCCGGCGGTGTCGACCGCGTTCACCGCACTCCTGCCCTTCGGCGCGCGCGGTGAACTCGACGCCGACCAGGCACGCGGCGGCCGGAAGGGACGGAAGGCCGGGCGCAAGGCGGCCGAGGAGTCGCTCGAACGCGACCCGGTGCACAAGAACCGCGTGAAGCAGCGGGCCGGCATCGCCGCGGTCCAGCGCCGCGCGACGAAGAACCGGAAGCAGGCCGCCGCGCGGTCGAAGGCGGCGGCGAAGGCCCTCGCGAAGGCGAAGGGCTAGACCATGGCGCACAAGGACAAGACCCTCCAGCAGGAGATGCAGCACAAGCCGGCACCGGACGACCCCCGGAAGCCGGACAGCCCGACGGACCTCACGAAGCCGTCGTTCACGTACACGCTGAAGAAGACGCTCCGCGAGTTCACCAGCGACCAGTGCACCGACCTGGCCGCCAGCCTGACCTACTACACGGTGCTCGCGCTCTTCCCCGGTCTGCTGGCGATCGTGTCGATCCTCGGCCTGGTCTCGAACCCACGGGACACGATCGACACCCTGCTCGACGTCGTCACGAACGTCGGTGGTGGGCAGGTCGCCGACCTCCTGCGTGACCCGGTCGAGGGGCTCGTCCGTTCGCCTGCGGCGCCGATCACGTTCATCGTCGGTGTGCTCGGTGCGCTGTGGTCGGCCTCCGGCTACGTCGGTGCCTTCGGCCGTGCGATGAACCGCATCTACAACGTCCGTGAAGGCCGGCCGATCTGGAAGCTCCGACCGACCATGCTCGGCGTCACGGTGTTCACCGTCGTGCTGCTCGTGCTGGGGCTCCTCGTGCTCGTCTCCGGACCGCTGGCCCGGGCGTTCGGCGACGTCATCGGCCTCGGCGACGCCGCAGCGCTCGTGGTCTCGATCGTGCAGTGGCCGATCCTGCTCGCGATCATGATCGTCGTCGTCGCGGTGCTGTACTACTGGGCCCCGAACATCCGCCAGTCCAAGTTCAAGTGGGTGAGCGGCGGCGCGCTGGTCGGCATCACGATCTGGATCATCGCGAGCGTCGGCTTCGGCTTCTACGTCGGCAACTTCTCGAACTACAACGCGACGTACGGCTCCCTCGGTGGTGTCATCGTCTTCCTGCTCTGGATCTGGATCACGAACAACGCGCTGCTCTTCGGTGCGGAGTTCGACGCGGAGCTCGAGCGCGGCCGTCAGCTGCAGGCCGGCATCCGGGCCGAGGAGGACATCCAGCTCCCCGAGCGCGACACCCGCCAGATCGAGAAGCAGGACGAGCAGCACGCCAAGGACGTGCTCGAGGGCATCAGGATCCGCGAGAGCGCCGGGCGCTCGAAGGACTGACCGGCTCCTGCACAGCGGCTGCGGCCGGCACCGCCCTCCACAGCCGGGAGGCGCGGTGCCGGTCCGCCACGCCCGCTCCGTAGGGTGGGACGCATGACCGACACCGCTCCCGCCTCCGCTGACCGTCCGACCGCACTCGTCACCGGGGCGACCCGCGGCATCGGCCGCGCGATCGCGCTGGAGCTCGGCCGCACCCACCACGTCCTGGTGGGCGGCCGCTCCGCCGACGCGGTCGCCGCGCTCGTGGCCGAGCTGCCGAGTGCGTCACCGTTCGTCGGCGACCTCGGCGCGGGCGACGTGCCGGACCTGCCGGCGTCGCTCGACGTCCTGGTGCACAGCGCCGGGGTCGAGCAGGGCACCCGCATCGCGGACACCTCGCGCGACGCGTGGGAGCAGGTGTTCGCCACCAACGTCTTCGCGGTCGCCGAACTGACCCGGCTGGCGCTCCCCGCGCTCCGGGCCGCGCGGGGCATCGTCGTGCCGATCAACAGCGGCTCGGGGTTCTCCGCAGGTCCCGGCGGCGGTGTGTACGCGGCGTCGAAGTTCGCGCTCCGGGCCTTCGCGGACGCGCTGCGCGAGGAGGAGCGGGCGAACGGCGTGCGGGTGTCGAGCGTGCACCCGGGCCGCACCGACTCCGACATGCAGCGCGCCCTGACCGAGAAGCTCGGCGAGGACTACGACACCGCCTACTACCTGGCGCCCGAGGACGTCGCCGCGGCCGTCCGGACCGTCGTCGACCTGCCGGAGCGCGGCACGATCGAGTCGGTCGCGATCCGGCCGACCCGGAAGCGGTAGCCGCCGGCCGGGCCGGCGCGGAAGGGCTACCGCAACGCGATCCGACCCGTCAGGTCGAGCCGCTCGAGGAAGGTCTCGTCGTGACTGGTCACGACGAGGGCGCCGCGGTACGCCCGGAGCGCCGCCACGAGCTGGTCGACGCTCGTCAGGTCGAGGTCGTTCGTCGGCTCGTCGAGCACCAGGAGCTGCGGCGGCGGGTCTGCGAGCACCAGCGCGGCCAGCGCCACCCGGAAGCGCTCCCCGCCCGACAGCGAGCGGACGGGCCGGTCCACCGTGTCGCCGCGGACGAGCAGACGCGCGAGTCGGTTCCGGAGCTCCCCGTCGGGTACGTGCGGGGCGTCCCGCCGGACGTTCTCGAGCACGGTGGCGTCGTCGTCGAGTCCGTCCCGACGCTGCGCGAGGTACCCGATCCGGTCGACGTGCGGCACCGCCGCGGTGTCCGGGACCGGGTGGTCCCGTGCGGTGGGGCTCCCGACGAGCTGGTCGAGCAACGTCGTCTTGCCGACGCCGTTGTCGCCCGTCACGGCGAGGCGTTCCGGGCCCTGCACGACGGTGTCCCGCCCGCGCACGGTGATCGTCGCGATGCGCCGTGACGCCGGCACGTCCGGGTCTGGGAGCGCCACGTGCAGGGGCTCGTCGTCGCGCAGGCGCAGTTCGGCCTCCCGGACCGCCGACAGGGCCTGCGCCTCCGCCGAACCGTGCGCCGTCCGGAGCCGACCAGCGGTCTCCTGCGCCTTCTTCCGCTGCTCGTTCGCCAGGATCTTCGGCATCGAGCGGCCCGCCTTCTCGCCCGCCCTCGCCCGGCGCGCGATCGTCGTCTCGGCCTCGATGCGCTGCCGCTTCTCCGCGCGGTGCCGTTGCTCGGCGACGCGGACCTCGCGGGCGACGGCTGCCTGCTGCACGGCGAGGTGTTCCTCGTACGCGCTGAACGTCCCGCCGAACACCGTCGCCGAGCCGCTCCGGAGCTCCACGGTCTCGTCGACGTGCTCCAGCAGCTCCCGGTCGTGACCGACGACGACGAGGGTGCCGCGCCAGCCGTCGACCAGGTCGAGCAGGGCCGCGCGGGCCCGCCGGTCGAGGTTGTTCGTCGGCTCGTCGAGCAGTGCGATCGGTCGTCCCCGCAGGCGGATGCCGGCCACGGCCGCCAGGACGGCCTGCCCGCCCGAGAGGGTCGTGACGGGTCGGTCGAGGTCGTCGCCGTCGAGCCCGGGGACGTCCGCGACCGCTGCGGCGGCACGCTCCTCGACGTCCCAGTCGTCGCCGACCGCGTCGAGGTGTGCAGCCGAGGCGTCGCCGTCCAGGACGGCTCGGAGCGCCGTCAGCGTCGTGCGGATCCCGAGCAGGTCCGCCACGGTGTCCCCGGGGCGGGCGTGCAGCCGCTGGGGCAGGTGGTCCACCGGACCGGTCGTGCTGACCGAGCCGGACGTGGGCTGGAGCCGGCCCGTGACGAGCCGGACCAGCGTGGACTTGCCGGCGCCGTTCCTCCCGACCAGGCCGGTGCGTCCGCGGCCGAAGGCGGCGGTGAGGTGGTCGAGCGCGACGGTGCCGTCGGGCCAGGTGAAGGTGAGGTCGTGCAGGACGACGGACGGTGTTGCGGGCATGGTGGTGCCTCCCGGATCGTGAGCTGGGCGCACGACACCGGCCCCGCGGCGACCGGAGGGGTCGGCACACGGGCGCGCCCGAGGGGGCGCGACGACCAGGGCGCCCGACGGGGCGCGACGATCACGGTGTCAGCGCGAGGACTGCGCGGTACCGGTGATCGACTGCAAGGCTGCTCGTTCCGTCGGGGACCCCCGTGTCCGCCACCCGTGCTGCCGGTCGGTCTCCCGCCCCGGTGGCCCCGCGCGACGACGAGGTGTCACCCACCGTAGGGCGGACGCCGCTCCTCGGCAAGAGGTGACAGGCTGGGGGCATGCCGGAGAACCTGCTGCCGAACCCGACCGCGAACCCCGCGACCCTGCTGCCGGAGGAGCCCGAGGTGACCGCCGCGCTCGCCGCCGACGCCCCGGTGTCGAGCGTCGTCGTGTCGCACCCGTCCTCGAGCCTGGCGTGGGCGCTCCTCGCCGACGAGGCCTGGGCGCGCGGCGCGACCCTCGAGTCCTACGCCTACGCCCGCGTCGGGTACCACCGCGGTCTCGACGCCCTGCGGAAGGCGGGGTGGCGCGGTGCCGGGCCGGTGCCGTGGTCGCACGAGCCGAACCGCGGCGTGCTCCGGGCGCTCTTCGCCCTGCGCCGCGCGGCGTCCGCGATCGAGGAGCCGGGCGAGCCCGAGCGCCTGACGGAGTTCCTCGACGCGTCGGACCCCGAGGCGCTCCGCGCCCTCACCGCAGGGGAGTAGCTCGGGCGCGGCGCGGCGGCGTCGCGGCTGCGGCGCCCCCCCGCGCCCCCGCGCTGCGGGCCGCCC